>NZ_WUEI01000053.1 GCF_012911025.1 Azoarcus sp. TTM-91 | reverse complement strand
GGCCGGAGGTGGCGCCGGGCGAGCGTTGACGTCGGCGGGCCGGTTGGCCTGGCCCGGGCGGGCGCTGCCGACAAAGTCGAAATAGGAGCGGCTGGCGGAGTCCATCGCCAGCCGGCCCTGGCTGCTGCCGGCCGGCGGCCACTGGCGGGCGGCGGCCGGCGTGGATTGCGGCGCGGCGTCCATGGCGTCGATGGCGGCCGGGGTCACCGGCGGATGGATCACGCCATCCTCGTCGGCGACCAAGCCGGCGCGGCTGGCGCCGGACTCGGCCAGGGTGCGCTTCACTGCATGGAAGACGAACTGGTGCACCGCGCGGCTTTCGCGGAAGCGCACCTCGATCTTGGCCGGATGGACGTTCACGTCCACGCCCGCCGGGTCCAGTTCCAGGAACAGCACGTAGGCCGGGTGGCGGCTGCCGTGCAGGATGTCGGCGTAGGCCTCGCGCAGCGCATGGGTGAGCAGCTTGTCGCGCACGTAGCGGCCGTTGATGAAGAAGTACTGGGCGTCGCGGCTGGCGCGGGAATAGGCGGGCAGCGAGGCGAAGCCGGTGAGGCGCAGCGGGCCGCCTTCGGCATGGACCTGGCGGGCGTGGGCGAGGAAGTCGTCGCCCATCAGCGCCGCCACCCGGCGCTCCGCTTCGCCGGCGGGCAGGCGGTGTATCACCCGGCCGTTGTGGGAGAGCTGCATGCCGAGGTCCGGCCGGGCGAGGGCGACGCGGCGGAACATCTCGTCGCAGTGGGCGTATTCGGTGCTCTCGGACTTGAGGAATTTGCGCCGCGCCGGGGTGTTGTAATAAAGGTCGGCTACGTCCACCACCGTGCCCGCGTTGAGCGCCGCCGGGCTGAGGCTGCGGTCGTCGCCGTCTATCTTCCACGCATGGCCGGCGCCGGTGGCGCGGCTGGTGATGGTGGTGCGGGCGACGGCGGAGATGGCGGCCAGCGCCTCGCCGCGGAAGCCCATGGTGCCGACGCGCTCCAGGTCGTCCAGGCTGGCGATCTTGCTGGTGGCGTGGCGCTCCAGGGCGAGGGCGAGGTCATCGCGTTCTATGCCGCAGCCGTCGTCGCTGACGCGGATGCGCCGCACGCCGCCTTGTTCCAGCTGCACCTCGATGGCGCGGGAGCCAGCATCCACCGCGTTCTCCAGCACCTCCTTGAGCACCGAGGCCGGGCGCTCCACGACTTCGCCGGCGGCGATCTGGTTGACGAGGAGGTCGGGCAGGCGGTTGATGACGGGCATTGTCGGCTGCGGAGGAAAGGCGGATGGGCCGGCAATTATACGGGCTGGCCAGGCCGGGGCCGGTGCGGGGCGTAGCCGCCGGCAGGGCATGGCAGGCACCCGTGCAGCGCAGACGCCGCTGGCGCGCGGGCTTGGTTATTATTTGCCCAAACTATTCTGAGGCCCGGGCAACGGGGGAGGCATGCATGCGGCGTGGGGGAGGCATAGGTGTGCGCAGGGGCTGGGCTGCCGGCGTGCTCGGCATCACGCTGATGGCGGCCTGCTCGTCGCCGGGCACGGCGCCGCGCGAAGGCCGCCTGCCGGCCTGGGCGGTGCAGCATCTGGTGAAGTCGGATGTGAACCGCTTCGTCGAGGCGGACCAGCAGCGCATCTTCATCAGCCTGCGGCGGCTGGCGGTGAAGCTCTACAAGCGCAACCCGAAGGAGTGGCGCAAGTCGGCGCCCACGCTGGAGGCGGCGGTGTCGCGCATCTTCGACGACAAGCACGGCTGGCGCTTCGAGGAGCTGGGCTACCGCCGCGGGGTGGATGCGATACAGGTGGCGCTGCACCCCGGCTACCGCGGCGACCGGGTCATGGCCTATATCGTCGGCATGGCGGGCATGGTGCAGTTGGCCTTCGGCGACCGGGAGGAGTTTTACGTGCTGGATGATCTGGACGCCCAGCACCTCTACAATGCGGCCCGCAACGTCGAGATCGCGGCCTGGAAACTGGCCAGCGCGCGCGACGAGCGCGGCGAGTTGCTGTTGCTGTCGAACGAGATCGGCGACATAAGCAACCTCAGCTTCGAACGCGAGTTCGGGCGCATCATCGGCCTGCTGGAGCTTCTCTCCGACGTGATCGAGGAGAAGACCGAACGTACGGTGACCCGGGTGGTCCAGAGCATGGCCACCGCGGTGTTCCTGCCGGTGCACTAGCGCCGGTTTCCGCCCGCCAGGGCGCCGGCGCCTGCCCGGTAATTTTCCCGCAGCCTTTCCTGCAAGCCTCAAGGATCATGAAGTCCATCGTCATTCTCGTTTCCGGCCGTGGCAGCAACATGGAAGCCATCGTGCGCGCCGGCATTCCCGGCGCCCGCATCGCCGCGGTGATCAGCAACCGGCCGGATTCGCCGGCGCTTGCCTTCGCCGAGGCGCAGGGCATTGCCGCGCTGGCGATAGACCACAAGGCCTACGCCGACCGCAGCGCCTTCGATGCCGCGCTGGCCGAGGCGATAGATGCGCGCGATCCCGACCTGGTGGTGCTGGCCGGCTTCATGCGGGTCCTGACCGATGACTTCGTGCGCCGCTACGAAGGCCGCCTGATCAACATCCACCCCTCGCTGCTGCCGGCCTTCCCCGGCCTGCATACCCACCGCCGCGCGCTGGAGGCTGGGGTACGGGTACACGGCGCCACGGTGCATTTCGTCACCGCCGAGCTGGACAGCGGACCGATGGTGATCCAGGCGGTGGTGGCGGTGCGCGACGACGACGACGAGGCCAGCCTGGCTGCCCGGGTGCTGGAGCAGGAGCACCGCATCTATCCGCAGGCGGTGCGCTGGTTTGTCGAAGGCAGGCTGCAGCTGGGCGCAGACAAGCGGGTGAGGGTCGTCGGCGCTGCAGAGGCCGGCGCCAGCTGGACCGTGCCGGCGCTGGGAGCCGGCTGAGGGCAGGCGGCCATGGCCAACCGCCGCCTGCTCCTCGCGCTCGGGGCCTCGCTGCTTGCCCACGGCGCCTTGTTCGGCAGCGATCTCTGGCATTTCTCCCTGGTGCCTCCCGGGCAGACCGCGCCCGAGCCGGTGCTGACGGCCACGCTGCTGCCGGCGCGGCCGGTGGCGCCCCCGCCTGAGGAGATCCGGCCCGTGCCGCCCCGGCCGGTAGCTGCACCTCCCCGGCCCAGGCCCGTCCGCCAGGCGGAAGCGGCCGCTACCAAGGCCGAGCCAACGAGGCTGACGCCGCCGCCGCGGCAGTTGATTCCGGACGTGGATGCGCCCGAGGAGTTCGCCTCACTGGCGCCGGGCAACGGCGGCGCGCTGCCTGTCTCCACCCCCTTGCCGGTGGCGGAAAAGGACGGCGCGGTGGACAATGCGCCCCCGGCGGAAGCATTCAGCATCGATGGCTGGCCGGCCCAGGGCAGCATCAGTTTCCGGGTGTTCCTCGGCGAGAAGCGCCTGGAGGTGGGTGAGGCGAGTCACAGCTGGTCGCATGACGACGACAGCTATCGCATGGATGTGAACCTGCGCACCACCGGGCTGCTCGCGCTGGTGCGCGGCTTCCAGTATTCCCAGCACAGCGCGGGCGGGGTGGGGCCGCAGGGCCTTCAACCCCGGCGTTTCAGCGTGCAGCAGCAGGGCAAGGAGCCGGAGACGGCGCTGTTCGACTGGCAGGCCGGCAGGGTGAGCATCCGCCGCGGCGAGCGCGAGCGGCGCAGCGCCGGGATCCAGCCCGGCGACCAGGACGTGCTCAGCCTGTGGCACCAGATCGGCATCGTCGGCACCGCCGGCCTGCCGCGTCCGCTGACGGTGGTGAGCAACAAGGAAGCCAAGATCGCGCTGCTGGAGGCGGTGGGCGACGAGGGCCTGCGGCTGCCGATAGGCCGGGTCGATACCCTGCGGCTGCGCGCCCAGGCGGAGGATGGCTCGCTCACCATAGACATCTGGCTGGCGCGCAACTACGGCATGCTGCCGGTGCGCATCCGCATGACGGACGACAAGGGCGAGGTGCTGGACCAGCAGGCCACCCACCTGCGGCTGGCGCAGGCGGACGGGAACAAGGGTGGCGAGCGTGAGCTGGCCGCCGTGCAGGAAATGGTAGAACTCAAGGAAGAGAAGAGCGCGGAGGCCCCGAACGGCCTCTTCGCCAACTGAAGGCGCTATGCAGAAACAGACCAAGACGAACGAGGCCGCCATCTCCCGCGGCTTGCTGATCCAGGCCACCCAGGTATTGGGCGCGGTGCTGGCCTTTGAACACCCGGCGGATGCGGTGCTGTCGCGCCACTTCCGCGACAACCGCGAGCTTGGCCACCGCGACCGCGGCTTCATCGCCGAATCGGTGTACGGCATCCTGCGCCGCCTGCGCTGGCTGCGCCGCGTCGCCGGCGACGATGCCACCCCGCGCCAGCTGCTGCTGGCCTGGCTGGCGCGCGGCGAAGGCTGGCCGATGCGCCAGTTCGAGGGCCTGGCCTCGCCGACCGAGCGCGACTGGGTGGCGGAGGTGAAGGCCGCCCCCATCGATGGCGGCAGCCTGGCCGAACGCGCCGACTTGCCCGACTGGCTGGCCGAGCGCCTGCTCGCTACCCATGACGAGGAAACGCTGCTGGACCTCGCCCGCAGCCTCAACCAGCCGGCGCCGCTGGACCTGCGGGTGAACCTGCTGAAGGGCAATCGCGACGAAGTGCTGGCCCGGCTGAACGCCGAAGGCTTCAAGGCCGAAGCCGGCGCCTGGTCGCCCCAGGCCATCCGCCTCGGCGGCAAGCCGGCGCTGCAGAAGCACCCGCTGTTCCTCGATGGCACGGTGGAAGTGCAGGATGAAGGCAGCCAGCTGCTCGGCCTGCTGGTCCAGCCCAAGCGCAGCGAACTGGTGGTGGACTTCTGCGCCGGCGCCGGCGGCAAGACGCTGCAGTTGGGCGCGATGATGCGCTCCACCGGCCGCCTCTACGCCTTCGACGTCGCCGAGAAGCGCCTCGCCAAGCTCAAGCCGCGCATGGCGCGGGCCGGGCTGTCCAACGTGCATCCGGTGCTGATCGCGCATGAGAACGACGCCAAGGTGAAGCGCCTGGCAGGCAAGGCCGACCGGGTGCTGGTGGATGCGCCCTGCAGCGGCCTGGGCACCCTGCGCCGCAATCCCGACCTGAAGTGGCGGCAGAGCGCCGCCGGGGTGGACGAGATGGTCGCCAAGCAGCGTGCCATCCTGGCCTCCGCCGCCCGCCTGGTGCGGCCGGGCGGGCGGCTGGTGTACGCCACCTGCAGCCTGCTGGCGGAAGAGAACGACGCGGTGGTGGATGCCTTCCTGGCCGCTCACCCCGGCTTCCGCCAGATCGACGCCAGCGCGGTGCTGGAGAAACAGGGCGTGGCCCTGCAGACCGGCGAACGCCTGCGCCTCAGTCCGCGACTGCATGACACCGACGGCTTCTTCGCGGCAGTGCTGGAACGGAGCGCCGATGCCTGAGCGTTGTCCTGGTCCCCGGCACCGTGCCCGGGGACTGCTGGCTGCGCTCGCGCTGGCCGCCTTCCTGGCGCCAGCCTTTACTCCTGCCGCCGCCAGCCAGCGCATGCCGGCCAGCGGCGAAGTGGAGGTGGCCTTCACCCCGCGCGACGATGCCGAGAAGCTGCTGCTCAAGGTCATCGGCAGCGCCCGCCGCAGCCTGCAGGTGCAGGCCTACGCTTTCACCAGCCGGCGCATCGCCGATGCCCTGGTGGCGGCGCAAGCGCGTGGCGTGGCGGTGGAAGTGCTGGCCGACGCCAAGATGAACCAGCGGGAGAAGGGCAACGCCCTGCCGCGCCTGCTGGCCGCCGGTGTGCCGGTGGCGCTGGAAACCCGCTACGCCGCCGCCCACAACAAGCTATTGATCGCCGATGCCGATGGCCCGCACTGTGCGGTCGCCACCGGCTCCTACAACTTCACCTGGTCCGCGCAGAACCGCAATGCGGAGAACGTGCTGGTGCTACGCGACAACTGCGCGCTGGCCGGTGCCTATCGCGACAACTGGCAGCGCCACCGCGCGCAGGCCACGCCCATCACCCGTCTGCCCTGGAAGCCCTGATCGAGGAAGTCCTCCGTATGGAAGCCATGTCCACTGACGCCGCCGGAACCGAGTTCGCCGCCCTGCTGCAGCACATCTGGGCAGACCTGCACGACCCCCGGGTGATCTGGCAGGTGGCGGCGTTGGCGCTGTGCCTGGGGGCTGCCTGGATGGTGCAGCGGCTGGCTTCGAAGCGGGCGGCGGGCGCCAACACCAGGGAGGCCGGGATGCCCGCCAGCGCCGCGCGCCGCTTCGGCCAGCACGGCGTGCGGCGGGTGATCTTCCCGCTGTCGGCGCTCATCCTGGTGGTGGGCGCCCGCGCGGTGCTGAACAAGTTCCAGAACGTCTACCTGCTCGACCTCGCGGTGCCGCTGCTGATGTCGCTGGCGGTGATCCGCTTCGTCGTCTTCGCGGTGCGCCAGGCGGTGGGCCACTCCAGCTGGCTGGGCGGCTTCGAGCGCAGCTTCGCCGCGCTGGCCTGGATCGTGGTGGCCTTGCACATCGTCGGCTGGCTGCCGGAAGTCATCGACGGGCTGGACGCCATCTCCTTCACCATGGGCAGCCAGAAGCTGTCGCTGTGGATGGTGATGCAGGGGGCCGCCATGGTGCTGCTGACCGTGCTGGTGGCGCTGTGGATAGGCGGGGTGGTGGACCGCCGCCTCTCCGCCGCCGCCGGGCTGGATGCCAACGTGCGGGTGGTGATGGCGCGGGTGGCGAATGCCCTGCTGCTGCTCATCGCCGTGCTGGTGGCGCTGCCCATGGTGGGCATCGACCTGACCACGCTGTCGGTGTTCGGCGGCGCGCTGGGCGTCGGCCTCGGCCTCGGCTTGCAGAAGATCGCGGCCAACTATGTCTCCGGCTTCATCCTGCTGCTGGACCGCTCGCTGCGCATCGGCAACCTGATCACCGTCGGCAGCGAGCGCGGCGTGGTGCGGGAGATCACCACCCGCTACACCGTCATCCGCGCCGGCAACGGGGTGGAGTCCATCGTGCCCAACGACACCCTGGTGGGCTCCATCGTCAAGAACGAAACCTACAGCGACACCAATGTTTCCGTGTCGCTGGATTTCCAGGTGGCCTACGACGCGGACATCGAGAAGGCGATGGCCATCCTGGTCCAAGTGAGCGCGGGGCAGCCGCGGGTGCTGAAGACGCCAGTGCCGCGCGCCTACCTGGTCAGCTTCGGCGACAACGGCATCAACCTGCGGCTGGGTTGCTGGATCGCCGATCCGCACGAAGGCACGCTGGGCATTTCCTCCGCCATCAATCTGGAGGTGATGCGCCGCTTCAAGGCCGAAGGCATCGGCTTCCCCTATCCGCAGCGCGAGGTGCGGCTGCTTCCTGGCTCCGAACTGAACGCCGTCTTGCCTGTCCCAGACTCCGTGGCCAAGGATTGACCAAGGCGTGTGTTTTGTGGCGATTTCCCGCCAGGCCATCACGTAGAATCGGCACGGCTTTTTCCCTGCAAGGACTCTTCTGCACATGATCTCCGGGTTGTTCGATCTTCCCTGGTGGGGCTACGTCCTCGTCGCCCTGGTGCTTACCCATATCACCATCGCCTCTGTCACCATCTTCCTCCACCGCCACCAGGCCCACCGGGCGCTGGATCTGCATCCCATTCCCAGCCATTTCTTCCGCTGCTGGCTGTGGCTGACCACCGGCATGGAAACCAAGGCCTGGGCGGCCATCCACCGCAAGCACCACGCCAAGTGCGAAACCGAGGAAGACCCGCACAGCCCGCAGACGCGCGGCATCCGCAAGGTGATGTGGGAGGGCGCCGAGCTGTACCGGGCCGAGGCGAAGAACGCTGAAACCCTGGCCCGCTACGGCCACGGCACGCCGGACGACTGGCTGGAGCGCAATGTGTACCGGCGCTCCACGCTGGGCGTTTCCCTCATGCTGATCATCGATCTCATCGCCTTCGGCCCCATCGGCCTGACGATCTGGGCGGTGCAGATGGTGTGGATTCCGTTCTGGGCCG
The DNA here is from genome assembly GCF_012911025.1 of Azoarcus sp. TTM-91. Lineage (GTDB taxonomy): Bacteria > Pseudomonadota > Gammaproteobacteria > Burkholderiales > Rhodocyclaceae > Azoarcus. The sequence goes on along the minus strand of NZ_WUEI01000053.1, from coordinate 21,705 downwards.
CCGGCGTGGTCAACGGTCTTGGCCATTACTGGGGATATCGCAATTTCGACTGCACCGACGCCTCCACCAACCTGGTGCCCTGGGGCCTGATCATCGGCGGCGAGGAACTGCACAACAACCACCACAGCTTCGCCACCTCGGCCAAGTTCTCCGCCCGTTGGTATGAGTTCGACATCGGCTGGGTGTATATCCGCACGCTGGAGCGGCTCGGGCTGGCCAAGGTGAAGAAGGTCATCCCGACGCCGAAGTTCGGCGAGGCCAAGCTGATTCCCGACCTGGATACCCTGCAGGCGGTGATCACCCATCGCTACGACGTCATGACCCACTACGTCGCCTCGCTGAAGCGCATCTGCGCAGAGGAGATCGACAAGCTGGTGAAGAGTCATCACGCCGGCAGCTTCGATGCCAAGGCGCTGAAGCGCTGGGTGCTGTCCGGCGAGGAGCGCCACCTCGCCGAGGGCCAGAAGCAGCAACTGCAGGTGGTGATGAAGGACAGCACCGCGCTCAGCCTGGTGGTGTCCATGCGCGAGGAGCTGTCGGCGATCTGGGCCCGTTCCGCCGCGACCCACGAGCAACTGCTGAAGCAGTTGCACGACTGGATGGTGCGCGCGGAGGAGAGCGGCATCCAGCAGCTGCAGGAGTTCTCGATGCGGCTGCGGCGCTACGCGGCCTGAAAAGCCCGGCGCCGGACGTGAAAAAGGGAAGCCGCTGCTTCCCTTTTTCATTGCGGTGCGCTTGCGGGTCAGCCCGGGTTTTCGTCCCGCAGCGCATCGGCCCAGCAGTTCGGCGTCTCGTAGAGGCGGACGCGTTCCAGCCGCAGGTGATTGCCGTAGATGTCCTGGTAGGCCGCATCCAGGATGCGGAAGGCGACGGCGGCGAGGTTCTCGGCGGTGGGTACCACATCCAGTTCCACCGTCTTGTGGCCGGGAACCGTGGCGAGGAAATCCACCACCAGACTGTCGCCGCGATAGACGAGAAAAGCGTGGTCCCAGCGGCTGACGACCTGTTCGTTGGCGATGCGCTTGACGTCGGCGAAGTCCATCACCATGCCGTTGACCGGCTGCCCATCGGCCTTGATGATGTCGCCCGACAGGGTGACCTCCAGCACATAGCGGTGGCCATGCAGGTGGCGGCACTGGCTGGCGTGGTCCGGTATCCGGTGGCCGGCGTCGAATTCCAGGCGGCGGGTGATGCGCATGGCGAGTCTCAACAGAAGGGCCGCGGATTATAGCACCGGCCCTCTCCCCGCCGCCCTTGCTGCGGCGCCTGTCTTTCCCTGCAACCCTCTGAGTCGATGATGATTTCCCCTGTCCGCCCCCTCACCATCCGCAACCACGACCGTGATCTGGCCGGGCTGACCTATGTCTATCCGGTGCTGTCGCGTCGTGCCGGGGGCGTGTCCATCGGCATCAACCTGAATCCGAACAACGCCTGCAACTGGCACTGTGCCTACTGCCAGGTGCCGGACCTGGTCCGGGGCAAGGCACCTGTCATCGATCTGGCGCAGCTGGAGCAGGAACTGGGAGGCTTCCTGGACGATCTCGTCCATGGCGACTGGCTGCAACGCCATGCGCCGGAAGGCATGCGCACGATCCGCGACCTCGCCTTCTCCGGCAATGGCGAGCCGACCAGCGCGGCGGTCTTCCCGGAAGCGGTCGAGCTGGCGGTGCGCCTGCGGGAACGGGCCGGCCTGGGAAGCGAAGTGCCGATCCGGCTGATCACCAACGGCAGCCTGATCGCGCAGGAACATGTCCAGCAGGGGGTGCGGGCGCTGGGCGAGGCCGGCGGCGAGGTGTGGTTCAAGGTGGACGCCGGAACGGCGGAAGCCATGGCGCGCATCAACGGCGTGCGCATGGAGCCGGCAGTGGTGGCGAAGCACCTGGCATTGAGCGCTTCGCTGTGCCCGACCTGGGTACAGACCTGCATGTTCCGCTGGGATGGGACACCGCCGTCTGGCAGGGAGCTTGCAGCCTACCTGGACGTGCTGACCGCGGCGGGTGTGGACACGCTGCAAGGGGTACTGCTCTACGGCCTTGCTCGCCCTTCCATGCAGGTGGAGGCGAGCCATCTGACGGCGCTTGCCGCCGAGGAACTGGAGGCGCTTGCCGCCCGTATACGTGAAAAAGGGCTGACGGTACGCGTCAGCCCTTGAGATTGCCTACTGCCGGCACGGATCAGCTGCGCTCTTTCTTCTTGGCGCGGGCTTCCTTCTTCAGCGACTTGTAGAGGTCGGGGTTGGTCGCCTTCAGGTACTCGGCAACTTCCACGTCGTCCTTCTTCACCTTGCTGATGTCGATCTGCTCGATGTGCACCAGGCGCAGCAGGGCCTGGACGGGGCGCGGAATGTTGCGGCCGCTCTCGTAGCGGGAGCCACCGCTTTGGGTTACACCGATCTTGGACCAGAACTGGGACTGGTTCAGACCAAGCTTGCGGCGAATCTCGCGAACATCAATGGTTTCAGCGTTTTTCATGATTTAGCCCTGTGTTGGGTAGCCAGACTTGATATGTGACCTGGCTGGGTTTTAAGAAGTTCCTACGACTTAAGTTGTAGGGTGAATCAAGTATAGATCACTATTCTTCATACATACAACCGGGATGCCGCCCAGTTCCGGGTTAACCGTAACCAATATTTGCGGTTCTCCGTGCCAAGATTCTCACTCCTGCAAAAACCTCCGCCTTTGGATAGAATTTCGGGCTTTATCCACAGGCGCTTGGATCGATGGCTCTGATAGTTCAGAAGTATGGTGGCACCTCCATGGGCAGCCCCGAGCGGATCAAGAACGTTGCCCGCAAGGTGGCCAAGTTCCGCGCCGAGGGCCATGACGTAGTGGTCGTGGTTTCGGCGATGAGCGGCGAGACGAACCGGCTGATTGCGCTGGCTAAGGAAGTGGCGGCGACGCCCGAGCCGCGCGAGCTGGACGTGGTGATTTCCACCGGCGAGCAGGTCACCATTGGCCTGCTGTGCATGGCGCTGCAGGACATTGGCGTCAAGGCGAAGAGTTATACCGGCAGCCAGGTACGCATCCTCACCGACTCCTCCTTCACCAAGGCGCGCATTCTGGAGATCGACGAAGCGCGCGTGCGCCGCGACCTGCAGCAGGGCTCGGTGGTGGTGGTCGCCGGCTTCCAGGGCGTGGATGCCGAAGGCAACATCACCACGCTCGGCCGCGGCGGTTCGGATACCACCGGGGTTGCACTGGCGGCGGCGCTCAAGGCTGACGAATGCCAGATCTACACCGATGTGGACGGCGTCTATACCACCGACCCGCGCATCGTTCCGGAAGCCCGCAAGCTGGACACCATCACCTTCGAGGAAATGCTCGAGATGGCCAGCCTGGGTTCCAAGGTGCTGCAGATCCGTTCGGTCGAATTCGCCGGCAAGTACAAGGTCAAGCTGCGTGTCCTGTCCAGTTTCCAGGACGGAGGGGAGGGCACGCTCATCACAGTTGAGGAAGACAGCAACATGGAACAGCCCGTTATCTCCGGCATCGCCTTCAACCGCGACGAGGCCAAGCTCACCGTTCTCGGCGTGCCAGACAAGCCCGGTATCGCCTACCAGATCCTCGGTCCGATCGCGGACGCGAACATCGATGTGGACATGATCATCCAGAACGTCGGCCACGATGGCACCACCGACTTCTCCTTCACCGTCGGCCGCGGCGACCTGGACAAGGCGGCCAAGATCCTCGACGGCGTGAAGGCGCATTTCGGCGCCCGCGAGCTGAAGAGCGACAAGACGATGGCCAAGGTTTCGGTGGTCGGCGTCGGCATGCGTTCGCATCCGGGCGTGGCCTCCAAGATGTTCCGCACGCTGGCCGAGGAGGGCATCAACATCCAGATGATCTCCACCTCCGAGATCAAGATTTCCGTCGCCATCGAAGAGAAATACCTTGAGCTGGCGGTGCGCGTGCTGCACAAGGCTTTCGGCCTGGACGGCGGCGAAGCTTGAAATTGACCCGTTGGCGCGAACCAGCTATAGTCGCGCCCTCGTAACGGAGACGTGGCCGAGAGGTCGAAGGCACTCCCCTGCTAAGGGAGCATGCGGGCTAAAACTCGCATCGAGGGTTCGAATCCCTCCGTCTCCGCCAGATACGAAAAGGCCCCTGGAATTCCAGGGGCCTTTTCCATTTCTGTGCGCCCTTCTGCACGCCCTTTCCGGGCGTTTTTTTGCGCCCCGGCGAAATCTCCCGCAACAAAACGGCATGCCCGTGTCCGCCGGGCCGGGCCTGCTGAATATCCGCATGGTGTGGCTACCCCTGCCGCGCCGATGTATCGCTGGCCATGGCCGCGTTCGCCCTGCGCGAAGTGACTTTCCGAATTTGCGGTGGATCAAGGATTCCGCTGTCGCGGACTTCGAGAATCGACCCCGACAAAAAGGTCATCCCATCGCAAACGGAGTCACGCAACATGAGCCGAGAACACAACAAGACGCCCGAGGAGCAGCTGGATCCGAGCCGTCGCAGATTCCTCAACACCGCGGCGGTAGCGGGGCTTGCGGGGGCCTCGATGAGTGTCGGCCTGTCCGCCTGCAACCAGGACAGCAAGCCGGCCAGCGCTGCGCCTGCCGCCGCGGCCGGCCATGCCGACGCCGCCCACGAAGGCCAGAACCCGCACCTGAAGCCGGGCGAACTGGATACGTATTACGGTTTCTGGAGCGGCGGTCACACCGGCGACTTCCGGGTGCTCGGCATGCCTTCCGGCCGCGAACTGCACCGGGTGCCGTGCTTCGTGCCGGATGCGCTGGTGGGCTGGGGCATCACCAATGAGTCCAAGGCGGTGATGGGCACCAAGGCGGACGGCAGCCTGAAGTACACCGTGGCCGACACCCACCACACCCACGCCTCCTACAAGGACGGCAACTACGACGGCCGCTACGCCTGGATCAACGACAAGATCAACAGCCGCATCGCCCGCATCCGGCTGGACTATTTCATCTGCGACAAGATCACCGAGCTGCCCAATGTGCAGGGCTTCCACGGCATCTTCCCGGACAAGCGCGACCCGGTGGACCCGGCGATCAACTACACCACCCGCGTGTTCTGCGGCGCCGAGTTCCACGTTCCGCTGCCGAACGACGGCCGCGACCTGGAGTCGCCGGAGAAATACCGCTCGCTGTTCTCCTGCGTCGATGCGGAAACCATGGAAGTGCGCTGGCAGATGCTGATCGACGGCAACTGCGACCTGGTGGCCACCTCCTACGACGGCAAGCTGGCGGCGACTAACCAGTACAACACCGAAGGCGGCTATCACTATGAAGGCATGATGTCCGCCGAGCGCGACGCCTGCCTGTTCGTCAACATCGCTCGTGTCGAGGAAGCGGTGAAGGCCGGCAAGACCACCACCATAGGAACCTCCAAGGTGCCGGTGGTGGATGGCACCCGCGCCGCCAACCCGGACCCGAAGAGCGCGCTGGTCGGCTACGTGTCGGTACCGAAGAACCCGCACGGCGTGAATGCCACGCCGGACGCCAAGTACTTCATCTGCGCCGGCAAGCTCTCGCCCACCGGCACGGTGATCGAGCTGGCCAAGGTGCTGGATTGGTTCGACGGCAAGCTGGACGACATCGACAAGGCCATCGTCGCCGAAGTGGAACTGGGCCTGGGGCCGCTGCATACCGCCTTCGACGGCCGCGGCAACGCTTACACAACGCTCTTCCTCGACAGCCAGATCGTGAAATGGAACGTGGATGCGGCGATCAGATTCCACGCCGGTGACAAGAGCGCGCAGTACGTCGTCGATCGCCTGGACGTCACCTACCAGCCGGGCCATGTGAATGCCTCCCAGTCCGAAACCCGCTTCGCCGACGGCAAGTGGCTGGCGGTGGGGTGCAAGTTCTCCAAGGACCGCTTCCTGCCGGTCGGCCCGCTGCATGCGGAAACCGAGCAGCTGGTGGACATCTCCGGCGAGAAGATGAAGCTGGTGGCGGACCACCCGGTACGGCCGGAGCCGCACGACTTCATCATCTTCAAGCGCGATCTGCTGCGGCCCAAGCAGGTCTATGACATGAACGAATTCCCGCTGGCGGTGAAGGATCAGAAGGAAGCCGGCGTGTTCCGCGACGGCAAGAAGGTCACCGTCAGGATCGCCTCGCTGGCGCCGGCTTTCGAGCCGCGGGAGTTCAAGATCAAGGTGGGCGATGAAGTCACCATCATCCTCACCAACCTCGACAAGGTGGAGGACCTGACGCACGGCTTCGCCATCCCGAAGTACAACGTCAATTTCATCGTCAATCCGCAGGAGACGAAGTCCGTCACCTTCAAGGCCGACAAGCCGGGCGTGTTCTGGTGCTACTGCACCCACTTCTGCCACGCGCTGCACCTCGAGATGCGCTCGCGCATGATCGTGGAGGCCTGATCCCTTTCTTTTCCCGGGTTGCATGGGGTGCGATTCGAGGGGCCTTGCGCCCCTCGCTTTTTTTCCGCCGCACGGTCCGGCGGCGCACCTGGCGGAAATTGACCCGCAACAAGTACAGCCTGAGCCGTGCTTCCTAGACTGCGGCCATGCCGTCAAGACGGACCGTACCATGATGATCCCCCAGGCCCTGCGTGGGCTCCTTCTTCTTGCCGCGCTGCTGTTCGCGGCCCCCCTGGTGCGGGCGGATGCCTACGAGGCCAAGCTGCCCGCCGAACTGAACACCGCCCCGCGCTTGTGCGACTACGTGCCCTGTGCCGAGGTGCTTCCGGGTGCCACGATTTTCTCCGAGCGCAAGGGAAGACCCTTCTATGTCGAAGGTTATGTCGAGGAGAAAAACGGCAAGCGTCTGGCGGGCTATGTGATGCTGTCCACCGACATCACCGACATCCCCGCTTATTCCGGCAAACCGGTGGTGACGCTGATCGGCATGGACGCGACTGGCCGCTTCACCGGCAGCCGCATCCTCAAGCACTCCGAGCCCATCCTGCTGCTGGGTATCCCGGAGTCGGCGCTGGTGCGCTTCAACCAGCAGTATCTCGGCAAGTTCGTCGGCGACAACATCGAGATCGGCCAGTCGCGGCCGGAGGAAGACATCATCGGCCTGGACGCCATCTCCGGCGCCACCGTCACCGTGATCGCGCAGAACCAGGTGATGATGAGCTCCGGCGCAGCGGTGGCGCGCCAGGTCGGCATCCTCGAACGCACCGTGCGGCCGCAGGCGCGGCTGCTGGAAACCGGCGCCACGCCGGACTGGGCGACGCTCGCCACGGAAGGCAGCGTGAAGAAGCTGACGGTGACGCCGGAGCAGGTCGGCCTGCCGCGCGCCGCCCAGCCCTTCATCGAACTCTGGTACGGCTACCTCAACCAGCCGGACGTCGGCCGCGCGGTGCTGGGCGAGGCCGGCTGGCAGAACCTGCTGGCGCGGCTGAAGCCGGGCGAGCACGCCATCTTCGTGATTCGCAGCGGCGGCAAGGAGTCCTTCAAGGGCTCCGGCTTCGTGCGCGGCGGCCTGTACGACCGGGTGCAGGTACGCCAGGGGCAGGATGCCTTCACCTTCCGCGACCTGGACTACCTCAACCTCTACGGCCTGGCGGCGGCCGGCGCGCCGCGTTTCGACGAGTCGGCCATCTTCATCATCCGCTCCGATGCTTTTTCCGCCGCCTACCCGTGGAAGTTCACCTTCCTCGGCAACCGGGTGGACCGCGAAACCGGCACCCGCAGCTTCGCCAACTTCGACAGCGAATACTGGCTGCCGGCGCAGTACCTGGACGGCGGCCGGCCGGAGGTGAAGAAGCCGGCGCCGCCCTGGCTGCGGGTGTGGCAGACGCGCCGCTACGAGATCGCCGCCTTCGCCGCGCTGCTGATCGCGGTGGCGGTGGTGTATGCCCAGCGCGACCGCCTGACCCGCGCCGCCACCCGCAACAACAAGTGGCCGGTGAATGGCTTCAAGTACAGCTTCTGGCTCATCAGCATCGGTTTCGTCGGCTTTCACCTGATGGCGCAGCCTTCCATCACCCAGGTGCTCACCTGGTTCCATGCGCTGCTGTTCCAGTGGCGCTGGGAGCTCTTCCTTACCGATCCCTTCATCTTCCTGTTCTGGATCTTCATCGTCGCCACCGTTTTCCTGTGGGGCAGAGGGCTGTTCTGCGGCTGGTTGTGCCCCTTCGGCTCGCTGTCGGAGCTGCTGTACAAGATAGGCGGGTGGGTCGGGCTGAAGCGTTTCCAGTTCAAGCTGCCCAAGGTCTGGCACCACCGCCTGAAGTGGGTGAAGTACGGCGTGTTCGGCGGATTGCTGGCGGTGTCGGTGCTCTCCATGGGGCTGGCGGAGATGCTGGCCGAGGTGGAGCCGTTCAAGACCACTTTCCTGGTCGGCCTGTTCAACCGCAGCTGGCCCTACACCCTGTTCGCCACCGGACTGCTCGGCTTGTCGATCTTCACCGAGCGGCCGTTCTGCAAGTACCTGTGCCCGCTGGGCGCCTCGCTGGCGATGCCGACGACCTTCCGCTGGTTCGGCCTCAAGCGCAAATCCGAGTGCGGCAGCTGCAAGGCCTGCGCGGTGGGCTGCGGCTCCCAGGCCATCGACGAGCACGGCCGCATCGACCAGCGCGAATGCCTGCATTGCCTGGACTGCATGGTGCTCTACACCGACGACCACGCCTGCCCGCCGCTGGTGCACGAGCGCAAGCGCCGCGGCAAGGCCGGCCAGCCGCTGACGCCGATAGGCGCGGACGGCTACTACATCCCGATCAAGCCGGTGTCTGCCGCCGCTGCCCAGGCGGCCGCCGCCAATGCGGCCACCGCCAACGCGCCCAGCGGCATGGCGTTGCAGCCCTGAGGCAATGGAGAACAACATGGTCGATCCGAGAATGCTCACCGACCCGGTGCAGCCGCCCTACGCGGCGGAAGGCGGCGCACTGCGCCGGCTGGCCGCCGAGCTGTGGGACCACCTGTGGCCGTGGAGCCGCAGCGGCTTCCGCCAGCCGCGCACCCAGTTGCGCGCGCTGCAGGGCGCCGGCCTGGCGCTTGCGCTGGCGGTCAGCGTGGTGTGGGTGCTGGCGGCCGCCGGCCGGCTGGAGGCGGGCGCCGTCATCGGCTGGTGGTTCGGCTGGAGCGTGTTCGAAGTCATCGTCCGCCTCGGCGCCAAGCCCTACGTGAAGGAAGGGCCGTGGTGGGGCCGGCGTTACCGCGCGGCTTCGCTGATGGACATGCTGTGCTACGTCGGCTTCAAGAACCTGCTGACAGGCGCGGCGCTGTTCCTGGCGCTGAAGTCCCTCGGCCTGCTGGTGGTGTGAGCATTCCCGCCATGACGCTCCCCACCGCCCGCCGCTTGCTGATCCTCATCGCCGGCATCGCACTGGCAGCGTTGGCTCCCCTGGCCGCCGCCGCCACCCTGCGGGTGGTGCCGGGCGAGTCCATCCAGGCGGCGCTGGACCGTGCCGAAGCCGGCGACGTGGTGGAAGTGGCGCGCGGCCGCTATGTGGAAAACCTGCGCATCACCAAGCCGCTGACGCTGCGCGGCCTGGACCGGCCGACGATCTCCGGCGGCGAGCGCGGCGACACCCTGCGCGTCACCGCGGTGGACGTCGTCATCGAAGGGCTGATCGTGGCCGACTCCGGCGGCAGCCTGCGCGAGCAGAACGCCGGCATCTACATCCAGCCCGGCGCCGACCGCGCGGTGGTGCGCAACTGCGAGCTCACCTACAACCTGTTCGGCCTGTGGGTGGAGCAGGCCAACGACGTGCTGATCGAAGGCAACGTCATCACCGGCAAGCGGGACTACCAATCCTCCCAGCGCGGCAACGGCGTGCAGCTCTACAACACCCGGCGGGCCCGGGTGCTGGGCAACGAAATCAGCTTCGTGCGCGACGCCCTCTATGTAGACGTCACCCACGACGCCATCTTCCGCGGCAACCGCCTGCACCACAGCCGCTACGGTACCCACTACATGAACTCCTACCGCAACCTGTGGGAGGACAACGATGTGTGGATGAACCGCGGCGGCTTGGCGCTGATGGAGGTGCGCGACCAGGTGGTGCGCAACAACCGCGTCTGGGCCAATTCCGACCACGGCATCATGCTGCGCACCATCCAGGACGCGGTGGTGGAGAACAACATCGTCGCCGGCAACTCGCGCGGCTTCTTCATCTACGACGCCGAATACAACACCCTGCGCGGCAACCTGCTGGTGGACAACCTCGTCGGCGTGCACCTGTGGGCCGGCTCCAAGAACAACCAGGTGGAACGCAACGACTTCATCGCCAACCGCGAGCAGGTGCGCTATGTCGGTGCCCGCGACGAATTGTGGGGGATCAAGGAAGGCAACCACTGGAGCAACTACCTTGGCTGGGACCGCAACGGCGACGGCGTGGGCGATGTGCGCTACGAGGCCAACGACCTTGTCGACCGCCTGAGCTGGAAGCATCCGCTGATCAAGCTGCTGCTCGCCAGCCCGGCGGTGCAGACCCTGCGTCTGGTCGGCCAGCAGTTTCCGCTGCTGCGCGCCCCCAGCGTGGTCGACCCCAAGCCGCGCATGCGGCCCGACAAGGAAAACTGGAGAGACTGGCGTGGCAAGACCTTCCCTGGCGTACGCTGAAATGCCGAACGCGTCGTCCGGCGCAGGCGCCGCGGGCGCCGAACCGCTGGCCACCGCCGCGGAACACCCGGCCGCCGAAGCGGTGGTCAGCGTGCGCGGCGTGCGCAAGCACTACGGCGCGGTGCATGCGGTGGATGGGGTGGACCTGGACATCCGCCGCGGCGAGCTGTTCGGCCTCATCGGTCACAACGGCGCCGGCAAGAGCACCCTGTTCAAGATGATGCTGGGCCTGGTGCCGGCCACCGCCGGCGAGATCCGCATCGGCGGCGTGGCCGTCGGTGGCCGCGACTTCCGCGCAGCCCGCCGCGCCGTCGGCTACCTGCCGGAAAACGTGGTGCTCTACGACAACCTCACCGGCCTGGAAACGCTGCACTTCTTCGCCCGCCTCAAGGGCGCGGCGGTGGCCGACTGCGTGCCGGTGCTGGAGCGTGTCGGCCTCGCCCATGCGGCGCGGCGGCGGGTGCGGGAATACTCCAAGGGCATGCGCCAGCGCCTCGGCTTTGCCCAGGCCCTGCTCGGCAAGCCGCGGCTGCTGTTCCTGGACGAACCCACCACCGGGCTGGATCCGGAAGCCATCCGCGACTTTTACGCCACCCTGCGCGAGCTGCGCGCCGAGGGCGTCACCATGGTGCTCACCTCCCACATCCTGGCCGAGATCCAGGAGCGGGTGGACCGCCTCGCCATCATGGCCGCCGGCAAGGTGCAGGCGCTGGGCACGGTGCAGGCGCTGCGCGAGCGCATGGACCTGCCGTTGAACATCGACCTGCGGGTGGCCGAGGTGGACATCGCCGCGGTGCGCGCCGCGCTCGCCAGCCTGCCGCTGCTGGCGGTGGCCGACTGCGAAGGCGGCCTGGCGCTGCAATGCCGGCGCGAGCTCAAGATGGCGGTGCTGGAGGCGCTCACCATGCTGGCCGGCAGGGTGAGCGACCTCCGGGTGCGCGAACCCTCGCTCGAAGACGTGTTCTTCGGCTTCGCCGATTGAGGAGGGCGACATGGAAATCCGACAGATCGCCACCATCGCCGGCAAGGAATTCTGGGACCGCCTGCGCAACCGCTGGGTGCTGGCGGTGGCGCTGGTATTCACTGCCTTCGCCCTGGTCATCGCCTATTTCGGCGCCGCCCAGCAGGGCGCGGTGGGCTTCCGCTCCATCGAAGTCACCATCGCCAGCCTGGTCAGCCTGGTGATCTACCTGATCCCGCTGATCGCGCTGATGCTGGGCTTCGACGCCATCGTCGGCGAGCGCGAGCGCGGTTCGCTGGACCTGCTGCTGGCGTTGCCCATCACCCGCTTCGAACTGCTGCTGGGCAAATACCTCGGCCTGGCGGCGGCGCTGACCTTCTCCACCGTGGTCGGCTTCGGCCTGGTCGCGCTGGTGCTGGCGCGCCAGCTGGATCTGGGCGCGTTGTTCCACTACTTCGGCTTCATGGGCAGCTCGGTGCTGCTGGGCATGGCCTTCCTCAGCCTGGCGGTGATGCTGTCGGTGTTCGCCGCCGACCGCACCCGCGCCTCCGGCCTGGCCATCGCGCTGTGGTTCTTCTTCGTGCTGGTGTTCGACCTGCTGCTGCTCGGCGCCCTGGTGCTGGGCGGCGATGGCCATGGCAGCGAGTTCTACCCCTACCTGCTGCTCGCCAACCCGGCGGATGTGTTCCGCATCCTCAATATCTTCAGCCTGGACGATGTGCGCACCCTGTACGGCCTCGCCACCGTGTTCCCGCCGGCGCTGGCCCGGCCCTGGCTGCTGGGCGGGGTGATGCTGGGCTGGATCGCGCTGCCGCTGGGCGTGGCCGCCTGGCGCTTCCGCAAGTGACGAAAGAGAGAACGACATCATGAAATCCTCCCCTCTTGCCCCCTGCACCCGCCTGTTGCTCACCGCGGCTGCCGCCACGCTGCTCGCCGCCTGCGGCCCGGCCGACCACAAGGCCCAGGCGCCGGTGGTGGTCGAGATAGACCGTAGCACCGTGTGCGCGCTGGACGGCATGCTGCTGGCCGACTACCCCGGCCCCAAGGCCCAGATCCATTACCAGGACAAGGCCGAGCCGGAGTTCTTCTGCGACACGGTGGAAATGTTCTCCCTCTACCTCAAGCCGGAGCAGGTGCGCGGCGTGCGCGCCCTCTACGTGCAGGACATGGGCAAGGCCGAGTGGGACAACCCGCGCGGCCACTGGGTGGATGCCAGGAGCGCCTGGTATGTGCACGGCTCCAGCCGCAAAGGCTCCATGGGGCCGACCATCGCCAGCTTCGGCAGCGAGGCGGATGCGCAGAAATTCGCCGGCGAGTACGGCGGCAAGGTCTACCGCTTCGAGGGCATCACCGCCGACATGGTGGTGCTGGATGGCGGCGCGCTGCACGACCAGCGGATGTAAGCCGCGATGGATGCCGGAACCCGTGCCAACGCCCCGGCCGCCACGCCGTTCCGCCGCCTGGGCATGCTGGCCGCCGGCCTGCTGCTGCTGGGCGGCGCCATCTACGGCTGGCATGCGGCGGGCGCGGCCGGGCCGGCGGCCGACCGCCTGGCCGAGGTGCTGGCCGAGGACATCTGCATCGTCCGCCCCGGTGCGCCTTTCCCCGGCGCGGTCCATCCCTACGACCCCGCCAGCGGGCTGCAGATGCTGGCGGCGCGGCCGGTGCCGGCGCTGGCGCGCTGCGCCGTCTGCGGCATGTATCCGGCGCGCCATCCGCAATGGGCGGCGCAGGTGATCGTCGCCAGCGGCGACGCCTGGTTCTTCGATTCGCCGGTGGACATGCTGCTCTTCATCGCCGACAGCAGCCGCTTCACCAACGGCCAGGGCGCTGGCGAGATTGCCGCCCGCTACGTCACCGACTACGCCGGCGGCGGCTGGGTGCCGGCGGCGCAAGCCTGGTTCGTGCATGGCTCCACCGCCAAGGGCCCGATGCGCGGGCCGGATCTGCCGGCCTTCGCCAAGCGCAAGGATGCTGAGACCTTTGCCCGCGCCCGGGGAGGCGAGGTGTTCGCCTTCGACGCCCTGGATGTGCAGATCGCCGAGCTGCTGCGCTATGGCCATGGCCACCACGGCCACTCGATGCCGGCGCCGGCGGCGGGCGAAGCCGGCTGAGCGTCGGGGCGATCAAGCGGGCGCCGGGGTTCGCCCGGCGGAGGTCGTCTCCAGCCTGATCGGCTGGTCGCAGGAAAAGGGCGGCACCGCGGCCGCCCCCGCAAGGCTCAAGGATTCGCCAGGCGCAAGCGCGCTCAGCCCTCCAGCGCCGCCGCCGGGCCGAAGAACTCGTAGTGCGTCCGCTCCGCCGGCACGCCCAGCGCTGCCAACTGCTTCTTCACCCGCGCCATGAACGGTTTGGGGCCAAGGAAGTAGGCATCCACCGCGGCCGGCTCCGGCAGCCAGGCCTGCAGTTGCTCCTGCGTCAGCAAGCCCTCGCCGTCGGCCTGGTCGCCCTGGCGCGGCTCGCTGTAGCAGTAGAAGCGGCGCAGCGCGGGATGGCGCGCCGCCAGCTCGTCCACCCAGGCGCGGAAGGCGTGCACGCCGGCATGGCGGGCGCAGTGGATGAAATGCACTTCGCGGCCCTCGGCCAGCGCCGCCTCCATCATCGGCAGCGCCGGGGTGATGCCGACCCCGGCGGTGATCAGCGCCAGCGGGCGGGTGCCCTCGCGCAGGGTGAAATCGCCGCTGGGCGGATAGAGCGCCAGCTCGTCGCCCTCGCGCACGCTGTCGTGCAGATGGCCGGAGACCTTGCCGCCGGGTTCGCGTTTCACGCTGATGCGGTAATCCACTCCGTTGGCCGCGGCCGAGAGGGAGTAATTGCGCCGCACTTCCTGGCCACCTATGGTCAGCCGCAGGCCGATGTACTCGCCCGGGCGGTGGCGCAGCACCGGCTTGCCATCCACCGGCGCGAGGTAGAAGGAGGTGATCTCCTCGCTCTCCGCTACCTTGCGCGCCACCCGGAAGGCGCGCTCGCCGCGCCAGCCGCCCTCGGCCGCCGCATGCTCGGCATAGACCGTCTCCTCGGCGCCGATCAGCAGGTCGGCGAGCTGGCCGTAGGCCGCCGCCCAGGCCTCGATCACCGCGTCGGTGGCGATCTCGCTGCCCAGCACTTCGCGGATGGCGCGCAGCAGGCAGGCGCCGACGATGGGATAGTGCTCCGGCAGCACCTGCAGCGAGACGTGCTTGTGCACGACCTGGCCCACCAGCGGGCCCAGCGCTTCCAGGCGATCGATATGCCTGGCGTACATCAGCACGCCATTGGCGAGCGCGCGCGGCTGATCGCCGCTCGCCTGGTGCGCCTGGTTGAAGAGCGGCCGCACCTGGGGGTATTCGGCCAGCATGATGCGGTAGAAGTGGGTGGTGAGCGCCTCGCCGCCGGTTTCCAGCAAGGGTACGGTGGCCTTGATGATGGCGCGATGTTCCTGACTCAGCATGATCTCTCCTGGGGACGGGGTTTATGTTCGCCGGCCGCTGCGGACGGCGGGGGCGGGCGGAAGAGATCAGGTTTCGTGCCAGCCCGGTGAGCCTGTAGGATCAAGCGCTTTCCTGCCACAGTGTGTCGGAATGACAGCGCTGGGTTGCTGTCTTTTCGACATGGAGCGTGTCCGAATGACGCCAGAGCCGCTGCTTTCCATCCTGATCCCGCTGGTGGACGATCTCGCCCGCGAGCTACCGGAGGAGGCGCGCTACCGCCGCCTGCTGCAGGCCCTGCGGCGCCTGCTGCCGTGCGACGCCACCGCGCTGCTGCGGTTGGAGGGCGACGCGTTGCTGCCGGTGGCGATAGACGGTCTCAGCGCCGACACCCTGGGCCGGCGCTTCCGCGTCGCCGACCATCCCCGCTTCGCCGTGCTGCTGGCCGGCGAGGGCCCCACCCGTTTTCCCGCCACCTCGCCGCTGCCCGATCCCTACGATGGCCTGGTGCTGGGCGCCCGGCTAGAGGTGCATGACTGCCTTGGCTGCCCGCTCTACCTGGATGGCAGGCCCTGGGGCCTGCTCACGCTGGATGCCTTGGAGCCCGGGCGCTTCGCCGAGACCGATGTCGCCCTGCTCGCCGGCTTCGCCAGCCTGGCCGCCGCCACCGTGCGCGCCGCCCAGCGCATGGACGCGCTCGCCCGCAGCGAGGCGGAGGCGCGCGCCCGCGCCGATGTCTACTCCCAGGCCGCGAGCGGGATGGAAGCGCCGCGGCTGAGCGGCCAGAGCGCCGCCATCCGCCGCCTGCAGAAGGAAATCGCGGTGGTCGGCAACAGCGAACTCACCGTGCTGATAGGCGGCGAGACCGGCGTCGGCAAGGAGCTCGTGGCGCAGGCGCTGCACGCCCATTCCCCTCGCGCCGGGCGCCTGCTGGTGAGCGTGAATTGCGCCGCGCTGCCGGAGAGCCTGGTGGAAAGCGAACTCTTCGGTCATGTGCGCGGCGCCTTCTCCGGCGCGGTGGGCGACCGCCGCGGCAAGTTCGCGCTGGCCGATGGCGGCACCCTGTTCCTGGACGAAGTCGGCGAGCTGCCGTTGGCGGCCCAGGCCAAGCTGCTGCGGGTGCTGCAGGGCGGTCACCTGCAGCGGCTGGGGGCGGAGCGGGAGCAACAGGTGGACGTGCGGGTGATCGCCGCCACCAACCGCGATCTGGCGGAGGAGGTGCGCCAGGGCCGCTTCCGCGCCGACCTCTATCACCGCCTCTGCGCCTACCCCCTGCGGGTGCCGCCCTTGCGCGAACGCGGCCGCGACGTGCTGCTGCTGGCCGGCTTCTTCCTCGAACAGAATCGCGCCCGCCTCGGCCTGCGCGGCCTGCGGCTAGCGCCAGACGCCCAGGCGGCGCTGCTGGCCTACCCCTGGCCAGGCAATGTGCGGGAGCTGGAACACCTGGTGGGCCGCGCCGCGCTGAAGGCCCTGGCGGCCCAGGCGGAGCGGCCGCGCATCCTCAGCCTGGGCGCGCTCGACCTGGAGCTGACGCCGCCAGCGGCTGCAGGTACGGCGGAGGTGCCGCAGGAGGAGATCGCCAGCGGCGGTCTGCGCGAGGCGGTGGAGCGGCTGCAGCGCGACATGATCGCCGCCAGCCTGGGCCGCCACCGCGACAACTGGGCCGCGGCGGCGCGCCAACTGGGCGTGGACCGCGCCAACCTGCACCGGCTGGCGAAGCGCCTCGGGCTGCGCTGAAGCGAGGGACGTTCCAGCGCGGCCCGGCCGCGGCGCGCACCGCCAGCCCCACTGGCGGGGGACGGCGGGCGGCGACAAAGGACGGCCCCAGCCCATCCGCTCCCGGCTCGAACACGCTGGGGCGGGGGCGGCTGGTCCCGGTGCTTACTCCGACTTGGAGACCATGTAGTCCACCGCCGCCTTGACGTCCTCGTCCGGCATCGTCGCCGCTCCGCCGCGCGACGGCATCATGCCCTTCTGGCCGGTGAAGCCTTCCAGCGCGTGCTTGTACAGCGTGTCCTTGCCCTGGGCGATGCGCGGGCCCCAGTCGGCCTTGTCGCCCGGCTTGGGCGCGCCGGCCACGCCGGCGCTGTGGCACATGGCACAGACCTTCTTGTAGGAGGCCTCGCCCGGATGCGGCGCGGCAGGCGCGGCGGCAACCGGCGGTGGTGCAGGCGCGGCGGCCGGGGCCGGCGGCGGGCTTTCCTGGCCACCGCAAGCGGCAAGGGTGGCGGCGAGCAGGGCAGCGATCAGCAGGGGTGTGTTTTTCATGACAAGGCTCCGTTTTTGTCTGTGCGGCAGGGCCGGCCGCGGTGGGCGGCCGGCTGTGTGTGCGGGGCCATGCTATGAAGCGGCGGACGAAATTTGATTGATTCGAATCAAAACGGCAAAGCCGCTCGCAGCGCGGACCGAAGCGGCCTATCGGGTTGCGAGGCCGCCGCCTCAGGGGGCGCCGGCCAGCGCGACATGGGCTGGAAGCCGCGCAGCTGCGGTATTTTCCTTGCAGGGAATGGAGGGTTTTCGCCGCGCGGGAAGCGGGCAAAAGCGGCCTGGGAAACGGCGGGGCTGTGGTTCTTTCGGCGGCTGAAAATGCGAAAGCGGAGGAGGGTGGAGCGGGGTGTTCAGTCTTGACCGGCCACCGGCCGGCGGACGAAGGCGAGCGTTTGCGGCGTGCCTGCCGGCCGTGGCATCAGGTCCGCCAGCGTGCGGCCGTCCAGCACCGCGAACATCGCCGTCAGCGCCTCGCCCAGCACCGCCTGCAGCTGACAGGCGCCGTCCATGTAGCACTGGGAGTCGCTGCCGAAGCACTCCACCAGCGCGAAGTCGGTTTCGGTCTGGCGCAGCACCGCGCCCAGCACGATCTGCGCCGGCGCCTGTGCCAGCCGCATGCCGCCGCCCTTGCCGCGCAGCGTCTCGACATAGCCGGCGCGGCCGAGCTGGTGCACCACCTTGGTCAGGTGATGTTCGGAAATGGCGTGGGCCTGGGCGATCTCGGCCACGGTGCTGAGGCGGTCGCCGCGTTCGCCCAGGTACATCAGTACGCGCAGGCAGTAATCGGAGAAGGTGCTGAGCCGCATGGGCCGGCCTTTAAAGGTGTATGAAACATATTGATTATGGCCTGCCGCGCTGGTAATCTGAAAGCTGCATAGGAAATGCATCTTATGCTGCGCCGGCAACGCCGCTGGCAACGGTCCTTTCCCCGAAAAATTACCGTGCCCCGCGGCGTCCATCCCCATGTCAGAGCAGCAGCGCAGTGCCCCGTCCCGCAGTACTCCGTCCCTCTCCCCGGTTTCCCCTGAAGCGTCGCCGCAGCCGTCCGCTGCACCCGCTCCCGCGCAAGACGCGAAGCCCCCGGCCCAGCCCCTGCGCCGCGCCAGGCTGAGCGCGGTGCCCAAGGCGGATGAAGGTTCGCTCTTCGTCTCCGAAGCCAAGGTCTATCCGCGCAGCATCAACGGCGTGTTCCAGCGCTGGCGCTGGGTGTTCGCCTGGCTCACGCAGATCGTCTTCTACGGCCTGTGCTGGCTGCCGTGGAATGGCCGGCAGGCGGTGCTGTTCGACCTGGATGCCCGCCGCTTCTATGTTTTCGACTTCGTACTGTGGCCGCAGGACACCATCTACCTCGCGGTGTTGCTGGTGCTGTCGGCGCTGGCCTTGTTCCTGTTCACCACGGTGGCGGGGCGGCTGTGGTGCGGCTACACCTGTCCGCAGACGGTCTACACCGAACTCTTCCTGTGGGTGGAGCGCAAGATCGAGGGCGACCGCTCCAGGCGCATGAAGCTGGACGCCGCGCCCTGGGGCGTGCGCAAGCTGGGCCTCAAGTCGGCCAAGCACGGCGTGTGGCTGGCGGTGGCGCTGTGGACCGGCTTCACCTTCGTCGGCTACTTCACGCCCATCCGCGAACTGGCGGTGGAGACGCTGTCCTTCTCGCTGTCCGGCTGGGAGACCTTCTGGGTGCTGTTCTACGGCGGCGCCACCTATGGCATGGCCGGCTTCATGCGCGAGCAGATGTGCAAGTACATCTGCCCCTATGCCCAATTCCAGTTCGTGATGTTCGACCAGGACACCCTGATCGTCGCCTACGACGAGGCCCGCGGCGAACCGCGCGGCGGGCGCTCCAAGAAGGTGGTCGCCAAGGAGCAGGGCCTGGGCGATTGCGTGGATTGCAGCATGTGCGTGCAGGTCTGCCCCACCGGCATCGACATCCGCAACGGCCTGCAACTGGAGTGCATAGGCTGCGGCGCCTGTATCGACGCCTGTGACCAGGTGATGGACAAGATGCAGTACCCGCGCGGCCTCATCCGCTACTCCACCGAGAACGCGCTCAAGCACCGCAGCTCCCGCGCCACCATCCTGCGCCGCGCGCTGCGGCCGCGGGTGCTCATCTACAGCGCGGTCTTCCTCGTCGCGCTCACCGCCACCGCCTGGTCGCTGGCGACCCGGGTGCCGCTGAAAGTGGACGTGCAGCGCGACCGCGCCGCGCTGGCCAGCGAGGCGGACGACGGCTCCATCGAGAACGCCTTCCGCCTGCAGCTCATCAATGCCAGCGAAAGCGAGCGCCACTACGTGGTGAGCGTGGCCGGGCTGGACGGCATCCACCTGGCCGAAGCGCTGACGGTGAGCGTGCAGGGCGCCTCCACCGCCGCCGCCACCGTACAGGTGCGGGTGGCGCCGGGCGCTGCCGGCAGCGGCCCGCACCGCATCGAGTTCACCGTGACCGACCAGGCCGATCCCGCGGTGACGGTGACCGAAGATGCCAAGTTCTGGCTGCCCTGAACTTCCCTTGAACTGCCCCTAGTCCGCAGCGGAGAACCGCGATGTGGCCCTTCCCCGATATCCGCGCGCAGCGTGAAGCCGAGCAGCGCTGCGCCGCGCTGGCGAGCGAAAACGCGGCGCTGCTCGCCCGGCTGGAGGCGGCCGAGGCCGACCGTGCCGAACTCGGCCGGCGCCTTGCCGCCCGCGAGCAGGAGCGCGAGGTGCTGGACGGCGTGTTCCGCAACCTCGGCAGCTTCGGCGACTCCCTGGCCGGTGTCGGCGGTTCCTTCCTTGAACTGGTCGGCGCGCTGGACCGCGACAAAGGCAAGGCGGTGGATGCCGCCGAACATGCCGAGAGCAACCGCCAATCCTTCGAGACCATCGCTGGCCGGCTGCAGCAGATGGTGGGGAAAATGGGCGAGGCTTCCGCCAGGGTCGAGGGCCTGCACCACCGCGCCGAAGAGATTGGCGGCATCGTCGAGCTGATCAGGGAGGTGGCGGCGCAAACCAATCTGCTGGCGCTGAACGCCGCCATCGAGGCCGCCCGCGCAGGCGAGTCCGGCCGCGGCTTCGCGGTCGTGGCGGATGAGGTGCGCAAACTCGCCGAACGCACCGGCAAGGCCACCGGCGACATTGCCGAGCGGGTCGCCGCGATTCAGGGCGACACCGGGGCGGCCAGGGCGGTGATGCAGCTGGGCGCGCAGGACATGGAAGCGTTTTCCCGCTACAGCGCGGAGGCCACCCTCAGCATGCAGCACCTCATCGGCCTGTCGCGTGAGGTGGAGCACTCTTCCGCCAGCTCCGCCCGGCTGGCGAACGTGGAGCTCGCCAACCTGGAAGAGCTGGGCCTGAAGCTGGAGGTGTACAAGGTGCTCCTCGGCCTCTCCGACCTGCGCCCCGACGCCCTGCCGGACGAAACCGCTTGCCGCCTCGGCCGCTGGTACTACGACGGCGAGGGCAAGACCCGCTACGCCCGCCTGCCCGGCTACGCCGCCCTGGAGCAGCCGCACCGCGAGGTCCACCAGCACGCCCGCCGCGCGCTGGAACTGCACTACGCCGGCAAGCCCGCCGCCGCCCTGGCCGCGCTGGCGGCAATGGAGCAGGCCAACCTCACGGTGATGGCCGGCATGGCGAGGATGCTGGCCGGCGAGGCCTGAGCGGCCGGCGCCGCCGCCGGCACCCAGGCAGATCGCTGGAAGGCGCCCGCCGCCCGGCGGCCCCTGCCCCACACCGGCACGCCGCCGGCCCTCTCCGCTTGCCAGCCTCATTCCGTCACGTCGCGTACCCAGCGCACGCGATGGCGACCCTGCACGTCCAGCGTGCCGTCGGCCCCCATGGAGGTGATCGTGCGGGAGACGGTTTCCAGGGTCAGGTCGGTGATGTCGGCGATATCCCGCAGCCTGGGCAGCACGACGGCGCAGCCGCCGCCGCTCATCAGCGCCAGCAGCTTGCGGATGCGCTCCGTCGCCTTGCCGCAGCGCAGGGCCAGCAGCGCGCCCATCCGCCGTTCCGCGGCGGCCACCGTCTGCAGCCAGAACCCGCTGGCTGCCGCGTCGGCGGCCTGGGTCCAGGGTTTCAGCGTGCAGGGCGACAGGGCGTGGGCGCTGAAGGTGTAGCGGCCGAAGAGCAGGGTTTCCGCTCCGACCACATCGCCGCTCATGGCGAGTCCGGCGAACCGCGGACCGGTGTCGTCGTCATGGTCCAGCCGCAGGGTGCCGCTGACCAGGCGCCAGGCATGTCCTTCCTCGCCAGCAGCGTAGAAGGGGGCACCGCGCCGCAGCGACACCATGCCTTGTCCGGCTTCATAGTGTTCGTTCACTTTTCGGCTCCAGCCATATTGAGTTTTCGGAGGAGCACCGGGGTGCTCGTTCGCGCTCGCCGCTTCCCGTGGCGCCTTCCTCCAGGGATGGGCGCGGCGAACCGGGGAGGGCATGGGCATGGCAAAGCGCTCCGGCAAGGCGAGTCGCCGCGCCAGCACTTCCTTCGCAGTGCCTGTGCGGGCAGCGGCGGCGGTTCTGTTCCGGCAGCGCAACAGGCGTGACGAAGCGGGCGCCGGCGGATGGGGCGGCGCAGCCCGAGGA
>NZ_WUEI01000052.1 GCF_012911025.1 Azoarcus sp. TTM-91 | reverse complement strand
GCGGATGCCCTTGTATTGCTCCTTGATCAGCGCGGCATTATCCAGCTGCTCGTCGGCGGCATAGCCCCAGTATTCCTTGCGCACCCGCTCGTGCAGCCATTCGGCGGTGGCTTCGGCGAGGCGGTCGGCGAGGCTCTTGAGCATGATGGCGTGGTAGTCGTCGTGGCTGGCTTCGAACTCGGCGAGCTTGTGTTCGATGCCCAGGCCGGCGGTGACGGCGAAGGCGCCGCACCAGTCGCGCACGCCGCTGGACTTGGGGGCGATGAAATCGGCCAGGCACCAGTGCGGCTTGCCGGGCGGGCGCTCGTGCTGCTGGCGCAGGCCGTGCCAGGTCATCATGGCGGTGTTGCGGGATTCGTCGGCGTAGAACTCGATGTCGTCGCCCACGCTGTTGGCGGGGAAGAGGCCGAACACCGCGCGCGCCTGCACCCACTGGCCAGCGATGAGGTCTTCCAGCATGGCCTGGCCGTCAGCGAACACGCTGCGCGCGGTTTCGCCGACGATTTCGTCATCGAGGATTCTGGGGAAGCTGCCGGCGAGGTCCCAGGTCTGGAAGAAGGGGGCCCAGTCGATGTAGTCGCGCAGGTCTTCCAGGTCCACGTCCAGCGCGATCACGCCCAGGGTGTTGGGCTTAAACGGCACGTAGCCTTCGACCGACAGCGGGTCGTAGGCGTTGGCGCGGGCGGCTTCCAGGCTGACCAGTTGCACGCCCTTCTTGTTGGCGTGCTGGGCGCGGATCTTGTCGTAGTCGGCGGCGAGCTGGAGGCGGAACTCCTCCGCGCCGGATTCGGACAGCAGCGCGGTGACCACACCGACCGCGCGCGAGGCGTCCGGCACGTACACCACCGGCTGCTGGTAGTGGGGCGCGATCTTGATGGCGGTGTGGGCGCGGCTGGTGGTGGCACCGCCGATGAGCAACGGCACGTCGAAGCCCTGGCGCTGCATTTCAGCGGCGACGTGGCTCATTTCTTCCAGCGAGGGCGTGATCAGCCCGGACAGGCCGATGGCCTGCGCGCCGTGTTCCTTGGCGGCGTTGAGGATCTTGTCCGCCGGCACCATGACGCCGAGGTCGATCACCTCGTAGCCGTTGCAGCCCAGCACCACGCCGACGATGTTCTTGCCGATGTCGTGCACATCGCCCTTCACCGTGGCGATGACGATGCGGCCCTTGCTGGTGGCGCCGGTGCGCAGCTTTTCCTCTTCGATGTAGGGGATGAGGTGGGCCACCGCCTGCTTCATGACGCGGGCGGATTTCACCACCTGGGGCAGGAACATCTTGCCGGCGCCGAAGAGGTCGCCGACCACGTCCATGCCGGCCATCAGCGGGCCTTCGATCACCGCCAGTGGCGGCTTGCCGGCCGCCGCCAGGCTGGCGCGCACCTCTTCGGTGTCGGCAACGACGAATTCGGTGATGCCCTTCACCAACGCGTGCTTGAGGCGCTCTTCCACCGGCCAGGCGCGCCAGGCGAGGTCGGGGCCGGTGTCCTTGGCCTTGCCTTCCTTCACCGTCTGCGCCAGTTCCACCAGCGCATCGCCGGCTCCAGGCCGGCGGTTCAGCACCACGTCCTCCACGGTATTGCGCAGCACCGGGTCGAGGTCGTCATACACGCCCAGCATGCCGGCGTTGACGATACCCATCGTCATGCCGGCCTTCACCGCGTGGTAGAGGAACACGGTGTGGATGGCCTCGCGCACCGGCTCGTTGCCGCGGAAGCTGAAGCTGACGTTGGAAACACCGCCGGAGATCTTGGCGTAGGGCAGGTTGGCCTTGATCCAGGCCACGCTCTGGATGAAGTCCACCGCGTAGTTGTCGTGCTCTTCGATGCCGGTGGCGATGGCGAAGATGTTGGGGTCGAAGATGATGTCTTCCGGGGGGAAGCCAATGCCGGTGAGCAGTGCATAGGCGCGGCCGCAGATCTCGATCTTGCGCGCGTAGGTGTCGGCCTGGCCTTTCTCGTCGAAGGCCATGACGATCACCGCCGCGCCGTAGCGCCGCGCCAGCCGCGCTTCGTGCAGGAACTTGGCCTCGCCCTCCTTCATCGAGATGGAGTTGACGATGCCCTTGCCCTGGATGCACTTCAGCCCGGCCTCGATCACCTCCCACTTCGAGGAGTCGATCATGATGGGCACGCGGGAGATGTCCGGCTCGGAGGCGATGAGCTTGAGGAAGCGCTCCATCGCCGCCATGGAGTCCAGCATCGCCTCGTCCATGTTGATGTCGATGACCTGGGCGCCGTTCTCCACCTGCTGGCGAGCCACCGCCAGGGCATCGTCGAAGCGGCCTTCCAGGATCATGCGGGCGAAGGCGCGCGAACCGGTGACATTGGTGCGCTCGCCGACGTTCACATACAGGCTGTCCGCCCCGATGTTGAAGGGCTCCAGGCCGGACAGCCGCAGTTTCTTCTCGATCTCCGGCACCTTGCGCGGCGGCACCGCAGCCACCGCCTTGGCGATGGCCGCGATGTGGGCCGGCGTGGTGCCGCAGCAGCCGCCGAGGATGTTCACCAGGCCGGACTGCGCCCATTCCACCACCGCCTCCGCCAGTTGCTCCGGCGTTTCGTCGTAGCCGGTGGGCGCCAGCGGGTTGGGCAGGCCGGCATTCGGGTGTGCGGACACATGGGTGTCGCAGACCCGCGACAGCTCTTCCACGTAGGCGCGCAGTTCCTTGGCGCCCAGCGCGCAGTTGAGGCCGAAGGAGATCGGCTGCGCGTGCGACAGGGAGTTCCAGAAGGCTTCGGCGGTCTGGCCGGAGAGGGTGCGGCCGGAGGCATCGGTGATGGTGCCGGAGACCATCACCGGCAGGCGGTGGCCGCCGTTGCGCTCGAAGTCTTCGAACAGCTTCTCGATGGCGAACACCGCCGCCTTGGCGTTCAGGGTGTCGAACACGGTTTCGATCAGCAGCAGGTCGGCGCCACCTTCCACCAGGCCGCGGGCGGAGTCGTAGTAGTCGTCCACCAGCGCGTCGAAGGCGATGTTGCGGTAGCCGGGGTCGTTCACATCCGGCGAGATGGACAGCGTGCGCGAGGTCGGCCCCAGCACGCCGGCGCAGTAGCGCGGCTTGTCCGGGTTCTGCGCGGTGTATTCGTCGCACAGCTCGCGCACCAGGCGGGCGCCAGCCACGTTGATCTCGTAAGCCAGGCCCTCCAGGCCATACTCGGCCTGGGAGACGCGCGTACCGTTGAAGGTATTGGTCTCGATGATGTCGGCGCCGGCCTCGAGGTAGGCGCGGTGGATCTCGCCGACCACGTCCGGCCGCGTCAGCACCAGCAGGTCGTTGTTGCCCTTGAGGTCGCGCGGATGCTCCAGGAAGCGGCTGCCGCGGTAGTCCGCCTCGCCCAGCTTGTACTGCTGGATCATGGTGCCCATGGCGCCGTCCAGGATCAGGATGCGGCGGGCGAGGTGCTGGCGGAGTTCTTCGGAGCGGTCGGCTTGCATGGGCATGTCTCGGTGAAACGACGATCCCGGCGCAGCGCGGCCCGCAAAAGCGAACGGCGCCACAAACCGGATGGGGTTTGCGAGCGCCGTTGTTCGGTTGCCAAGCCTGGCCCGGTCTCCGGGTCGCAGCGCTCCTTGGCAGAGGGGCAGAAGTTTAGCGAGGGACGCCCATGCTTGCCAAGGCTGGCGGCGGCCTTACCCGCCGCCGCCCATGCGGGCCGGGCTACCACCACCAGGGCGAACCCGGCCAGCGGCGAGGGTGGAAAGGGTATCCCGGGTAGGGGTATGGCCCCCAGGGGCCCCACGGGCCGTAGTAATCCCAGTTCGGCGGGTAGGAATAGGTATAGCTGGTGCGTGCGACCTTGCCCTCGACGAAGTGCACGTTGAACAGGGCGGTCGAGCCGTAGCCACGCTCGGCCACGCTCCAGTCCCATACCACCTCGTGGGACGAGGGGAAGGTCTGCTCCGAGCGATGGCTGCCCAGCAGGCGGGAAACCTCCTCCTGCGTCATTCCGCGCTTGACCCGTGCCAGGTTGGCAGCGGACAGCGCATCCCACTGCCGCAGCACGATGCCCCCTTGGTCCACCTGCACCATCAGGGTGGAGGGGCCATCCGGCTGATTGGAGAACTCCAGCGTATGCGTGGTATCACCGTTGTCCCAGCGGCGGGTGGGTTCACCCCGTTCGGCAATAGCTTCCTGCTCGGTGGTGTAGGGGCGGGGCGGCGCGAAGGCGGCACAACCGGACAAGGCCGAGACGGCCAGCAGCGCGAGCAGGAAGCGCAACAGCGCGCTACTGGCGAGCTTGGGAAGAAGGGCTAGCGGTTTCATGGCCGTTCCTGGGTAAAGGCGGGTAGAGGGGCTCAGAAAGGAAAGTGGATGTAGGTCTGGCTGGTGCGGACGACGCGGCCATCGACGAAGTGCACATTGAACAGGGTGGCGATGCCGGGGCCGGTGTTCTCGATGTTCCAGTCCCACACCTCTTCCCGCGACAGGGCGAAGTACTGCACCGAGCGGTGCGCTCCGAGCAGGCGATTGACCTCCTCCTTGCTCATGCCCGCCTTCACCTTCGCCCGCCCGGCGTCGCTCAGGCCGTCCTCCTGCCGCAGCACGCGGCCCTGGGCATCCACCGTCACCATCAGGCAGCTTTCCCCGAAAGGCTGGGTGGCGTATTGCAGGGTGGTGCTGCCATCGGCGTTGTCCCAGCGCTGGGTGGGGTGGCCGCGCGCCGCCAGCACTTCGGCTTCGCTGGTGTAGGGCCGCGGCGGGGCGAAGGCGCTGCAGCCCGCCAGCAACAGAACGGCAAGGAACACCGGCAGGCGATGGAAGAAGGGGAGCTTCATGTTCTTCTCTTGTTGTTGCCGGAGCGATTCAGCCACGGGGGCGGCTGTAGCGGCCACTGCCGCGCACCAGGCCGTCCTCGCCGAAGCTGACGGTGAAGTAGCGCGGCGCATCCGCATCGCCACGGTCTATCAGCCACTCCCACACGGTTTCCCGCTTCAGCGCGAAGTGCTGGCGCGAGGCTGGCCGGCCTAACAGGCGCAGCACCTGCTCCTGGCGCATGCCGGATTCGACCCGGGCAAAGTTGGCTTCGTTCAACACCTGCTCCAGCCGCAGCAGCACGCCATCCGCACCCATGGTGGCCATGTAGCATTCGGCGCCCTGGGGCTGGCGGGAATACTCCCAGGTGGAGCTTCCGTCCGCGTTAGGCCATACCGCCTGCGGCTCGCCCAGCCGCGCCTTCACCTCGGCCACCGTGGAAACGCCGGGCTTGAGGTCGCGCACGGCGAAGTAATCACAGGCGGGCAGGCCAATGGCGGCGAGCAGGGAGCAGAGGATGAGAAGCAGGCGTTTCATGGCGGGCCATTCCGGCGGGGTCCGGGCAAGCGGCAAGAATCCCGCTTCCCGCGGGCTTTTGCAAATGGCAGCGTCGCGCCATGCACCGCCAAGGTGCAGCCGCACCGCCGGCGCTCCCCCCGGCAGCGCCCAGCCTGCATGTTCCGGCGGTTCCGCCAGGCTCGATCGCACATTCCGTGCTGGCACGATTCATGCGCCTCGCCGGCCCCGAGGCTGGACCGCCTTCTCAGCACCTACAAAAACCCGCATGCATGCGCCAGAGACAATTTTTTAGGCAGAATACGGACACTTTCGTCCCCGGCCGGCTGCCGGCGAAGTGCAGCACCGCGAACCCCGCATCGTGTTCGTCGCAACGCGATTGCCCATACAAGCCCAGGAAACCCGGTTTCACCCTTACGCAGGAGGAACAGGTATGAAGAAAACTCTCGTTGCAGCAGCCATTCTCGGTCTCGGCTTGAGCGCCGCCCATGCCCAGGAAGTGGTGAAGATAGGCGGTGCCGCGCCGCTCACCGGCACCATCGCCCACCTCGGCAAGGACCTCGAGAACGGTGCCCGCCTGGCGCTGGAAGAAGCCAATGCCCGCGGTGTCACCATAGGCGGCAAGCCGGTGAAGCTGGAGTTCATGGGCGAAGACGACCAGGCCGATCCGCGCACCGGCACCACCGTGGCCCAGCGGCTGGTGGATGCCGGCGTCAAGGCGGTGGTTGGCCACCTGAACTCCGGCACCTCCATTCCGGCCTCGCGCATCTACCATCAGGCCGGCATCGCCCAGATCACGCCGGCGTCGACCAATCCCAAGCTGACGCAGCAGAAATACCCCGGCGTGTTCCGCACCATCGCCAACGACGTGCAGCAGGGTTCGGTGCTGGGCAAGTTCGCGGTGGAAAGCCTGGGGGCGAAGAAGATCGCCATCATCGACGACCGCACCGCCTACGGCCAGGGGCTGGCGGACGAAACCGAAAAGGCGGCCAAGAGCGCGGGCGCACAGATCGTTGCGCGGGAGTTCACCACCGACAAGGCCACCGACTTCAACTCCATCCTCACCAAGATCCGCAGCGCCAATCCGGACGTGATCTTCTTCGGCGGCATGGACGCCCAGGCCGGGCCGATGCTGCGCCAGTTCAAGCAACTGGGCATCACCGCCAAGTTCCTCTCCGGCGACGGCAGCTGCAGCCCGGAAATGATCAAGCTCGCCGGCGACGCCATCGGCGCCAACGCCTACTGCTCCATGGCCGGCCTGCCGATCGAGAAGATGCCCGGCGGCGCCGACTTCCGCGCCCGCTACAAGAAGCGCTTCAACGCCGACGTGCAGATCTACTCGCCCTACGCCTACGACGCGGCCACCGCCATCATCACCGCCATGGAAAAGGCCGGCTCTGCCGAACCATCCAAGTACCTGCCTGAGCTGAAGAAGGTGAACTTCGACGGCGTGATCGGCAACATCTCCTTCGACGACAAGGGCGACCTCAAGCAGGGCTCCATCACCGTCTACCAGTTCAAGGACGGCGCCTGGGTTCCGCTGTAAGCACCCGCCGGCCGGACGCCCTCGCGGCGCCCGGTCCGGGACGCAAGGCTTGCGGCCCGCTCGCGCAGCCACGGCCGCAAGCCTTGCGTCCTCTTCACACCGGCCAATCAATTCGCTGAATCCGGCGCGAAAGGTACAAGGGGCACGATGGACGCAGAAACCCTCCAGCAGCTGATCAACGGGCTGGTGATCGGCAGCGTGTATGCGCTGATCGCACTCGGCTACACCATGGTTTACGGCATTCTCGGCCTCATCAACTTCGCCCACGGCGACGTGCTGATGGTGGGCGCGATGACGGCCTTGCAGACCATGCTCTTCCTCATGGGCGTGGCGCCCGGCATGTCGCCGGTGGCCATGCTCACCCTGGCCCTGCTGGTGGCGATCCCGGTCTCCATGCTGATCGGCTACACCATGGAGCGGCTGGCCTACCGGCGGCTGCGCAACGCACCGCGGCTGGCGCCGCTGATCACCGCCATCGGCATGTCCTTCCTGCTGCAGACGCTGGCGATGATCATCTGGGGCCGCAACTATCACACCTTCCCGCAGCTGATCTCGACCACGCCGCTGCAACCGGTCGAAGGCGTGTTCGTGACCCCGGTGCAGATCGTCATCATCGTCGTCTCGGCGCTGCTGATGATAGGGCTCACCCTGCTGGTGAACCGCAGCCGCATCGGCCGCGCGATGCGCGCCACCGCGGAGAACCACCGCACCGCCAGCCTGATGGGCGTGGATACCAACGCGGTGATCGCCTTCACCTTCATCATCGGCGCCGGCCTCGCCGCCGTGGCCGGGGTGATGTACGCCAGCAACTACGGCATCGCCCACTACGGCATGGGCTTCATGCCGGGGCTGAAGGCCTTCACCGCGGCGGTACTGGGCGGCATCGGCAACCTGGGCGGCGCCATGCTGGGCGGCATCGTGCTCGGCCTGGTGGAATCCTTCGGCGCCGGTTACATCGAACGCCTCACCTTCGGCTTCCTGAACTCGTCCTACCAGGACATCTTCGCCTTCATCATCCTGGGCCTGGTGCTGATCTTCCGCCCCACCGGCCTGCTCGGCGAACGGGTGTCGGACCGGGCCTGAGGACGCGACCATGAACGAACTCGCCGCTGCCGTGCCCTGGCTGGGCAAGCGCAACCCCACCGCCGCCCGCTGGCTCATCCTCATCCTCGCCATCGCCGCTCCGCTGATCGCCTGGCAGTTCGGCCGCAGCTGGGTGCGCATCCTGGACTTCGCCCTGCTCTACATGATGCTGGCGCTGGGCCTTAACCTGGTGGTGGGCTTCGCCGGCCTGCTGGACCTGGGCTACATCGCCTTCTACGCGGTCGGCGCCTACACCTTCGCCTTCCTCGCCTCGCCGCATTTCGAGGTTCATCTGCCCTTCTGGCTGGTGCTGCCGCTGGGCGCCGCCTTCGCCGCGCTCGCCGGCATCATGCTGGGCTTTCCGGTGCTGAGGCTGCGGGGCGACTACCTCGCCATCGTCACCCTGGGCTTCGGCGAGATCGTGCGCATCTTCATGCTCAACCTGAACTACCCGGTGAACATCACCAACGGCCCTCAGGGCATCGGCATGATCGACCCCATCGTGCTGTTCGGCTGGGATCTGTCGCAGAACCTGCAGATCACCGAGGATTTCGCGATCAACTCGCTGTTCCTCTACTACTACGCATTCCTCGCCTGCGTCGCCGGCTCCATCCTGTTCATCCGCCGGCTGCAGATCTCCCGCGTGGGCCGCGCCTGGGCGGCGATGCGGGAGGACGAGCTGGCGGCCAAGGCCATCGGCATCAACACCCGCAACCTCAAGCTGCTCGCCTTCGCCCTGGGCGCCACCTTCGGCGGCGTCGCCGGCTGCCTGTTCGGCGCCTTCCAGGGCTTCGTGTCGCCGGAGTCCTTCTCGCTGATGGAATCCATCGCGGTGCTGACCATGGTGGTGTTCGGCGGCATGGGCAACATCGCCGGCGCGGTGATCGGCGCCTTCGTGCTCGCGCTGCTGCCGGAAATCCTGCGCCACATCGCGGTGCCGCTGCAGCAGGCGTTGTTCGGCCATGTGCTGCTGGATCCGGAGGTGCTGCGCATGCTGCTGCTTTCCCTGGCCATGATCCTGATGATGCTGCTGCGCCCCACCGGGCTGATCCCCGCCCGCGCCCGCTACGCCCACCCGGAGAACCTGCACCGGAGCAGCCAGCCATGAAGACGCTGCTGGAAGCCCGCGGCATCGGCAAGCGCTTCGGCGGCCTGCAGGCGCTGGCGGACGTCTCGCTGACCATACGCGAGGGCGAGGTCTACGGCCTGATCGGCCCCAACGGCGCCGGCAAGACCACCTTCTTCAACGTGCTCACCGGCGCCTACACGCCGGATGGCGGCGCCTTCGCCTTCGACGGCGGCGAGCTGCCCACCGGCAAGCCGCACCGCGTGGTGGCGCGCGGCATCGCCCGCACCTTCCAGAACATCCGCCTGTTCCGCGAGCTGACCGCGCTGGAAAACGTGATGGCCGGCCATCACATCCGCACCCGGGCCGGCATCTGGGGCATCCTCACCCAGAACCGCCACACCCGCGAGGAAGAGCGCGAGACCACCGAGCGCGCTTACGAACTGCTGCGCTACGTGGGCATAGAGCGCTTCGCCGACACCGTGTCCCGCCACCTTTCCTACGGCGACCAGCGCCGGCTTGAGATCGCCCGTGCCCTCGCCACCGAACCGCGCCTGCTGGCGCTGGACGAACCCGCCGCCGGCATGAACGCCACCGAAACCGGCCGCCTCAAGGCGCTGATCGAGCAGATCCGTGGCGATGGCGTCACCGTGCTGCTGATCGAGCACGACGTGAAGCTGGTCATGGGTCTGTGCGACCGCGTGGCGGTGCTGGATTTCGGCCGCAAGATCGCCGAGGACGTGCCGGCGGTGGTCCAGCGCGACGAGGCGGTGATCAAGGCCTATCTGGGCGGAGGCAAGCATGCCCATTGAAGAGAACACGCCGCTGCTGCAGCTGCAGGGCCTGCAGGTGGCCTACGGCGGCATCCAGGCCGTGAAAGGCATCAGCCTGGAACTGCACCACGGCGAGCTGGTATGCCTGATCGGCGCCAACGGCGCCGGCAAGACGACCACGCTGAACGCCATAGCCGGCGTGCTGCCCATCGTCGGCGGCGGCATCGCCTACGAAGGCAAGCCCATCGCCAACCTGCCGGCGCACAAGCGCCTGCGCCAGGGCATCGCCCTGGTACCGGAAGGCCGCGGCATCTTCACCCGGCTGACGGTGGAAGAGAACCTGCGCATGGGCGCTTACACCCGCCGCGACCGCGCCGGCGTGGAGGCAGACCTGGAGCGCATCTACACCATGCTGCCGCGGGTGAAGGAGCGCCTGCACCAGGTGGCCGGCACCCTGTCCGGCGGCGAGCAGCAGATGGTCGCAATCGGCCGGGCGCTGCTGTCGCGGCCTCGCCTGCTGCTGCTGGATGAGCCCTCGATGGGGCTGGCGCCGCTGGTGGTGGAGAAG
This sequence comes from Azoarcus sp. TTM-91, assembly GCF_012911025.1. Lineage (GTDB taxonomy): Bacteria > Pseudomonadota > Gammaproteobacteria > Burkholderiales > Rhodocyclaceae > Azoarcus. Next base: position 19,760 of record NZ_WUEI01000052.1, on the reverse strand, counting down.
ATCTTCGAGGTGGTGCAATCGGTATCGCGCGAGGGCGTCACCATCCTGCTGGTGGAACAGAACGCCAACCTGGCGCTGGAGTTCGCCCAGCGCGCCTACGTCATGGAGTCCGGCCAGATCACCCTCAGCGGCAGCGGCGCCGAACTGCTGGCCGATCCCAAGGTCCGCGCCGCCTATCTCGGCGAACTGGACGAGCCGGCCTGAAGCCGCGGAAACCCCGCTACACGGCCCTCTTCCGCCCGCCAGCCGTATCGCTGTTACAGAATATAATGCTTCTCTAAAGGAGAGGCATCATGAAGGAACTCAGCCCCAGGGAGGCCCATGCCTACCTGCAGACCAACCCGAACGCGCTGCTGATCGACGTGCGCAGCGAGATCGAGCACCACTTCGTCGGCCATCCGCCGGCGGCACGGCACATTCCCTGGAACGACGGGCCGGAATGGGCGGTGAATCCGGATTTCGTCAGCGACGTGGAGAAGCTCGCCGGCGATCGCAAACGCCCTCTGCTGCTGCTCTGCCGCAGCGGCAACCGCTCGGAAATGGCGGCACAGGCCCTGATCGCCGCCGGCTTCAGCCAAGTCTTCAACATCGTCCATGGCTTCGAGGGCGACCTGGACGAACACCACCATCGCAACACCCTGAACGGCTGGCGGCACGACGGCCTGCCGTGGGAGCAGTGCTGAGGCGTCTGCCTCAGCCTGGCGGACGCAGCCCGGCCACCCGCTCCCAGCCGAGGTAAGCCAGCAGCCCCAGCGCCAGGAACAAGCTCATCCCCGCCGCCAACGAGAGTGCCGATTGCCACAGCAGCGGCGCCAACGCGCCGGCGGTAAGCGCATTGAGGCCAACCTGCAAGAAGCTCTGACAGCTGGACGCCAGCCCGCGCCGCGCCGGGAAGATCTCCAGCGCGAGCAGCGTCAGCGCCGGCATCGCCAGCGACATGCCGAAGGTGAAGACGGCGATCGGCGCCACCGACCAGGGTAGGCCGGGCACCAGCAAGGCCGCCACCAGCAGGTTGAAACCGGCGGCGAAGATCATGACGGCGAAGCCGATCGCGATCGCCCGCCGCGGCGTCCACCGCTCCGCCATCCGGCCGGAGAGCATGGAGCCCAGCATCATGCCGGCAACCGAGGGCACGAACAGCCAGCCGAAGTCGGTCGCCGCCAGCCCCAGGTGTTGCATCACGAACACCGGCGCCGACAGCACGTAGAGGAAGAAGCCGTTGAACTTCAGCGCCACCGCACTGGCCACCAGCAGGAAGGCCGGATGGGTGAGCACCTTCCAGTAAGCGCGGGCGAGTTCGCCGGGGTGCAAGGGCTGGCGTGCCGTTTCCGCCAGCGTCTCCGGCAGGTAGCGCCACGTCAGCCAGGTGAGCAGCAGGCCGAACAGCGTCAGGAAGACGAAGATGGCCCGCCAGCCGCCCAGCGCCAGCAGCCCGCCGCCGACCATGGGCGCGATTGCCGGCGCGATGGCGAAGATCACCATCACCCGCGACATCAGCCGCTGCGCCTGCGGCCCCTCGTGCAGGTCGCGGATCACCGCCCGCCCCACCACCATGCCGGCGCCGCCGCACAGCCCTTGTATCGCCCGCCCCAGCCACAGCCATTCCACTGACGGGGCCAGCGCGCACAGCGCCGAAGACACCGCGAACATGCCGCTGGTGGCGAGCAGCACCGCGCGGCGGCCGTAGCGGTCGGCCAGCGCGCCATGCCACAGCACCATGAAGGCGAAGGTCGCCATGTAGGCGGTCAGCGTCTGCTGGATCTCCAGCTGGGTGGCGCCGAGGGCGGCGGCCATCTGGGCGAAGGCGGGGAGGTAGGTGTCAATGGCGAAAGGGCCGACCGCCGACAGGGCGGCCAGCAGCGCCGCCAACATGGGGGTGGAAACAGGCATTCTTGTTTTTCCGGTCTGTCAGGGAGGGCGGCTCAGGCGCCTGTCGGCCGGCGCTCCTCGAAACCCCTGCGATACTGGATCGCTTCGGCGACGTGGGCTGCGGAAGGACGTTCGACACCGGCCAGATCGGCCAGCGTGCGGGCCACCCGAAGCACCCGATGATACGCCCGCGCCGACAGGTTGAGACGCATCATCGCCTCCCTCAGCAGGCTGGCGGCAGCGCTGTCCGGCATGCAGTGCGCCTCCACCGCGGCCGCCTCCAGCCGGGCGTTCGCCACCCCCTGGCGCTGCTGCTGCCGTGCCCGCGCCTGGGCGACTCGTGCGCGCACCACAGCGGTCGTCTCGCCCGGGGCGGCGCCCACCAGTTCGTCGTGGCTGGGGGCGGGCACCTCTATCATCAGGTCGATGCGATCCAGCAGGGGGCCGGAGAGCCGGCCACGGTAGCGGGAGATCTGATCCGGAGTGCACCGGCACGGTCGCCGGGGATGGCCGGCGTAGCCGCAGGGGCAGGGATTCATCGCCGCCACCAGCTGGAAACGCGCGGGAAAGATGGCTTTGCGCCTGGCCCGCGCCACCGTCACCATGCCGGTCTCCAGCGGTTCGCGCAGCGCCTCCAGCACTCTGCGGTCGAACTCCGGCAATTCGTCCAGGAACAGGATTCCATGGTGGGACAGCGAGATCTCGCCTGGCCGGGGTGAGGCGCCACCGCCGACGACGGCGGCGCTGGAGGCGGAGTGATGCGGAAAGCGGAAGGGCCGGCGCCCCCAGTCGGCTGGATCGAATTCACCATCCAGCGAATGCAGCGCCGCCACCTCCAGCGCCTCCGCTTCGTCCATCGCCGGCAGCAAGCCCGGCAAGCGCTGGGCCAGCATGGACTTGCCGGTGCCGGGCGGGCCGAACAGCAGCAGCGAATGCCCGCCTGCCGCAGCCACCTCCAGCGCGCGGCGGGCCTGCAGCTGGCCGCGCACGTCGGCAAGATCGGGGCCGTTCGCGCGCTCGTCCGCCAGCGCCTCCGGGCGCACCTGCAGCGGTAATTCCTCATGCCCGTTGAGGTGGGCGCACACTGCCAGCAGGCCAGCAGCCGGCCGCACGCTCACCGTGCGCGCCAACGCCGCCTCGCTGGCATTGTCCGCCGCCACCACCAGGCTGCGCCCTGCCCGCCCGGCCGCCAGCGCAGCAGCGAGCACCCCGCGCACGCCCCGCAGGCTGCCATCCAGCGACAACTCGCCGCAAAACTCGTATTCGTCCAGGCGGGAGCCTTGCACCTGGCCGGACGCGACCAGGATGCCCAGCGCGATGGCGAGATCGAAGCGGCCGCCCTCCTTCGGCAGGTCGGCCGGCGCCAGGTTGACGGTGATGCGCCGGGCGGGAAACTCGAAGCAGGAGGTGGTGATGGCGGCCCGCACCCGGTCGCGCGCCTCGCGCACCTCGGTATCCGGCAGGCCGACCAGGCTGAAGGTGGGCAGGCCATTTGCCAGGTGGACCTCCACCACGACCTCCGGGGCCGCCAGGCCATCCACGGCCCTGGCCCGGACCAACGCAAGCGACATGTGGAGCTCTCCGGCAGAAATGCCGAATTATGCCAAAACGCTAATCCAGCCAGAACCGCGGAAAACCCCTGTCGCGCCACCGCAGCCGCCCGCCGCGCTGCACCGCAAAACGCCATCGACATCATGGCGAACAGCTTCTATTGTTCCCTGTGTCATTGCCTCGACCGGGGCAGACAAACTCAGGAGATGCAGGAATATGGCCCGATACGCGGTGGACGTCATACAGGCGACCAACCTCAACAACGAAGATGCGCAATCCCGACTGGACGACAAGCAGGCCTATGCCTGGCGCTTCCTCGCCGAAGGGGATTCGTGGTTCACCATCGGCGCCATTCCCTCTTCCAGCTATCTGTACGAGCTCAACCTGTCACGGCCCTCCGTACTGCTGAACCTCGGCTACCCGGGCGACACCCTGAGCAACATGGCACAGATGACTGGCAACAAGGAGTTCGCCCGCCGCCTTGCGCATCCGAACTGGGCGTCGGACTGGGATGCCATCCTGCTCAGCGCTGGCGGCAACGACCTGGTGAACAAGGTGGACAACCTGGTGGTGCAGTCACCCGCTGCCGATACGCCGGTGAAGGACTGCATAGACCCGGAGGAACTGGCGCGCTTCCGCACCCGCATCCGCCAGGGCATGGAGGAAATTGTCGCGCTGCGGGATGCACCTGGCAGCGTCAATGCCGGCAAGCCCATCATCGCCCACACTTATGACTACCCGACGGCGCGGCCGGCACCGGGCAATTTCCTCTTCGTGCCGGTCACCCAGCCGTGGCTGATGCCCAACTTCGTCGAGAGGAATGTGCCGGAAGCGCTGTGGCCGGCACTGGCGCGGCATCTGCTGGATCTATTGGGAGATGTACTGCTTGAACTGGAACGCGAGCTGCCGGCTTTCCATGTGGTTGACACCCGGGGCACGCTGGACCCGGCCGCCCCTGGCGCACGCGGCAACAGCGGCGACTGGCTGAACGAGATCCACCCGAATGCGGCGGGCTACCGCAAGCTGGCCGCCCGCCTGTCAGCCGCGATAGAGCAGGTACTGACCTGATGGAGCACGCCGGCAAGCCCCCGGCGCAACCGGGGATAGGAGGCTCAGACGCCGCCGCCAGCCCGCTCGGCTTCCAGCGCGGCCACGCGTGCCTCCAGTTCCTCCAGGCGCTTGCGGGTCTGCGCCAGGACTTCGCGCTGGACTTCGAATTCTTCCCGGGTCACCAGGTCCAGCTTGGCGAAGGCGCCGGTCAATACCGCACGGACGTTCTTTTCGATGTCGCGGGCAGGGTTGCCGGCAGCCAGCTCGGAAAGCTTGGCGCCGATCTCGTCGAGGATACGGGGAGTAGTCATGGCCGCAGAAGATCCGGATGTTCGGGAAACGCCAAAGTCTAGCACCGCCATGGGGCTGGAAGCCGCTGCTGGCGCCGCATCGGCCGTTTTGGTGCTTACCCTACATTTCAATGCACCAATTTTGTGCATAAAACGTGGCGGTTTTCCCCCCGCCCCTTGCCGCGGTGCACGATTCGGCTTGCATGCGTTCCCTATGCAATTGCAAGCCCTTATTTCAGCGGCTTTTCCCCGAGCTGGCACGGCGCGTGCATAGCTCCCCCTGCGAAAAACACCACCCGTTCAACTAGGAGATAAAAGCCATGCGCAAGAGCAGTCTCGCAATCGCAGTCCTCGCTTCTATGCAACTGATTGGCACCGGTGTCGCCCATGCCCAGGAGGAGAGCCCGTTCAGTGCCAACGTCAGCCTGACCAGCGATTACGCCTATCGCGGTATCAGCCAGACCGACGAAGGCCCGGCTCTGCAGGGTGGGTTCGACTTCAAGCATTCCAGCGGTTTCTACCTCGGCACCTGGGGCTCCAGCATCTCCTGGCTGCGCGACCTGGAGCGCGGCGGCGACGTTTCCTCCAACAACAGCCTGGAGCTCGACGTCTATGGCGGCTATGCGCATGAATTCGGCGATTTCGGCGTCGATGTGGGCTTGCTGCAGTACTTCTACCCCGGCAGCTACAACCGCGAATGGAAGGACTACACCGGCCTCAAGAACCCGAACACCCTGGAAGGCTACGTCGGCCTGTCCTGGAAGTTCCTGTCGTTCAAGTACTCGCACGCCTTCACCGACCTGTTCGGCGCCCCGGACTCCAAGGGCAGCCAGTACTTCGACCTGTCCGCCTCCTATGAGATCGCCGATGGCATCAGCCTGGATGGCCACTACGGCCACCAGATGATCACCGGCCCCGGCAAGTCCTACTACGACTGGAAGCTGGGCGTGACTGCCTCCTACTGGGGCGTAGACTTCGGCCTGCACTACGTGGATACCGACATCAGCCACAAGGACTCGGTCGACGCCGACGCCCGCTATATCTTCTCGGTAACCAAGTCCTTCTGACCATCAACTCCGGATACGGGACGAGCGTCGTCCCGGCCGGGCAAAAGGAGAAGCAATATGAAGTTCATCACCGCCATCATCAAGCCGTTCAAGCTCGACGAGGTGCGTGAGGCCCTGTCCGCCATCGGCGTGCAAGGCATCACCGTCACCGAAGTCAAGGGATTCGGCCGCCAGAAGGGCCACACCGAGCTCTACCGCGGCGCGGAATACGTCGTCGACTTCCTGCCCAAGGTGAAGATCGAGGCGGCCATCCGCGACGACCTGCTCGATCAGGCGATCGAAGCGATCGAGAAGTCCGCTTCGACCGGCAAGATCGGTGACGGCAAGATCTTCGTCTTCGACCTCGAGCAGGCCATCCGTATCCGTACTGGTGAAACAGGCGCCGACGCGCTGTAAGGGAGAACAAGGGAATGAAAAAACTATTTGCAATCCTGCTGACGGCCCTGACCGTCGGCTTTGCGGGCGGCGTTTACGCCCAGGAAACCGCGGCGCCAGCCGCCGAGCCGGCGGCGGAAGCGCCTGCTGCGGCACCGGCCGCTGCCGCAGAAGCCCCGGCGGCCGAACCTGCCGCCGCCGAGCCCAAGCTCGACACCGGCGACACCGCCTGGATGCTCACCTCCACCATGCTGGTCATCCTGATGACCATCCCCGGCCTCGCCCTGTTCTATGGCGGCCTCGCCCGCAGCAAGAACATGCTCTCGGTGCTGATGCAGGTCTTCGTGATCTTCTCCCTGATCACCGTCCTGTGGTGCATCTACGGCTACAGCCTGGCCTTCTCGGGTGAAGGCAAGTTCATCGGCGGCCTGGAGCGCATCTTCCTGAACGGCATCACCGCCGACACCATGTCCGGCATGCTGCCCACCATCCCCGAGCTGGTCTTCGTGGTGTTCCAGTCCACCTTCGCCGCGATCACCACCGCGCTGATCGTCGGCTCCTACGCCGAGCGCATCAAGTTCTCCGCGGTGATCCTGTTCTCCGTGCTGTGGTTCACCTTCAGCTACGTGCCCATCGCCCACATCGTCTGGGGCGGCGGCCTGCTGGGTGCCGATGGCGCGCTGGACTTCGCCGGCGGTACCGTGGTCCACATCAACGCCGGTGTCGCCGGCCTGGTGGGCGCCTATGTGCTCGGCAAGCGTGTCGGCTTCGGCAAGGAAGCCTTCACCCCGCACTCACTGACGATGACCATGATCGGCGCCTCCCTGCTGTGGGTGGGCTGGTTCGGCTTCAACGCCGGCTCCGCCGGTGCGGCCAACGGCATCGCCGGCCTCGCCTTCATCAACACCGTGCTCGCCACTGGCGCCGCCACCCTGGCGTGGATCACCGGTGAAGCGCTGTTCAAGGGCAAGCCCTCCATGCTCGGCGCTGCCTCTGGCGCGGTTGCCGGCCTGGTTGCGGTGACTCCGGCTGCCGGCTTCGTCGGCCCGATGGGCTCCATCGTCCTCGGCCTGATCGCCGGCTTCGTCTGCCTGTGGGGCGTGAGCGGCCTGAAGCGCATGCTGGGTGCGGACGACGCCTTCGACGTGTTCGGCGTCCATGGCGTGGGCGGCATCGTCGGCGCCATCCTTACCGGCGTGCTGGCTTCCTCCGCCTTCGGCGGCGTGAAGGGCGACGACTTCGCCATCGGCGCGCAAGTGGCCATCCAGGTGAAGAGCGTGATCTTCACCATCGTGTGGTCCGGCGTGGTCTCCTTCGTCGCCTACAAGATCGTCGATCTGCTGGTCGGCCTGCGGGTGCCGGAAGAGGAAGAGCGCGAAGGCCTGGACGTCACGTCCCACGGCGAAACCGCCTACCACCACTAAGCAGCTTCTCCGAGCCGGTCTCTCCTCCGGTTCCATCCAAGGCGCCCTCCGGGGCGCCTTTTTTATTGCCTGTCTTCATTGGGGAACAGAAAGCGCAGCCCTCCCATCGCCCGCGATTCAGTACTACCGGAACCAAGTGACCGCTTTTCTGTCGCGATTAACCATACGAATTAAGTGGTAATTGAGCCAAGTCAATATCCATATTCCGCGGCTGCCTAGGATGAGCGCCGGCCAACATCGGCCGTTCGAATTCGACTGGAGTCAGTCCATGCGTAAACAACTCTTCACCGCGTCCCTGGCCGCGCTTGCCCTCTCCGCCCCCCTCGCCCACGCTCACGAAGCCGGCGACATCTTCATCCGCGCAGGGGCTGCCCACGTGAATCCGGTGGAAGACAGCTCGCGCCTCAAGATCAATGGCGCCCCCGTTGACGGCACCAAGGCAACGCTGGACGACAACACCCAGCTGGGCCTCACCGGCACTTACATGATCACCGACAAGATCGGTATCGAACTGCTAGCCGCTACGCCCTTCACCCACAAGATCGGGATCAAGGGCGTGGATGCCGCGCTCGGTACCCCCGCTGGCACCATCGACGGCAACTTCGGTGAGACCAAGCACCTTCCGCCCACCATCAGCCTGCAGTTCTACCCGCTGGACTCCAAGTCCCGCTTCCAGCCCTACGTCGGTGCCGGCCTGAACTACACCTGGTTCTTCGACGAGAAGCTGACCAGCCGCCAGAAGGCCAATGGCTTCAGCGACCTGAAGCTGAAGAACTCCTGGGGCCTCGCCATGCAAGTCGGCATGGACGTGATGATCACCGACAAGCTGATGTTCAACGCCGCGGTCTGGCGCATCGACATCGACACCACCGCCAGCGTCAACCACAACGCGCTGGGCAAGGTGAAGGTCGACGTGGACGTCGATCCCTGGGTGTACATGGTCGGCCTCGGCTACAAGTTCTGATCCCTCTGCAGCATCCGGGCCGCGCGGAGCTTTCTCCAGGCTCCGCGCCCTTCCCGCGCGGGTTTGAGCATGGCAAAGACGCCATGGGATCATCCGCCCGCCATGCCGCGAGGCAGGCCGCCGCGACAGGTTGCCCGACAACACCATCCGCCGCAGCCAAGCAGGCTTGCTCCGGTTTCGCTCACCGTTGCCGCCACCGCAACCACCGACTGTTCATCCGTTCGGCATGAGCCAGGATTTCTTCGATCACTCGCTGCTGCTGGCGCTGCTGGCACCAGACGAAAGCCGCGCGGAGCAGGCAAGACGGCTGGCCGCCCGCGGCGGCCTCACCTGCCAACCAGCACTGAACCGCGCCATCCACGCCTTGCGTGCGGACATGGACTGCAACTGGGACGAGATCGACGAATTCGCCACCCTGATCGCCGAACTGTTCGAAGTCCTCACGCCGGACGCCGGCACCTACGACAGCGCCCGCCTGCTCGCACGCCAGCATGAGCTGGATCTGGACGATGCCCTTGCCCTCGCTTGCGCACAGCAAGCCGGCTGCGCGCGGCTGCACTCCCTCCAGCTGCCGGCGGACCTGAAGCTGGAAAGCGGCCTGAAGGTCAGCAATCCCCTGCCGCGGAAACAACCCGCCAGCCACAGTGGCGAGACCGGGCGCAAGCGCATCACCGGCCTCTATGCCCGCCCCGGCTTCCTGCTCCGCCGCGCCCACCAGATATCGGTGGCCATCTTCGAGAACGCCTGCGCCGACATCGCGCTGACACCAGCGCAGTTCTCGGTGCTCACCGCCCTCCATGCCCGCCCCGGTTACGACCAGACCAGTGTGGGCCGCGCGCTGGGCATGGACAAGGTCACCATCTCCCACCTGCTGCGCGGGCTGGAAGCCCGCGGCCTGGTGCTCCGGGCCGCCACCGAGCAGAGCCGCCGCGGCCTCGCCATCTCGCTGACCGAGGCCGGCAGCGCCCTGCTGGACCAGGCCGAGCCACGGGTGGAGCGCGCCTACCGCCGGCTGCTGTCGCCCCTCGACAAGAGCCAGCAAAAGCAGTTGCTGGCCCTGCTGCACACCCTCAATACCGGGCTGGAGCCCCTGGCCCGCACCACTTTCACGCCCATCGCGGAGTAAAGCCGCGCAGGCATGCTCCGCCGGCGTGCGGCTTCGGCTTCCACCCGTGCTACCGGAATGGTTGACGGTGGAAGAGAACATCACCGTGGTGTTCGAGCGCGAGGGCCGCGCCAAGGGAGATCATGCAGGCGCTGGAATAGCGCGGCAGGCCCGCGACAAGCAAAGAGGCCCGGCACGCAATCGCGCGCCGGGCCTCTTCCTTTCCCGCCGGCCTTGCCAGCCCTAAGGCCGGCAAGGACGCTCAGCGGAACACGATGGTCTTGTTGCCGTGGACCAGCACCCGGTCTTCCAGGTGGTAGCGCAGGCCGCGGGCCAGCACGGTTTTTTCGATGTCCTTGCCGTAGCGCACCATGTCTTCCACCGAGTCGGAGTGGTCGATGCGGATCACGTCCTGCTCGATGATGGGGCCTTGGTCCAGCTGGGCGGTCACATAGTGGCAGGTGGCACCGATCAGCTTCACGCCCTTGGCGTACGCCTGGTGGTAGGGCCTGGCGCCGACGAAGCTGGGCAGGAAGCTGTGGTGGATGTTGAGGATGCGGCCGGGGTAGGCGCCGCACAGCTCGGGCGACAGGATCTGCATGTAGCGCGCCAGCACCATCACGTCGCCGCCCACGTCCTCGAACAGGCGCTGCACCTCGGCATAGGCCGCCGCCTTGTTGTCGGCGGTCACCGGCACATGGTGGAAAGGAATGCCGTGCCATTCGACGAAGCCGCGGAAGGTGTCATGGTTGGAGATCACGCAGGGGATCTCGATGTCCAGCTCCTTCGATTGCCAGCGCGCCAGCAGGTCGTACAGGCAATGCTCCTGCCTGGACACCAGCACCACCACCCGCTTCTTCACCGCCGAGTCACTGATCTTCCAGTCCATGTCGAACTCCTCCGCGATGGGGCGGAAGCGCTCGCGGAACTCGGCGAGGTGGAAGGGCAGCGAGGAGGCCTTGATCTCGATGCGCATGAAGTAGCGCCCCACCTCTTCGCCCTCGCCCGGCGGCTCCGCATGCAGCGAGGTTTCGAGGATCCAGCCCTTGTGTTCGGCGATGAAACCGGAAACGCGGGCGACGATGCCAACACGGTCGGGGCAGGAGGCGGAGAGGGTGTAGAAGCGTTCGCGGTGCATGAGAGTACGGCTGGAGACGGCAGGGAGAATCAGGCGTTACGGGCGAAGGCGAGGTCGATTTCGCGGCGCAGGGCGGCGTAGTCGCGCACCACCGGGTACTGCGGGAACTCGCGCACCACGTTCTCCGGCGGATGGAACAGGATGCCGCCGTGGGCTTCTCCCAGCATCGCGGTGTCGTTGTAGGAGTCGCCGGCGGCAACCACCTTGAAGTTCAGTTCCTTGAAGCGCTTCACCGCCTCGCGCTTCTGGTCCGGCATGCGCAGGTGGTAGTTCACCAGGATGCCATCGGCGCCGGCTTCCAGGCTGTGGCAGAACAGCGTCGGCCAGCCGAGCTGGCGCATCAGCGGATGGGCGAATTCGTAGAAGGTGTCGGACAGGATCACCACCTGGTATTCCTCGCGCAGGCTGTCGAGGAACTCGCGTGCCCCGGCCATCGGGCCCATGCTGGCGATCACTTCCTGGATGTCGGGCAAGCCCAGCTTCTTCTCCGCCAGGATGTTCAGGCGGTACTTCATCAGGGTGTCGTAGTTCGGCTCGTCACGGGTGGTCCGGCGCAGCTCCGGGATGCCGGTACGTTCGGCGAATTCGATCCAGATTTCCGGGACCAGCACACCTTCAAGGTCGAGACAGACGATTCTCACCAGACACTCCTGTGGCACGAGAGGGCAAAGGCGCGATTCTAGCAGCCGCAGCCGCCCTCGCCCCATCCGCCGAGGAGATTGGCGGCCGCCGTGGAGGATGCCCGTATCCGGGCATTTCCCCGGTGGAAACGCTGGAGGCCAGCTTCCATACTTTGCGCAATACCTTCAGGCACTTTCCCCCCGCCCGGCTACACCCCCCGCCTCCTCCATGATCAAGCTCATTCCCATCGAAAAACTTCGGCCGGGCATGTATGTGCACGACCTCAACTGTGGTTGGTTCGACCACAACTTCGCCCTCAACCACTTCGCGGTAAAGAACGAGAAAACCCTTGAGGAGGTGCGCGCCATCGGCGTGCACGAGATCTACATCGACACTTCGCGCGGCGCCGACGTGGACGGCGGAACCTCGGCGGAGGAGCAGGCCCGCAAGGTGGATGCGCAGATAGAGGCCATCGCCGCCGCAGGCCCGGATGTGCAGCCGCCGCCCTCGGTGGCGGAGGAGATGCGCCAGGCGCGCGGCCTGCACAAGCAGGCCCATCGCATCGTGCGCAGCATGATGAGCGACATCCGGCTGGGCCGGCAGATCGAGATGGAGCAGGTCGAGCCGATGGTGGAGCGCATCGTCGATTCCATCTTCCGCCAGCAGGACGCGCTGCTGCCGCTTGCGCGGCTGAAGACCCACGACGAATACACCTTCCTGCACTCGGTGTCGGTCTGTGCGCTGATGACCGCCTTCGCCCGCGCGCTGGAGTTGCCACGCGACGTCATCCGCGAGATCGCCATCGGTGCCCTGCTGCACGACGTCGGCAAGGCCAAGGTGCCGGACTCCATCCTGAACAAGCCGGCCAAGCTCACCGACGCCGAGTTCGACAAGATGAAATCCCATGTGGTGCAGAGCAAGATCATCCTGCAGCACACGCCGGGCATCAGCCAGATCGCGCTGGACGTGGCTGCGCAGCACCATGAGCGCTTCGACGGCACCGGCTATCCGAACAAGCTCAAGGGCGAGGAGATCAGCCTCTACGGCCGCATGGGCGCGATCGTGGATGTGTACGACGCCCTTACCTCGGACCGCGTCTACCACAAGGGCATGCCGCCCACCGAGGCGCTGCGCAAGCTGCTGGAGTGGAGCAAGTTCCACTTCGAGCCGACGCTGGTGCAGGCCTTCATCCGCGCCATCGGCATCTATCCCACCGGCTCATTGGTACGGCTGGAGAGCGGCCGGCTGGCGGTGGTGCAGGAACAACATCCGGAGCATCTGCTGCAGCCCACGGTGAAGGTGGTCTACCACAGCAAGGGCCACTACCTGGAGCCGGAGGTGGTGGACCTGCGCAGGGTGCAGCAGGAACGCATCGTCGGCCATGAAGCATTCGAGAGCTGGGGGATAGACCCGGCGCGCTGGCTGACGGCTTGAGGCGGCGGGCGCGAGCAGCAACTGCGCAACACCCGCCAGTTAGACAGCTGGCCGCGGGACTGGGGTAGAGAGGTCGGGGTAGATAGCGGGGCTGCACGCGGGCAGCCCGGCCACCGCGGCTCAATCCGCCGGCAACCCCTCCAGCGCTTCCGAAATCTCCAGCCAGCGCAGCTCCGCCTCGTCTATCCAGCCGGACAGTTCAGCCTGGCGTTTGAGCAGGGTCTGCAGCTGGGCGGCTTCGGCGCCGGTGTAGAGCGCCGGGTCGGCCAGGCGGGCGTCCAGCAGCTTCTTTTCGCCCTGCCAGCCGGCCAGCTTCTTCTCGATCTGGTCCAGTTCCTTCACCAGCGGCCTGCGTGCCGCCAGCCGCGCCTGGCGGTCGGCGGCAGCCTGTTCGCGTTCGGCCTTGCGGCTGGCCTTGTCGGCGCCACGGGCCGGGTCCTGCCCAGCGGCGGCCATCTCGGCACGGCGGGCGGCCAGCCAGTCGCGGTAGTCGTCCAGGTCGCCGTCGAAGGGCTGCACGCGGCCGTCGTCCACCAGCAGGAAGCGGTCGCAGGTGGCGCGCAGCAGCGCGCGGTCGTGGGATACCAGCACCATGCCGCCGTCGTAGTCCTGCAGCGCCAGCGTGAGGGCGTGGCGCATTTCCAGGTCGAGGTGGTTGGTCGGCTCGTCCAGCAGCAGCAGGTTGGGCCGCTGCCAGATCAGCAGCGCCAGCGCCAGCCGCGACTTCTCGCCGCCGGAGAAGGGGCCGCAAGCGACGGTGGCCGGGGTGGAAGTGCCACCGTTGCCGTCGCCACGGAAGTCGAAACCACCGAGGTAGTCGCGCAGTTCCTGTTCGCGGGTGGCCGGGTCCAGCCGCAGCATGTGCTGCAGCGGAGATTCATCCGGCCTCAGGGTTTCCAGCTGGTGCTGGGCGAAGTAGCCGATGGCCAGGCCCTTGCCTTCCAGCCGGCGGCCGGCGGCGAGTTCCAGCTGGCCGGAGAGCAACTTGATCAGCGTGGACTTACCCGCGCCGTTGCGGCCCAGCAGGCCGACGCGCTCGCCCGGCCGCAGCACCAGGCCAATGCGCTCCAGCACCGTCTTGCCGGTGTAGCCGACCGCGCCGTCCTCGATCTGCAGCAGCGGGTCCGGCGCCGCCGGGCTGGGGCGGAAGCCGAAGCTGAAGGGCGTATCCACATGGGCGGCGGCGATGCGCTCCATCCGCTCCAGCGCCTTGATGCGGCTCTGCGCCTGGCGCGCCTTGGTGGCCTTGGCGCGGAAGCGGCGCACATAGTCTTCCATGTGGGCGATCTGGCGCTGCTGGCGCTCGTACAGCGATTGCTGCTGCGCCAGGCGCTCGCCGCGCTGACGCTCGAAATCCGAGTAGCCGCCGCTGTACAGCGTGAGCTTCTGCTGTTCGATGTGGGCGACGTGGGTGACGCAGGCGTCGAGGAACTCACGGTCGTGGGAGATCAGCAGCAGGGTGCCGGGGTAGTCGCGCAGCCACTGCTCCAGCCAGATCACCGCGTCCAGGTCGAGGTGGTTGGTGGGTTCGTCCAGCAGCAGCAGGTCGGAGCGGCACATCAACGCCTGGGCGAGGTTGAGGCGCATGCGCCAGCCGCCGGAGAAATCGGCCACCGGCCGTTCCATGTCGGCGACGGAGAAACCCAGGCCGTCGAGCAAGGCTGCCGCACGGGAACGGGCGGCGTAACCGCCGATCTCGTGCAGGCGGGCGTGCAGCTCGCCGATGCGCTCGCCGGCGTGGGCGGCCTCCGCCTCCACCAGCTCGGCTTCCACCTTGCGCAGCTCGATGTCGCCATCCAGCGCGTATTCGATCGCAGGCCGCGGCAGGCCAGGGGTTTCCTGGGCGACGTGGGCGACAACCCAGCCGGGCGGCATTTCGAGATCGCCCTGGTCCTGGTGCAGCTCGTCGCGCAGCAGCGCGAACAGGCTGGACTTGCCGCTGCCGTTGGCGCCGGTGAGGCCGACACGCCAGCCGGGGTGGATCTGCAGGGTGGCACCCTCGACCAGGGTCTTGGCGCCACGGGCGAGGCGCAGGTTGCGAAAACTGATCACGGGCGGAAGCTGTCGACAAACAAAGGCGGTATTCTACGCATCCCGCGCAAGCCGTCCCGCAACCTTATTCCGCAGCCCTGTCGCCGCATGTCCACACGCCTCGTTCCCGCCCTGCTGCTCGCCCTGATCGCCCCGCTGGCCTCCGCCCAGGACTCTTCCACCGCCGGCACGCCCGCGGAGCAGGCCTCGCGCCTGAAGGCCGAAGCCAAGAAGCTGCGCGCGCAGGCGGACTCGACCTACACCACGGCGGAGCAGGAGTGCTACCACCGCTTCCTGGTGAATGCCTGCATCGACAAGGAGAAGCAGCGCCGCCTGGACACGGTGACCGAGGCGCGCAAGCTGGAGGCCGAGGCCCGCCGCATCGACCTCGCCGAGAAGCAGCGCATCGCCGCCGAGAGCCCCGGCGCCAAGCCGCCCCGGGAAGCGGCCGCGCCCTCGCCGGACATCACCATCCAGCCGGCGAGTGAGGCCGAGCGCATCCGCGCCGAGCGCGACGCCGCCGCCCGCAAGGCGGAGCAGGATGCCGCCGCTTCCCGCAGCGCCGCCGACAGTGCCCGCAGCCGGCAGCGCAGCGAAGCTGCCGCCGAAGCGGCCGACCGCGCCGACCAGGCCGCCCGCGACCGCGCCCGCTATGAAGAACGCATCCGCGACTACGAAGAGAAGAAAGCGCGCGACGCTGCCGGTCGCTGAGATCTGAGATAGCGGTATCCGCCAGGCTGCCCGCCACGCGCGCCTGCTCCAGCCGCCACCGGAGACCACCCGGGCCCGGCCGCACTGCCCGCGAATCAGGCCAAGGCCCCCGGGCCTCAGCCCGGAACTCCTCCGCCACCTTCCTGCGCCTGCCGGGCCCAGGCCAGCGCATCGTCCAGCCTGTCGTTGCCCCAGAACAGCTCCTTGCCGACGATGAAGCTGGGCGCGCCGAACAGCCCGGCCTCGGTGGCGTGCTCGGTCTGCCGGCGCAAGGCCAGCTTGTTCTCCTCGCTCCCGGCGCACGCCAGCAGCTCGGCCGCCGGCAGCTCCATGCGCTGCAGCAGGTCGGCGATCACTGCCGGATCGCCGATATCCCTGTCCTCGGCGAAATTCGCCGTCATCGCCGCCCGCGAGAAGGCCGCCACCCAACCTTGCTGCACGCCCAGCAGCGCCACCCGCGCTGCCAGCAGACCATTGCGCGGAAAGCGGCTGGGCAGGTGGAAGGGCAGCCCGTACTTGGCCGCCGACCGCTCCATGTCGCGCCACATGTAGCGCCCCTTGGGCGGATAGATGTTGAAGGGCGAATCGTTCCAACCCAGCGCCAGGAAGACCGGGCCCAGCAGGAAAGGGCGCCAGGCGAGTTGCACGCCGGCGGCCTGTGCCGCCTTTTCCACCCGCATCACCGCCAGATAGGAATAAGGGCTGGCGAACTCGTACCAGAACTCCATGACCGGACCTTGCATGAGGCATACCTCCAGGGGAGAAACGGCTATCGGCCGATTGCCGGCATGGCGGGCGCCGGCCGTGCTGCTCGCGGACCGCCATCCTAACGCCATCGCCGGCGCCTGCCCGCCCCGCCGGCCCCAAGCCACCGCGCCGCTCAGCCCAAGCGCCAGCCGGTGCCGTCATGCAGGGCGGCGAAGCCCTGCCCGTTCGCAATCGGCGTGCCCAGGTCGATCCGGCGGAAGCGCCGCATGGTCGGCCCGTCCACCTCGGAAAGCTGACCGGCGATGAAGAGGCGGGTGGCCTGCAGGAACTGGCCGTGGCCGAACACCAGGATGTCGCGCCGGCCCAGCTGGCGGTGGCCGGCGAGTTGCGCCAGCGCGCCGATGACGCGGCGGTGGAACAGGCTGAAGCTCTCGGCATCCTCGCCCTCCACCCGCTGCGGATCTTCCGCCTGCCAATAGGCGTCCGCCCACGGCCGGCGCTGGTGCACCGTGGTGCCGGCGCAGCGCGCCGGGCTCAGGTAGGTGAATTCCTGGATATCCAGGCTGAACACCGGAATGCCGGCAAAGCGGGCGATGGTGGGCGCCGCCGTCTGCCGTGCGCGCAGGAAGGGCGAAGTGATGATGAGGTCCGGTGCCGCGCCGATGCCGGCGGCAATCTCCACCGCCTGCGCCATGCCAAGGTCGGTCAGCGGAATGGCGGCGGGGTCGTCGCTGGGCAGGCCGGCGTTGGCGGCGCTCTCGCCGTGGCGGAAGAAGCGGACGCGCAGGGTATCGGTCGGGGATGTCATGGGTTCGGAAGCGGCTCCGGCCTGCGCGCACTCATCGCCGCGGCGCGATGGCGGCGGCGACGATGAGCATCGGCAAGCCCCGGGCTCAACGGTAGCGCGACTCTATCAGGTCGATCTGGCGCACCAGCCTGCGCGAGATCTCGTCCGAGATCTGGCCGCGGCGGGCGAGGCGGAAGATGGCTTCGCGCTCCGCCTGCAGCCCGGCCAGCCGCAGCGCCACCTCCGCCTGGTCGGCCTGGCGCAGGCGGGCGGCATCCACGCCACCAACATTGCCGTCCTCCAGCCGGTGCTGGTAGTTGGCCATCACCCGCACCGCGGCATTGGTGTAGAGATCCGCCTCGATGGCGCTGTCGCCGCACAGGCCGTGGCGCGCCTTTTCCACCGCGGCGATGGCGGCGGCGGCGGCCTCGCGGCGGGCGAAGTCCTCCTCCCTGCGCTCGGCCGGCTCGTCCGGCAGTTCCAGGCCGCGCAGCAGGCGCGGCAGGCCGATGCTGGCAACCACCAGCGACACCAGGATGACCGCCGCCGCCAGGAAGATGGCCAGATCGCGCGCCGGGAAAGGCGAGCCGTCCGGCAGCATCAGCGGCAGCGTCAGCACGCCGGCCAGGGTGATGGCGCCGCGCACGCCGGCCAGCGAGGTGGCCAGCAGCAGGCGCACGTCCGGCTTGGCCAGCGACTCGCCGCGGCGATAGGCGCGGAACAGGTTCCAGCGCAGCGACACCCACACCCAGGCGAAGCGCAGCAGCGCCAGCACCAGCATGATCACCAGCGCATATACCGCCAGCCACCAGGGGTTGAGGTGGCCGGTTTCCTCCACCGTGGCCACCGCGCCGCGCAGGATGCCGGGCAGCTGTTCTCCCAGCAGCACGAACATGATGCCGTTGAGGGAGAACTGCAGCATGTCCCACACCGCGGCGCGCTGCACCCGGGTGGTGGCCAGCGCGCGGCCGCTCAGCTCGACGTAGCTCATGGTGATGCCGGCGGCCACCGCGGCGAGGATGCCGGAGGCCTGCAGGTGCTCCGCCGCCAGGTAGGCGCCGAAGGGAATCAGCAGGCTCACCAGGATGGGCGAGCCGCTCTCCTCGCCGAACTGGCGCGACAGCCAGCGCTGCGCCAGGCTGATGCCCCAGGTGACGCCGACGCCGATGGCCAGCCCGCCGAAGGCCACCCACAGGAAGGTGACCGAGGCCGAGGCCAGCGAGAAGGAGCCGGTCATCGCCGCCGCCACCGCGAAGCGGAAGCACACCAGGCCGGAGGCGTCGTTGAGCAGGGATTCGCCTTCCAGGATGTGCATCAGCCGCTTGGGGATGGGCGCCCGCGCGGCGATGGACGACACCGCCACCGGATCGGTGGGCGACAGGATGGCCGCCAGCGCGAAAGCCACCGGCAGCGGCATCGCCGGGATCAGCCAGTGGATGAGGAAGCCGGCGCCGATCACGGTGAACACCACCAGGCCGAAGGCCAGCTCCAGGATCACCGCCTTGTCGCGGAACAGGCCTACCTTGGGAATGCGCCAGCCGTCGAGAAAGAGCAGCGGCGGCAGGAAGAGCAGGAAGAAGATTTCCGGGTCCAGCACCACGCCGTGGCCGAACACCCCGGCGATCACCGCGCCGAGCGCGATCTGTATCAAGGGCAGCGGCAGGGAAAAAGGCACCACCCGGACCAGGTAACCGCTGCCCACCACCGCCAGCAGCATCGCCAGCACCACTTCTATCGAATGCATTCCCGTTCCATCGTCAGCCCCAGCGGCAAGGCGGAATTTTAGCTCGCCGCGCCCCGCCGCACGCCGCCCAAGCACAACTGCTCACACTACCATCCGGCATGGCGTGGGCCGCCACCCCCGCACCGCCGCCTTGTCCGTTTTCGTCCGCTTCCGGTCCGCAGCCCGCCTTACCGGCGGCAGAGGCGACCTCTAGCATCCGTCCCATCCCGCCACCACCGGAGCGACAACATGTCCGACACCGCCCTGATCATCATCGACGTCCAGGAATCCTTCCGCCATGCTCCCTTCTGGCGCGAAGACGATGTGCCCGCCTTCCGCGATGCCCTGCTGCGGCTGGAGGCTGGCTGCCGCGAACGCGGCGTGCCGGTGGTGCACATCTTCCATGTCGGCGCCGCCGACCCCTTCACCGAGGAATCCGGCCTGGTGCGGCCGCTGGACTGGCTGCCGGCCGCGCCCGCCGTCAGCTTCCGCAAGCACACCCACAACGCCTTCACCGACACCGGGCTGGACCTGTGGTTGCGCCGCCGCGGCATCACCCGGCTGATCATTGCCGGCATACGCACCGAACAGTGCTGCGAGACCACCGCCCGGCTGGCGGGCGACACCGGCTACACGGTGGACTTCGTCACCGAGGCCACGCTGACCTTCGCCATGACCCACGCCGGCAGCGGACGGGTTTACAGTCCGCAGGAGATCAAGGACGGCGTCGAGCTGGTGCTGGCCGGCCGCTTCGCCCGCATCACCGATGTGGCCGGCGCGCTAGAGGCTGCCAGCGCCTGAAGCCGCGACAAGCGAACACCGCCCGCCCCCCAGCGCGCGGCGAGCCCACAGGCCGGAACAACCGATGGACGATTCACCGCGCAGATTCCCTTCCGGCCCGCAGCCCTCCCG
>NZ_WUEI01000051.1 GCF_012911025.1 Azoarcus sp. TTM-91 | reverse complement strand
GACCCAAACGGCGCCCCCACAGGAAGGGCAGCACATGCGCCGGCGAGAAGGGCGTGGTAAATCTATGATCATCCAATAAGCGCAGCCCTGTCGCGCCACCTTTTCCAGCTCTGGCGCATGCAGAAGAACAAGGACTCAGCCCATGCCCTCCCGCGTACGCCAGCATCCACGCCCGGCCAGCTGCCCGCTCCTTCCCGCCCGTACGGGCTGCCGGGCACAGCGCGCCCGCGGCTTCGCCCCGGTGGCGCTCATCCTGCTCGCCGCCTGTGCGCTGATGGCCGGAAGCGCACAGGCGGAGAGTCCGATGCTGGTGGATGACGCCGCCACCTCCGGCCGTGGCAAGGGCAACCTGGAGGCCACCGGCTTCGACGACGGCAGCCACCGCGGCATGGCCGCCAGCCTCGCCTACGGACTGGGCGAAACGCTGGAACTGCAGCTGGCGCTGGCAGCCTCGCACACCCACGGACGAGGCGCGGACACCCGCGTGGCCCATGGCGGCATCGGCTTGAAATGGGTTCCCTGGCAGACGGATGCCGGCCTCTCCGCCGGCCTGCTGCTGCAGCAATACACGCTGCGGCCAGACGGCAAGGAAGACAGCGACGACGAACGCCGCCGCACCGTAGACCTGCTGCTGAGCTGGCAGCAGCCGGAGGGTCCGCTGCTGCATCTCAACCTTGGCCACGGATGGACGCACACC
Organism: Azoarcus sp. TTM-91; assembly: GCF_012911025.1. Taxonomy (GTDB): domain Bacteria; phylum Pseudomonadota; class Gammaproteobacteria; order Burkholderiales; family Rhodocyclaceae; genus Azoarcus. Next base: position 30,062 of record NZ_WUEI01000051.1, on the reverse strand, counting down.
GCCGGCGTAGCGGAAGACGCCGCCCGCTGGGGGCTGGGCCTGGACCTGCCGCTGAGCGAAGCCAGCAGCCTGACGCTGGAGCGCTTCGGCCAGACGCACGCCTGGCCCGGCTACCAGGTCGGCCTGCGCCATCTCGTCAGCGAGGCGCTCAAGCTCTATGGCGCGGCCGGCCGCAACGACGGCGCGGCAATCTGGAACCTGGGGCTGAGCTGGGAATTCTGAACCGGCGGGCAAGGGAAGCAGTCGAGCGATCCCGGCGGCGCCCATTGCCGGCCTCCCTGCCGTCTCAAGCGCCGCTGCGCGGCAGCAGGTCCTCCAGGAAGGCCGGCCGGCCGAAGCAGTACCCCTGCACGGTGGCGATGCCGGTGTGGCTGCGCAGGTACTCCAGCTCCTCCACCTCTTCCACACCCTCGGCCACCATGCTGATCTGCAGCGCGCGGCAGACCGACTCGATGGCCTTGAGGATGCCCTGGCTGCGGGCCCGCTCATGGATGCCGGTAATGAAGGCGCGATCCACCTTCAACTCGTCGGCGGTGATGTCGGCCAGCGTGGACAGCGAGGAGTAGCCAGTGCCGAAGTCGTCAATGGACACCCGCACGCCGAGCGCACGCAGCCGCGGCAGCACCGCGTCCTGGAACTGCTGGGCGGCGACCAGCGCATCCTCGGTGAGCTCCACCACCAGCCGCCGGGCGATGCCACTGGCGGAGATGGCCGCCAGCAGGCGGTCGATGAACTGCATGTCGCCCGCCTGCTGGGCGGAGACATTGAAGCTCACGCTGATGCCGGCGCCATAGTGGCGACTCAGGCACGGCAGCTCGCGGGCGATGTCGTCCAGCACCTGCAGGGTGATGTCGTCCAGCAGCCCGAGCTCGCCGGCCATCTCGATGAACACGCCCGGCGGCTGGATGCGGCCGTCCGGCTCCACCCAGCGCACCAGCGCCTCGAAGCCGACCACCGTCTCGTCCGCCAGCCGCACCTTGGGCTGGTAGGCGTTGCGGAAATGGCGGTCGCGCACCGCGGCGCGCAGGCTCTGCTCCAGGTCCATGCGGGCGGTGAGCGCATGGCCCATGCTGGCATCGAAGTAGGCCACGCTGCCCTTGCGCAGGCTCTTGGCCTGGTAAATGGCGCTGTCGGCGCAGCGCCTCAGGGTCTCGTAGTCGCCGCCGTGCGCCGGGTAGAAGCTCACCCCCACCGAGGCGGAGGTCAGCAGTTCGTGGCATTCCACCACGAAGGGCCGGCGGCAGGCCTCCAGCACCCGCTCTATCACCCGCGCCACCTCGGCCTCGTTCTGCGCCGGATCGACCAGCAGCAGGAATTCATCGCCGCTGATGCGCGCCAGCGTGTCGCTGGGCCGCAGCGACTCCGCCACCCGGCGGGAGAAGGCGATCAGCAGCTGGTCGCCCATGCCGTGGCTGTAGTAGTCATTCACCTGCTTGAAGTTGTCGATGTCGATGAAGGCCAGCGCAAACATGCCGCGCTCCTGGTGGGCCCGCACCGCCTTGTCGACGATCTCGTTCATCAAGGCGCGGTTGGGCAGGCCGGTGAGCGGATCGTGGAAGGCGTGGCGCTGCATTTCCTCCTCGAAGCGCTTGCGCTCGGTGATGTCCAGCGAGGTGGAGAGCATCAGGTATTCATCGAAGATGCGTACCGGCGTGCCGGTGAGCAGCACCGTGCGCGCCTCGCCGGCCAGCGTCACGCTGCGCTCGCGGGTGTAGGGCAGGCCGCCAGCCAGGCGCTCGCGGTAGCGCGCGAGGTGCAACTGGGCTTCCTGCGCCTGCTCGCCCTCCGCCCGCAGGTGCGGCGGCAATTCGCCCAGCAGATCCTCCACCCTGGCTCCCAGCAGCTGGGCGCCGGCGTCATTGACGACCAGCAGCCGTCCGGCTTCGTCCTGCACCGCCACACCCACCGGCATCGCCCGCACCAGCTCCTGCAGCAGGTCGGCATTGCGCTTGGCCACCTGTTCGCTCTGGCGCAGCTGCCGGCTCAGCTCCAGCAGCCGCCGGCTCTCGGCCGCACTCTCGGCGGCATAGCGGGTAGCCAGCGCATGCGAGACCAGTACCGAGTAACGCCGCGCCAGGCCGACATTGCCGCGGTCAAAGCCCGGCAGCCCCGGATCGCGCAACAGCAGCAGGATGCCCCGCCGCTCGCGCACCCGCACCGGCACCAGCAGCGCAGAGCCGGCCGGCGACAGGCCGAGGCCGGCGGCCACCTCCCATTCCGGCAGACCGGCGGTGGAGAAGGTGGCCACCACCTTGCCGCCCATCACCTTGCGGAACAGGGCCGCCACCGGCCAGCGCGAATGCAGCAGCCCCGCGTCCTCGGCGACGATGCACTCCAGTGCCTCGCCGCCGCCTTCCGGCTCGGCCAGCATCAGCGCCTGGGAGAAGGTGAAGACCTTGCGCAGCGAGGAGAAGACGCGGACGAAAGGGTCTTCCTCTCCCTCGACGCCGAGCAGGGATTCGAGCGCTTCCAGCAGTTGCTGCACGTCCGCTCCGGCCTGGCGCAGGGCGTCGTAATCCCGTCGCAGGGAGAGCAGCGCCTCGCGCAGGGCCTCGTTGCTCTCGGTGGGCGGCACGGAGGGGTCGAATGACATGAAAGAGTCCAGAGGCGGGGGCCAGGTTGCTCAGCGGGCGAAGACCACCGCCGAGATCATCAGGTTGCCGTGCACATTGCTGTCTATCAGGCAGCCCTGTTCGCCGAAGGTGAAGCAGCCGAGGAAGGGCGCGCCATGCAAGCTCTCGGCGATGGCGCCGGCGACCTCGCCGATTTCCTTGTCCACCGCCATCTTGCAGCCGCCGCAATACACCACCAGCGCGCCGGCCACCGCCAACGCGTCCGGCAGGCTGCGGCGGGCCTGGCGGCTGACGCGGCCGGCGCGCTCTATCAGGCGGCGGCGGTCGCCACGCATGGCGAACAGCCGCGTGCCGGCCGCCACGTCGCGGAACACCCGCAGGCCACCGGCCGGCGTGACCGACTCCGGGTGTATCAGCAGGTAGTGGGTGACGCCATCGATGCGACCACCATCGGTGGCGAGGGGAAACATGGTGGTCTGCTGCAGGATGGAGCCGCCTGCCAGCGCGGTGGCGATCGCCCCGCCCGTCCAGCGGTTGTACACCTCGGCAGCCGGCTCACCATCGATGGAGAGGATCTCCCGCCCATGGCCCTGGGTGACCACGCCACTGGCGCCGTCGGGCTGGAAGCCGATGCCGGTCACCACCCCACTGGGGCCGGCGGGCTCATACCCCCCCTGGAAAGCGAAGCCGACCGCGGCGGAGGGAAACAGCACGCCCACTGCCAGGCCGTCGCTCAAGGCGCCCACCGGCCCGAGCTGGCGCCAGCGTCCGGCCACGGTTTCATCGGCCGAAGTGCCGCCGATGATGGGGCAGGCATTGCCCACCACCCGCCGCAGCCCCTCCAGCACCGCCTCCTCGTTGCCGGGCGCCTGGTAGATCCACACCAGCTCGGGCAACTGCCCTTCGCAGCCGCAGCTGGCCAGCGCCTGCCCCAGCAGCGCCTCGGCCGCCGCCGCCGGGTCGTGCCCCAGCGGTCCGGCGGCGGCGCCGTATTCGCCGGCGGCGTCCTCCAGCACCAGCAGGCCGATGCCCTGCTCGTCGATGACTCCGCGCTCGGTCATCAGCCCGCCGGCGGAGCTGCCACCCAGCAGGGCGGCCTGCGGGAACTGGCGCCGCAACTCGGCAGCCAGCAGGTTGTCGTCGTGCCCGCAGCCGTAAAAGGCCACCACCATCTGTGCCCCGCGGGCGCCCTCGGGCAACTGCGCCGTCAATTTGCGGAAAACCGCCGCGGTATCCTGGCCGCGCGCCGCGCAGCTATGCACCCTGTCCATGTTCGCGCCCTGCCCCCTTTGATGTGGAACGACGGCTGGACGCCATTCTGCGCCCTTGGACCATCACGCCACGCATGACGAAAAGATGAAGACGCGTAATCATATCGGCATCCGCGGGGGCTCTGCCATGCAGCACTGCACACACCCACTCCGGTAGTAAGGGCGCGACCGGCACACCAGCATCAGGACAAGGTGGCGAGCACGCTGGCGGCCCGTTCCAGCGCTTCGTCGCTGGCACGCAGCAGCGGCGGCCGCAGCACGTCTTCCAGCAATGCCTGCCGCGCCAGCATGGCCTTGATGACGCAGGGATTGGGCTCGGCGAACAGGGCTTCGATCAGCGGCACCAGGGCGTGGTGCAGCGCCCTGGCCTCGGCCAGCCGTTCGGCCGCCACCGCGCGCTGCATCGCCACGAAGCGCTCCGGCAACAGATGCGCCGCCGCCGAGATGGCGCCGGCGCCGCCCAGGCAGAGCGTGGGGAATATCTGCGCGTCCTCGCCGGCCAGCACCTGCAGCCGGCCGTCCACGATCAACGCGCGGGTCTTCTCCGCCGAGCCGCCGCAGTCCTTCACCGCACGGATGTTGGGATGGGCCGCCAGCGTCAGCAGCGTATCGGTCGCCACGGCCACGCCGGTGCGATAGGGAATGTCGTACAGCACCAATGGCGCCCGCGAGCGCTCGGCCAGTTCGTGGAAATGGGCGACCAGCGCCGCCTGCGAGGGGCGCACATAGTAGGGTGCGGGGCACAACACCGCGGCCAGCGGCAGGTGGTTGAGCCGCGCCAGCCGGGCGTGCAGCCGTGTGGTGTTGTTGCCTGCCAGGCCACAGATCACCGGCAGCCCGCCGGCGGCACCGAGCACGCAGTCCAGCACCGCGTCCTGCTCGCCTTCGTCCAGCGCGGCGGCTTCACCGGTGGAGCCCAGCGCCACCACGCCGGCCACACCGGCCGCGCGGTAATGCTCCACCAGCCGGCGCAGCGCCGCATGGTCTACGCTGAGGCTGGCGTCTGCCTTGAAGGGTGTCACCAGGGCAACCCAGATACCGGAGAAATCCGACATGGAAACGTACTCCTACGCAAAGACCGGCATGAATGCCGTCGAATCATGCGGCGAGACTACGTGGGTACCTGGAGGGCGCGCTGCCATCCGGTCCTGCCGTCCCGTCGCCCGTCCGACGGAACAGCAGCTCCGGTCAGACGAGCGGCTGTTTTTTGGCTTTTTTGGACTGCTCCGCACCCGCGAGTGCAAGGCTGCCGGAGGCGGCAACGGTGGCGGGGGAAAGGTGGGCGGCGCAGACCATGGCGCGGATTGTAACGCCGGCATCCACGCCGGAGAACCGCTGGCGGAAAGAAAACGCCGCGCTGCCGCATCCGGCTTCCGCTACGGCAGTAGCAGGGCCGGCTTGCCCGCCATCAGGAAATACACGCCGACCATGGCGACGAAGGCCGGATAGCCCAGCCACTCCCAGTAACGGGCGTAGCGCCAGTACAAGGGCGGCAGCGCGGTGCCGGCGGCGGCCGCCTTTTTTGCCATGTCCGCCAAGTGCAGTTGCAGCCACACCACCGGCAGCCAGCACGCGCCGGCCAGCAGATAGAGCGCGACCGAAGCCATCAGCCAGGGCGTGCTCCAGGGCCAGCCGGCGATATGCACAAGCCATAGGCCGGTCAGCGGCTGGATGAAGACGGCAGGCGTGGTGAACCACCAGTCGGCGCGCACCACCAGCCTGGAGACGGTGGCGATGGCGGCCACCGAGCCTGAGCGGTTGGCGAAGAACAGGTAGAAGGCGGTGCCGAAGCCGGTTCCCACCAGCAGCACCGAGGACAGGATGTGCAGCGTCTTGATGAAGGCATAGAGCGTCATGGCCGCCTTTCCTCCGCGTAGAGCAGGAACAGGATTGCGAGTATCGGCAGGTTCTTCAGCACCGGGCCGAAGGGGTGGGCGAGGAAGGCCGGCAGGGCGACCGCGATCACCAGGGAGTAGCCCGCTACCACCAGCATCTGCGCCAGCCACAGGCGCCGGCCGGGCCGGCACAGCGTGGCGAGGCCGAAGGCGAGATCCATCAGCACCGCGCCGTAGAAGGCGATCAGCGCCGGCATGCCTTGCAGGCCGGCCTCCGCCAGCAGTGCCAGGCTGGCCTCCCGCGGATAGGCGACCAGGCAGACCAGCGCGGTGAGCAGCCAGACCGACGCCAGCGCCAGCCGGAGCAAGGCCGGTCGCCAGGTGGCGAGTGCCTGCTGGCGTGCGCTCTCCCGTTCGGCGGCGGACATGAAACCACTCAGGCCCCGGGGCGGCCGTTGCAACAACTGGCGGGTGGCGCCATCGTCCGTCGTGTTGCCGGCTTCCAGCATCGACAAGGTATCGCGGGTGAGCAGCGAGCCGGGCAGGTGTTCTGCGAAGCTTGCGCAGAAGCGCATCGCCCAGGCTGGCATCGGAAAAGTCCAGGCCGGCGGAAAACCCATCGCCGCGCGGTAGTAGGCCAGCATCTGCCGGTAAGAGCAGACTTCGGCCCCCACCAGCGCCACGCATTGCTGCACCGGCGTCGCCGGGTCCAGCAGGCGCAGCGCGGCTTCGGCCACATCGTCGATATGCACGGCCCGCAGTGGCTGCTTGCCGCCGGAAGGCAATGGCAGCAGCGGAGAACTCGCCAGCAGGCGGAAGAAACCCGCGGACTTCCCCCTCGGGCCATAGATCAGCCCCGGTCGCAGTATCTGCCAGCCAAGGGGGCGCGACATCAGGAACGCGTCCGCCGCCAGCTTGCTGGTGAAGTAGGCACCGCGGCCATGCTCCACACCCAGCGCGGAGATCTGCAGCACGCGCGAGACGCCGCTCCGCTCGCAAGCCGCGAACAACGCCGCCGGAGCGCGGTGGTGGATGGCATCGAAGCGCTGCCCGCCCCGCTCCACCAGTATCCCCACCGCATTGACCACAGCATCCACGCCCCGCAGCAAAGGGAGCCAGTCTTCGACGCCGAGCATGCGGCCGAAATCGGCCTCGACTTCATCTTGCCGCGCCGGCCTGCGCACCGCCCTCAGCACCTCGTGCCCGGCCGTTTCCAGACGCCTGGCGATCTCCCCGCCGAGGAAGCCGCCCGCACCGCAGACCAGGATGCGCATCACGGCAACTCCCCCTGCGGCACCCGCCGCCACACCGCGCGCGTCGTCACCGCTACCGCCGCCAGCACGCCGAGCACGCTCAGGGAAGCCACCCGCCTGAACGCATCCTGCAAGGGAGCGGCGCTCAGCGAGCCTCCGAACAGCAGCACCGCGCACAGCGGCGTCAGCACCATCAGCAGGCCCAGCGTGCGCACCCAGTAATCGGCACGCGCCTCGGTACCGCACAGATCCAGCAGGATGCTGCGGGTCGCCTCCTTCAGGTGGAGATGAACCAGGTAGCCCAGCAGCGGCGGCAGCGCCATTTGCACCAACAGGAAGAACAGCAGCGAAGACATGGAAGACTCCTTCAGCGATGAGAGGAAAAACCTGCGACATCCCCGCGCCGAGGCGAGGCAGCAGCCCGGCACGGCAGCGCTTGCTGGCGGGGCGCGGTGCAGACGGCCGGCGCCCGCAAACATCTATTCATGCAGTTATTTCTGCATGAACAGAAATAACTGCATCAAAAAAACGGGCGACTCGCCCGCTTCGCCGCCCCAGCTCAGGCGTCCTTCTTTCTCACTGCCCGGCTCAGCTTGGCGCCCATGCCCAGGGTTTTCATCAGCGTTTCCGGCTTCAGCCTGAGCATCTCGTCGGACCACGTGGTCAGTATCTCCACGAACTCCAGCGTCTCGCGGATGCGCCGCTCGGTGCCGTCGTCCTCCGCCGGCAGTTGCGGATCGTCCAGGCAGGCGCGCAGCACGCCCAGCGTCGGGTCGATCTCCCGCTGCCTCCGCCCCTCGACGATGAGCTTGAACAGTTCCCAGACGTCGGTGGAGGTCTCGAAGTGGTCCTTGCGGTCGCCCAGCAGATGCACCATGCGCACCAGCTTCCAGGCCTGCAGCTCCTTGAGGCTGGTGCTGACGTTGGAGCGCGCCACGTTCAGGGTCTGGGCGATTTCCTCCGCATCCAGCGGCCGCCCGGCGAGATAGAGCAACGCATGTACCTGCGCCACCGTGCGATTGACTCCCCAGCGGGAGCCCATCTCGCCCCAGTGCAGGATGAAGCGTTCAGCGATCGGTTTGAGTTCCATGAGGTGGAATCTAGTCATGTCAGTAATTTCTGTCAACACAGAAATTACTGACATTCAGGAGCCCTCAAAAGGCGGTTCCATGCCTGAAGGCGGGTCACGAAAACCCTTATCGGCTCCTTCTTCGCACAAGAGCGGGTCTGCTACTTGAGATTCCGCAGCGCCCGCTTGCAGATACGCACTGTCGCCGGGTGGTCGCCTGCCGCGAGCCAGCCTGCGCACAGGGCGGCGACCCAGTCGGGGCGGGTTTTGCCGGCATCGTTCAGCCAGTTGCCGACGGAATCCTGCACGTAGGCCGCCGGATCCGCGCGCAGCGCCTGCAGGATGGGCAAGGCCAGTTCGGGAGCGCTCTTGAGGCGGGCGATGTGGGCGCACCAGACGCCGCGCGGCCGCAGCGCTTCGCAGGCGAACCGGCGTAGGCGTTCGGAGGACTCGCAGGTCCAAGGCGTGAGCAGGGCGATGGCGGTTTCCAGTTCCGCGGCGAGATGGCCACGCAGCGCCAGCCAGGCCCATTCGCGCACGCCGAAGTGGGGATCGTCCGCCAGCGGGCGAACGGCCTCCAGGCGCGCGGCCAGTCCGGCACCGGGCATGGCGGCGAGCAGGAAGCAGGCCCAGCCGCGGACGGTGTCGGAGGAGTGCGCCAGGCAGCGCGCCAGGGCCGCCTCGCCGCCGTGCTGCTGCAACAGCGTACCGATGGCGCTCATGCGCTTGAGGATGCCCGCTTCCTTGCCGGGCAGATCATCGGCCGGCAATCCGGGGAAGACCGCCAGCAGCAGCCGTTGCTGATCGAGCGCGAGAATTTCGGACAGGGTGGCGCTGGCCAGCGTGCCGGCTTCCAGCGCGGCCAGATGTTCCGGCGACACCGCGGCGACCCGGTTGGCGCCGGTGCGGGGTCTGGCTGTGGGCGGCGCGCTGGCTGGACCGGAGGACTGCGCTTCACGCTGACTCTTCGCCCGGCTCATTGCTGCGCCTCCCCAGCCGCGACCGCGCCGGTACGGGCGGCAACGCGGGCAAGCAAGCCGGACAGCACCCGCCGCTCCTCCGTGCCGATGTCACCCAGCAGACCAGCGATCCACTGCGCATGCTGGGCGAACAGGCGCCCCGCCAGGCGCTTGCCCGCGGGAGTGAGGCAGACGGCGAGACTGCGGCGGTCGGCCAGTTCGGCGCGGCGCTCCACCAGCCCTTCCCGCTCCAGCCCATCCACCAGGCCGGTGACCGTGGCGCGGCTGACGCCGGCGCGTTCGGCGAGCAGATTGGGCGGCAGGCCCTGTTCGGCGGCATCGAGCAGGAAGAGCAGGATGAAGCGGCCTTCCGACAGCCCGTGCGGCGCCAGCAGCGCGGCGCAGTCGCGGTTTATCGCGGCGGCCACCGACAGCAGCTGGAAGCACAGGCGGATGCCGCCTACGTCCGGCAGCTGGCGGCGGTGCGCTTCGTCCAGCAGGGCGAGGTATTTCTGTTCGAGGCTTTGCTCAAGGGTGGGGGTGATTTCGTTCATGGCCGCCATATTATATGGCGGCTAATCACATCGCCATCCGCATGAAAAAGCGGCTAGCGCATCAAGCCCAGTTCCCCGAGCACGGACCGCGCAAGGCGCTCGCGAAGGGGCGCCTGGGCGATGCCGCCGGGCATGTCGATGTTGAGGGCGAAGTAGCTGCGCTGTGTGCCGCGCTCCACCCAGCCGACGTACCAGCCCAGCGAATCCCGGCCGCCGCCAGTCCAGCCGGTCTTGGCGTACAGGCGATAGGCCGGGGTTTCCTCCCGCAGCATCAGCTCGCGGCCCAGGCGCTGGCTGCGCTCGGACAGAGGCAGCGTGCCGGCGAGGAAACGGCGCAGGAAGTCCACCTGCTCCACCGCCGAGATGCGCAGCCCGCCATCCAGCCAGAAGCGCTCCAGCACCGGGCCGGTTTCGGCGTTGCCGTAGCGGAAGTCACGCACGAAGGCGGCCATGCGTTCGGCGCCGACCTTGCGGGCGATGTCCTGATAGACCCACACGGCGGACACCTTGAAGGCGCTCTCCAGCGTCTGGTCGCGGTTCCAGTCCGGAAACTCGCGCTGCACGCCGTCCCAGCGCCACGGCTGGGCTGCGTCGGCGGCGATACCGGTTTCCAGCGCGATCAGGGTGTTGGGGATCTTGAAGGTGGAGGCCGGCAGGTAGCGCACATGGGCGCGGCGGGAGTCGGAAGCGATCCAGCGGCCGCTGGCCTCGTCCATGACGACGATGGTGCCGCGCACGCCGGCGGCCTGGAAGTGGCGCTCCAGCGCCGGCCTGTCTTCCCAGCGTTCCACGCCGGCGGCTGCGGCGGGCTGGATGAAGTTAGCCGCCAGCAGCAGGACGGCGGCAGCGCGGCTGGCGTATCGCCGAAGGAATGCAGATCTCATGATGAACTCCGGAAAGCGTTGAAAGGCAAAGCCAGTATCGACAGGGACAGCGCGCGCCGCCCCGGCCTTCCCGGTTACGCCCGTTGCAGCGCCGGCAGGCTCACCAGTTCGGCGCGCAGCTGCGCCAGTTCCTGCGCGTAGGAGCGGCGCAGCGCGGCATCGCGCAGCTTGCGCACTTCGTGGGCGATGCGGCGACACAGCTCGGCGCATTCCACCCGGCGCTGCTCGCGCGCCGCATGGGTGGCCCAGACGAGGAAGAAGGCGCAGCGCTGGTCCACCGGGATCTGCGAATGCACCGCCCGCCGGCCTTGCCAGGCCTGCTCGGCGAACTCGGTGTAGCCGGCCGCCGCCAGCGGCATGCCCTGTGCCGCCGCCAGCGCGGCGAGTTCGGCATAGGGCAGACGATTCACCGCGGTGAGCCGCAGCAGGAAGACGACGTTGAGCAGCGAGCGGGTGGCGATCTGCCAGCGGGCGCAGATGGCGTCGCTGAGCAGCAGCCAGCGCACCGCCTCGCGCACCGGGCTGCCGTCGGCGGGCGGGTCGGCCGCCTCGCCGCCGAACAGCCCGGCTTCATACAGCCGCCCCAGGGTGTTGGCGAGATTGGCGGCGGTCACCTGCAGCTGCTCCGGCGCGGCGGCCAGCGCGGCGCAGCGTATGGCCTCGCCGAAGCAGGCGACCGCGGCGGCGGCTTGCGGCGCCGCGCACTGCCGCAGTGCCAGTTCGCGCAGCACCATGCCACGCAGGTTGAGGTAGTCGTTGCGCAGGGCGAGATCCACCGCCAGGCTGGCCGGCTCCACTTCGTCCAGCCGCGCCAGCGCGGCGGCGGCGTTGCCCAGGCCGCCGTAGATGTGCCAGGCGGACAGCAGCTGGATGCGCGCTTCGATCAGGCGGCGCTGTTGCGGCACCAGCCGCGGGCTGGTGGCGAGGGCGGAGAGTTCGCGCAGGTCGTCCTGCAGCGCAGCCCAGTCGGCCAGGCGGCGGGAGATGCGGGCGCGGCGCACGGCAATGGCGGCGCGGTCGGCCACGTCGTCCGCCGACAGCTGGCTCAGGGCACGGGCGAGCTGCTGGCGCGCCGGGTAGAGCTCGCCGCGGTCCAGCAGGTGGTCGGCCTGGGCGAGGGCGTCGATGTAGGCCAGCGGCGGCAGCGTCACCGGCGCGCTCGTCGCCTCGCCGCCCGCGCGCGGCGGACGCAGCAGCGCGGCCAGGGCGCAGGGCGTCGCCGGCTGGCCGTCGATGCGGAAGGCGCAGCGCGCCGCCAGCGCTTCGTCCAGCCAGTACGGCCCGGCGCTGGCCGCCGCATGGCCGACCAGACCTTGCAGCGGCGTGCCGGCGAGGCTGCGCAGCGCGCGCCACAGCTGGGTGCGGTGCAGATCGGCGAGGCCGCCGATGCGGTCGCGCAGGTCCGGCCGGCTGCAGGGCTGCTGCGGCGTCGCCCCGCCTTCGCCGCGCGCTTCCAGCAGCGCCGCCAGCAGCAGGGGCAGCATGCGCCCCGGCAGCGGCTGGCTGGCGATCACCAGGCCACGGCCACCGAGTTCGACGTCTATCATCAAGCGCGCTCCAGCGTAAGGAGCGGCGATTGTCCGCCCTGCCCCCGCCACGGTTGCGGCAGAGCCGGCGTAACGCGCGTTACACCGCCTCGCATGCGGGGTCGGCATCGGCCGGCAGGGGCAGCTGGAGGTCGGCGGCGAGGATGGCGGCGGCCGCCTCCGGCGTCAGCTGCCGCACCGCTACTTCCACCGTCATGCCCAGGTAGTCGTCCGCCGCGCCGAACCAGGCGCCGGCCACTGGCGCCGCCTGTTCCGGCGTACGGGTGTAGGCGACGCGGATGAGGTCGGTGCCGCCATAGAGCGTGTTGGTGGGATCGAAGGGCACCCAGCCGGCGCCGGGCAGATAGACATGCAGCCAGGCATGGGTGGAGCCGGCGCCGCGGGTGACGGCGCCGGCATCCGCGCTCTCCGGCTGGCGGGCGCCCTGCTGCAGTCCGCCGGCGGCCGGGTCCGCGCTCGGCGCGGGTGCGGACGCGCCACAGCCGTCGTCCAGCGCCTTGTCGTACAGGTAGCCGGAGACGAAGCGGGCAGCCAGGCCGAGGCCACGGGCGGCTTCCATCATCAGCAGGGCGAAGTCGCGGCAGGTGCCGCTGCCCAGCGCCAGCGTCTGCGCCGGGCGCTGGGTGCCCATGGCGTCGCGGGAGGCATAGCGGAAATCGGCGCGTATGCCCTCGGCGATGTTGCGCAGCACGTCCTGGGTGTGGATGACCCCGCGCGCCGGCAGGAAGGGCTGCACCCAGGCGCTGACCGCCGCCGCATCCTCCGGGTACTGCAGCGGCAGGAAGGGGGCGAGGTCCAGCTTGTCGTCGGCGGAATACTCGAAGGGGTAATCCTGCGCCTCCGGCGCCACCGGAAGCTCCAGGTTGTGCACGCCGAAATGCTCGATGACGAAGCGCGCCGCCAGCCGCAGCTCGGTGGCCGGCCCCACCGGCTCCACCACCGCCACCGAGTTCGAGAACACGTCGTGTATCCAGTGCTGGCGCGCCAGCGGCGATACCTCCAGCCCGGCCTGCAGCACCCGCAGGTCATGCGCGGCGCGCGGCCGGAACATCAGCTTGTGCGGCGAGAATGCCACCGGGTTGGCGTAGCGGTAGGTGGTGATGTGCTCGACCTCGATGAAGACCGACATGCTGCGCTCCCTTCATTCGGCGCCGTGTAGCGTGGCGCCCGTGTTCATCTCCGCCGGCCGCTGGCTCAAGCGCCGTCGCGCAATTGCAGCGCCTTGTACTCCAGAAACTCCTCCAGCCCATACACGCCGTTCTCCCGCCCGAGGCCGGACTGGCGATAGCCGCCGAAAGGCGCGCGCGGATTCCAGGCGCCGCCGTTGATGTCCACCTGGCCGCTGCGGATGCGCCGTGCCGCCGCCAGCGCCCGCGCGTCGCTGCCGGCCCACACCGCGCCGCCCAGGCCGTAGGCGGAATCGTTGGCGATGCGCACCGCGTCGTCGTCGCCGTCATGCGGCAGGATCACCAGCACCGGGCCGAAGATTTCCTCCTGCGCCACGGTGGCGCTGGCGTCCTCGCATACCAGCGCGGTGGGGGCGACGAAGTAGCCCTGCTCCAGCCCGGCCGGCGGCTCGGCGCCACCGCAGACCAGGCGGGCGCCCTCCTCGATGCCACGGCGGATGTAGCCCTGCACCCGCTCGCGCTGCGCCGCCGACACCAGCGGGCCGAGGCGGCTGCCCTCGACCAAGGCCGGGCCGGGCGTCATCTTCGCCATCGCCCCGGCGGCCAGCGCCGCCGCCTCGTCCAGCCGCGCGCGCGGCACCAGCAGCCGGGTGTGGGCGGAGCAGGTCTGGCCGGAGTTGAGCAGGCAGCTGGACACGGTGGCCTTCACCGCCGCGCCCAGGTCAGCATCCTCCAGCACCACCGCGGCGGACTTGCCGCCCAGCTCCAGCGCCACCTTCTTCACCGTGGCCGCGGCCAGTTCGGCGACGCGGCGGCCGGCGCGGGTGGAGCCGGTGAAGGACACCATGTCCACCCGCGGATCGGCGGCCAGCACCTCGCCCACCACCGGCCCGTAGCCGGTCACCAGGTTGAACACGCCCGGCGGCAGGCCGGCGGCGGCGATGATCTCCGCCAGCAGGAAGGCGTTGATCGGCGCCACCTCCGAGGGCTTCAGCACCACGGTGCAGCCGGCCAGCAGCGCCGGCGCCACCTTCAGGGTGATCTGGTTGAGCGGGAAATTCCACGGCGTGATCGCGCCGACCACGCCCACCGGCTCGCGCACCACCAGCGAGTTGCCGACGCGGCGCTCCCACTCGAAGCCGTCCGCCAGTTCGGCGTAGTACCGCCAGTGCCACAGCGGGCCGCCCACCTGCACCCGGGCGGCGAGCTTGAGTGGCATGCCGACCTCGTGGGCGATGGCCTCCGCCAACTCGCCGCTGCGCGCCTCCACCCCGGCGGCGATGCGGGCGATGGCCGCCGCGCGCTCGGACACCGGCGTCGCCGCCCAGCAGTCGAAGGCGGCGCGGGCGGCCGCCACCGCCGCCTCCGCATCCGCCACCGTGCCTTCCGGGATGCGGGCATAGAGGCTGCCGTCGCTGGGGTCGATGACATCGATCAGCCCGCGGCCGGCGGGGGCGACCCAGCGGCCGCCGATGTAAAGGGTGTCGCGTACCAGCGTCATCTCAGCGCTCCTGAAAAAAGTCTGCGGCGATTGTAGCCGGGGCCGGATGACCCGGCCGGCGGCGCTTCCCGCGCCGGGCGACGGCCAGCCCGGCTCCCGACGGCCCCCGGGCCCCCAAGCCTTACCGGCCCGGCGGTTCGAACAAGCGCTGCCATCCGCTCGCGGCCTTCGACCGGGCCCGGGACAGGCTTGCCCAAGGGCGTGGATAAGGGAGAATCCCGCTCTTCCTCTTGCCTCCGGAGCCCGCTCATGAGCACCGCCCTGCTGCCCGCGGTCGAGATCACGACCGCCGCCCAACCCACCCATGCGGTGATCTGGCTGCACGGCCTGGGCGCCGACGGCCACGACTTCGAGCCGGTGGTGGACGAGTTCGACCCCTCAGTGCTGCCGCCCACCCGCTTCGTCTTCCCGCATGCACCGGTGCGGCCGGTGACCATCAACGGCGGCTACCCGATGCGCGCCTGGTACGACCTCGTCACCGGCGACTTCTCCCGCCGCCGCGAAGACCCGGCCGGCGTACACGAATCCGCCCGGCAGCTGGAAGCGTTGATCGCCCGCGAAAACGAGCGCGGCATTGCCGACGAACGCATCGTGCTCGCCGGCTTCTCCCAGGGCGGCGCGGTGGCGCTGCACACCGCCCTGCGCCACCCGCGGCGGCTGGCCGGCGTGCTGGCGCTGTCCACCTACCTGCCGCTGGCCGACACCCTGGCCGCCGAAGCGTCGCCGGCCAACAAGGACGTGCCCATCTTCATGGCGCACGGCCACGGCGACACCGTGATCCCCTACGACTTCGCCGAACGCTCTGCCAGGCTGATGCAGGAAGCCGGCTACCCGCTGGCCTGGCATCCCTACTTCACCGAACACAGCCTGTGCCTTGAAGAGATCCGGGATGTGGAGGCCTGGCTGGCGCAGGTGCTGGGCGGCTGAAACGGCACCAGGCAAGGCAAGGCGGCCGGCAGGGCGGCATGCCCTCGCCGGCCGCCTTGCCTTCCCCCAGTCACAACACCCGCTTGAACCAGTACAGCGACAGGAAGGCCGCCAGCACCGCCAGCAGCACGCCCAGCGCGGAAAACAGCGCGCTTACCTCGGTCTGCTGCGTCTTCATCACCAGCCGGCTGCCGAGGTTGCGGTAGATCTGCTCCAGCTCGCTGGCGCTGGTGGCATGAAAGTACTCGCCCCGGGTGGCGTCGGCCACGCCCTTCAGCGTCGCCTCGTCCAGCCGCACGCGCATGGACCAGCCTTCGTAGCCCACCACCTCGCCTTCCGGCGTGCCGATGCCCACGGTATAGACGCGCACGCCGCGGTCGGCCACGAACTGCGCCGCCTCCTCCACCGCCGGGCCGGCGGTGCGCTGGCCGTCAGTGAGCAGCACGATGGCGGCATCCGGGTAGGAGCCGGGCGCCACCGGCGGCGGCTTCGGCGGCTTGGGTGGCGGCGGCGTGCCGCCGGGGCGCAGCGGCGGCGCCTCGCCTTCGCCGGTGAGGGCCTGGATGTCGATGCCGGCCTCGGGAAAGATGGCCGCCAGGGCCACCAGCAGGCCGCTGCCCACCGCGGTGCCGCGCTGCAGCTGGAAGCGGTCTATGGCGGCGTCGATTTCCTCGTGGTTGCGGGTGGGCGGCTGCACCAGCGCGGCGGTGGCGGCGAAGGCGACCACGCCCACCCGGGTGCTCTTGGGCACCGCGGCGACAAAGCTGTGGGCGGCGGCCTGGGCGGCGGCAAGGCGGTTGGGGCCGACATCGGCCGCGCGCATGCTGCCGGAGATATCCATCGCCAGGATGATGGTGCGTTCCTCTTCCGGCAGCGTGAGCACCGCCACCGGCCGCGCCATCGCCACCATCATCGCCGCCAGGCCAAGCAGGAACAGCAGCGGCGGCAAATGACGGCGCCAGCCACGGTTGCGGCTCAAGGCCTCCTGTACCAGGGCGAGGCCGGCGTGGCGCAGCATGGTGGCGCGCTGCTGGCGCAGGATGCTCAGGTAGAGCAGCACCAGCAGCGGCAACAACAGCAGCAACCAGAGCAGACGGGGCCAGACGAAGCTCATCGCGCACCTCCCCTAGCCGGCGCCCAAGTGCCCGGGCAGGCCGCCGCCGGCGCTGCGGCTGCGCCAGCGCCTCAGCTCGGCGAAGCGCATCACCGCGTCGGCGAGGTCGCCCTCGGTACCCAGTTCCAGCACGTCCACCCCGGCGGCGGCAAAGCTGCGGCGCAGCCCGGCCTCCCGCACCTCCGCCTGTGCGACGAAGCGCTCGCGGAAGCGGCGGTCGTGGGTATCCACCTGCAACTGCTCGCCGGTTTCGGCGTCTTCGAACACCAGCAGGCCGAGGTCGGGCAGTTCATGCTCCAGCGGATCGTGCACCCGTACCGACAGCAGTTCGTGGCGCTGCGCCAGTTGATGGAGGGGGCGCTCCCAGCCGCCGGCACCGATGAAGTCGGAAACGACGAACACCAGCGAGCGCCGCGGCACCACCTTGAGTGCGCTGGCGAGGAAGGCGGCGAGGTCGGTTTCGCCGCCGGCCGCGCTTTCCGGCCGGCCGGTGAGGGTGCGCAGCAGGTGGAGCACATGGCGCCGGCCGCTGCGGGCGGCGATCACCTTGTCCACCTTGTCGCCGCACAACACCGCGCCCACCCGGTTGCCGTTGCGGGTGAACAGCCGCGCCAGCACGGTCACGAACTCCACCAGCACGGTGCGCTTCTTGGCCTGGGAGCCGAAATCCACCGAGGGGCTGAGGTCGAGCAGAAACCAGGCCGCCACCTCCCTGTCCTCGTTGTACTGGCGCAGGTAGGGCGTCTGCAGGCGGGCGGTGACGTTCCAGTCGATGTGGCGCACGTCGTCGTGGTGCTGGTACTCGCGCAGATCGGCGAGGTCCAGGCCGAAGCCACGGAAGAGGGAACGGTAGTCGCCCTGCAGCAGGCCATCCAGGCGGCGGATCACCGTCCATTCCAGGCGCCGCAGCAGGCGCTCCGGGTCAACGCGCGCCGGGGCGTCCATGGCTTTCCAGGGGCTTTTCGGGCGCGGGCAGGCGGGCGGTGATGCGCTCGATGATCTCGTCCGCCGTCAGCTCGTCGGCCAGCGCCTCGTAGCTCAGCACCAGGCGGTGGCGCAGCACGTCCGGCACCAGGTCGGAGAGGTCCTGCGGCAGCACGTAGCTGCGGCCACGGAGGAAGGCGAGCGCCCGCGCGCCCTCGACCAGGTGGATGGAGGCGCGTGGGCTGGCGCCCCAGGTGATGTAGGGCGCCACATCCTCGATGCCGTAGCGCGCCGGGTCGCGGGTAGCGGCCACCAGCCGCACCGCGTACTGCACCAGCGAGGGATCCACGTAGGCGCCGCGGCAGTCGCGCTGCAGCATGGCCAGTTCCTCGGTGCTGGCCATGGCGGCGATGGTGATGGCGGGGCCGGTGACGCGCTCGACGATGGCGCACTCCTCTTCCTCGCTCGGGTAACCCACCAGCACCTTCATCATGAAGCGGTCCACCTGGGCTTCCGGCAGCGGATAAGTGCCTTCCGTCTCCACCGGGTTCTGCGTCGCCAGCACCAGGAAGGGGCTGGGCACCTTGTGGGTCTCGCCGGCGATGGTCACCTGGCGCTCCTGCATCACTTCCAGCAGCGCGCTCTGCACCTTGGCCGGGGCGCGGTTGATCTCGTCGGCCAGCAGCAGGTTGGCGAACACCGGCCCGAGCGAGGTGGTGAATTCGCCGCTCTTCTGGTTGTAGATGCGGGTGCCGACCAGGTCGGCCGGCACCAGGTCGGGGGTGAACTGGATGCGCTTGAAGCTGCCGCGCACGGTGGCGGCCAGGGTCTTCACCGTCAGCGTCTTGGCCAGGCCGGGCACGCCCTCCACCAGCAGATGGCCCTGCGCCAGCACCGCCACCAGCACCCGTTCGAGGAAGTGGTCCTGCCCCACCACCACCCGCTTCACCTCGTACAGGATGCGCTCCATCAGCGCCGCCACCCCGTTCTGGTCCGATTCCCTGGTACTCATGCGCTTCCCCCTGGCGGCCGGCGGCCGCAGCGATGATCGCGGCCGTGGCCGCATGCGGTGCCCGCGGGCACCTCCCCGAGCGTCAGAACGGCGACAGCCCCGCCGCGCCCGCCGCGCTTTCTATCGGCACCGCGAAGGCAATGCCGACGAAGAAACCCTGATCGGTGGGATTGAGGATGCCGGTGACGATGCCGACCACGTCGCCCTCCATGGTCACCAGCGGGCCGCCGGAGCTGCCCGGGTTGGCGGCGGCGTCGAACTGGATCAGGCGGGTGAGCGGCTGGCGGTCGTCGGCGGCACGGAATTCGCGGTTGAGGCCGGAGACCACGCCGGTGGTCACCGAGGGGCCGATGTCGAAGGGAAAGCCCACCGCCATCACCGGCTGGCCGAGGGCGAGCTCGCTGGCCGGCGCCATGGTCGCCGCCACGAGGTCGTCCGGAATGGCGCCGGCCTGCAGCACAGCGAGGTCGTGCTCCGGGCGGGCGCCGATCAGGGTGGCGGAAGCCTCCATGCCGTCGTGGAAGATCACCTTCAGCCGCCTGGAGCCGGCCACCACGTGGAGGTTGGTGAGGATGATGCCGCTGTCCACGATGACCACGCCCGAGCCTATGCTCTGCGCCTCGTCCTTGACCGCGTCCGGCTCCGCCTTGCCATCGCCGGCCTTGTCGGCGCCGCCGCCCTTGCCCTTGCCTGGCTTGTCGCTCTTCGCCTGGTGCTGCGGCGGCGCCGCGCTGGCGTAGGCGCGCACCCGCACCACCGAGGGCCGGATCTTGTCGTAGGCCTTGGCCGCCGGCGCGGCCACTCCGCGCTGCTCCAGCGTCTTCGCCACCACCTTCTCGATGTCCTCGTCGGCGGGTACATGCGGCGCGGTCTGCATGCCCATGTAGATTCCCAGCGGCAGCAGCGCCGCCAGCAGGCCGGCGAAGAACAGCACCGGCTTTCGTCCGAAGAAGGCACGCAGACCACGGGAGCGCGCCGGCGCCGCCGGCGGACAGGGGCCGGATGCGGTGGCGTCGTGGGGTGTGGCGGGAGAAGGGGGAGCCGCGGTGGAGACCGGGCTGGAAGCCGCGGCAACCCCGCCGGCTGGTGTGCGCGCACGCCCCTTCCCGCGGAACGAAGCTGCGCTGCTGCTGTAGAGCGGCGTTCTTCCCATGTGGCAATCCCCCACCGGTCGGCTGGCCCGGCACCGGGGCACGCAGCAGCGGCCGTCAGCGGGGCGATGGCAAGTGTGACTGTAGCGCTGCGGAGAAATTCCGTCGCCGCCGCAATAAGCCCGAAGGCGCCCCAAGTGCCCGCCCGGCAAGCGCTTTCCGGCGCCGCTGCGCTGGCTTCGCCGCCCGTGCCTCAGGCGGCCGATGCGGCCGGCGAAGCCCGAACGCGGTGCTACAGTAAAACGGATGCACCGGACCCACCGGTGGCGGATGTTCAGGCCGGCGCCGCGCCGGAAGGAGACGCCATGACCCTGATGTGGCCCGATCTGATCTGGCTCGCGCTGGCCCTGCCGGCGCTGGTGGCGGCATACGTATTACTGCTGCGCCGGCGCCGCCGCGCGCCGCTGCGCTACGCCAGCCTGGCGCTGCTGAGGCCTGCGCTGGGGCGCGGCCAGTGGCTGATGCGCCACCTGCCCGCGCTGCTGCTCCTGCTCGCCGTCGCCGCCGCGGTGGTGGCCATCTCGCGGCCGAGCGCGGTGGTCACCCTGCCGTCGGAGCAGCGCACCATCATCCTCGCCATCGACGTGTCGCTGAGCATGAGCGCGACCGACATCGCGCCCGACCGGCTGGCCGCCGCCCAGGCCGCGGCGCGGGAGTTCGTCCGCGCCCAGCCCGCGGATGTGCGCGTCGGCATCGTCTCCTTCGCCGGCACCGCCACCGTGGTGCAGCCACCCACCGACAACCGGGACGACCTCATCGCCGCCATCGACCGCCTGCAGCTGGACCGCCACACCGCCATCGGCAGCGGCATCATCGTCTCCCTCGCCACCCTGTTTCCCGAGCGCGCGATAGATCCCGAGCAGACGCTGATCAACGGCCGCCGCGGTGGCCCGGCCGCACCTGTCCCTACGCGCCCTCCGGCGGCAGACGCGGTGGCGCCGGCCTCCTTCAACTCGGCGGCGGTGATCCTGCTCACCGACGGCCGCCGCACCACCGGCCCCGACCCGGTGGACGCTGCCCGCATGGCCGCCGAGCATGGGGTGCGCGTGTTCACCGTGGGCTTCGGCACCTCGGAAGGGGCGATGGTGAGCAACGAAGGCTGGTCGGTGTTCATGCGCTTCGACGAGGACACGCTGAAAGCCATCGCCGACATCACCCAGGCGCGCTACTTCCACGCCGGCACCGCGGCGGAACTGCAGCAGATCTACCAGGACCTCAATGCCCGCTTCGTACTGGAGCGCAGGGGCACCGAAATCACCGCCCTGTTCGCGGCCGCCGCCGCCGCGCTGATGCTGGCGGCGGCGTTCGTGTCGCTGACGCGGGTGAATCGGTACGCCTGAGGGGTGGGGCCAAGGCTGGGCCGCGTCTCCGCCAATCAACCGGACGCGGCATGGTTTCTCCCCTCTCCCCTTGCAAGATGGCTCGCTCGAAGAGAGGGGGAATAGAAAGCATCGCCTGACTCTCCCCTATGCCGACGGAGAAGAGCCACCTGCTCATCTCGCCAGCACGGGTTTGCTCCCTCCCCCCTCGCGGGGGAAGGCCGGGGAGAGGGGGACGCCCCGCAAGGCGCGGCTACGAGCGAGGCTCGCGGGCACCTCCCCCTCTCCCCCGTCCCCTCTCCCGCCAGGGGAGAGGGGAGAAAACCACTGCGAGGGCGGCCCTTCCCCTCAACGCAATCCCCGCGTCTCCGCGAACAGCCTCAACAAACCGAACAGCGCCGCGATGCTGGGTACCTGTACGCCAACCCGGCCGGCGATCTCGTGCACCACGCCGATCAGCGCATCCACCTCCAGCCTGCGGCCGGCTTCCACGTCCTGCAGCATGGAGGTCTTCATGGCGCCCAGCTTGCGGGTGACGGCATTGCGCTCCTGCGGCGACTGCGCCACCGGGCAGCCGATGCGTTCGCCGACCTCGGCCGCCTCGCGCATCACCGCCACGCAGAAATCGTTCACCAGCGGGTCGTCCAGCATGCGATCGGAGGTGGCGCCGGTGAGGGCGGAGATGGGGTTCATGGTCATGTTGCCCCACAGCTTGAACCAGATGTCCTGCTGGATGCGCTCGGACAGCTTCACCTCCAGCCCGGCGCCGGACAGCAGTTCCGCCGCCGCGCGCAGCCCCGCCGAGGCCGCGCCGCCGGCCGGTTCGCCCAGGATCAGGCCGTTGCCGAAGCCGTGGCGGCACACGCCCGGCGCCGGGGTGTTGCAGGCGATGTGCACCACGCAGCCGATCACCTGCTCGCTGGGTATGCGCCGGCGCAGGCCGCCATCCGGGTCCACCGTGGTCAGCGTGGTGCCGGCCAGCGGGCCAGGGAGTCCGTCGAAGAACCACCAGGGCACGCCGTTCATGGCCAGCAGCACCTTGGTGTGCGGGCCGAGCAGCGGGCCGATGGCATCCGCCACCGCCGCCAGCGCCGGCTGCTTCACCGCCACGATCACCAGGTCCTGCGGCCCGAGTTCGGCCGGCTCGGCCACCGCGCGGATGGGGAAATAGCGGCGGCTGCCGTCGGCTTCCTCCAGCCCCAGGCCATGCTGGCGCAGGGCAGCCAGGGTGTCGCCGCGCGCCACCGCGTTGAGGGCGTGGCCGGCGGCGGCCAGCCGGGTGCCCATGAGTCCGCCGACCGCGCCGACGCCGTAGAGACAGATCTTCACTGCGGAAATCCTCCTCGTCTTGTCGTTGTCGCGCGTGCCGGCTGCCGGCCGCGCCTCAATAACGGTAGCCGGGATCGACGCGCTCGACCAGCCGGGTGAAGGCCGCCAGCGCGTCCTCGCCCGCGCCGAAGCGGGGGTCGAAGTTGAGCGAATCCGCCACGCACTTCTCCAGCACCGGCCGCGGCAGCTCGATCACCTCGCCCATGGACTGCGCCGCCAGTTGCACCTCGCAGGCGCGCTGCACCAGCCACAGCAGGGCGAAGGCCTGCGCCGGGGTGGCGCCCAGCACCACCGGGCCGTGGTTGCGCAGCAGCAGCACCGGCTTGCCGCCGGCGCTGGCGAGGATGCGCTCGCCCTCGTCCATGTGCACCGTGATGCCCTCGAACTCGTGGTAGGCCACCTTGCCGTAGAGCTGGGCGGCGTAGAAGTTGCTGAAGGAGAGCCCCTGCTTGAGGCAGCACACCGCCTGGGTGGCGGTGGTATGCACATGCATGACGCAGTGGGCGCCTTCCACCTGCGCATGGATGGCACTGTGGAAGGTGAAGCCGGCCGGGTTGATGGGCCAGTCGGCGTGGCCGACGATGTTGCCGTCGATGTCCACCTTGACCAGGTTGGAGGCGCAGACCTCGCTGTAGTGCAGGCCGAAGGGGTTGATGAGGAAGTGCTGCGGCTCGCCCGGCACCCGCAGCGAGATGTGGTTGTAGATGGATTCGTCCCACTTGAGGTAGGCGAAGATGCGGTACATCGCCGCCAGTTCCACCCGCGCCTGCCATTCGGCGGCACCGAAGCGCGCCGGGCGGTTGTAGTCGCGTCTGTTATTTTCCATGTCGTCCTTCCTCCTTTCCTGTCTATCGATTGCCCGGCGCCGGGCGACCACAGCCGCCCGGCGCCCAGGCGTTCAGCGTGCGGCGGTGGCCGCCGGGTTCCTGCCCGCCAGTGCCCGCGCGGCGGCGAGCAGGGCGGCGCCATCCACGCCCTTGGCGCGCACCTCCTCCACCCAGTCGCGCTCCACGGTGGCGCTGCGCTGGCGCAGCTGCTCGTAGTCGGCGCCGTCCAGCAGGGTGACGGTGTGGCCGGCGGCCTTGACCTTGTTGCGGGCGGCCTCGATGGCGCCATCCCAGGCGGTGCCGAAGCGGGCCGACAGCGCGGCGCCGCTGTTGCGGTCGAGGATCTCGCGCAGGTCCGCCGGCAGCGCGGCGTACTTGTCCTTGTTCATCAGCACCACCAGCACGGTGGCACCCAGCGCCGGCTTGTCCGCCGGGGTCTCCATGTGGAAACGGGTGACCTCGTCCAGCTTGGTCGGCACGATGACCTCCCACACCGCCGAGGCGCCGTCCACCACGCCCTTGGCGATGGCCTCGGTCATCTGCGCCGGCGGCATCGCCACCGGCATCGCGCCCAGCGCCGCCAGGGTACGGGAGATGGCGCGGTTGGGCGCGCGCAGCTTCATGCCGCGCAGGTCGTCCGGGCTGTTCACCGGCTTGTTGGCGGTGTGGATGTTCATGCCGCCGTCGCCGTGCATGGCGAGCACCTTGTAGCCAGCGTACTCCTCGCGCAGGTTCTGCTCGTAGAAGGCCCAGGCCATCCTGGCCTGCGCGGTGCCGCCCAGCGGCATCACGCCGGGCAGCTCCAGCGCCTCGGTACGGGGGAAGCGGCCGGGCGAGTAGCCGGGCGCGGTCCACACCACGTCGGCCACGCCGTTCTTCGCCTGGTCGGCGAGCTGGCCGGGGGTGCCGCCGAGCTGCATCGCCGGGAAGAACTGGCACTTGATGCGGCCGGCGGATTCGCGCGTCAGGGTGTCGCACCAGGGCGCCAGCACCTCTTTCTGCGCCAGCGCGACGCCGGGCAGGAAGTGGGCGAGGCGCAGGGTGACTTCTTCGGCGGCGGTAGCGGGCAAGCTGGCAGCGGCGGTGACCAGGGCCGATGCGGTGAGCAGGGCGAAACGGGAAAGGCGCAGTCCGCGCATGGGTGTCTCCTTTATGGGCAGAAACCGCCGGCGAACGGATGCGCGGGCGGCATCGCCATGCTAGGAATCCGGCCCGGCCGCCGGCTACCCGAAAACGGCGGACGCTGTACGGATCCGGCGGAAATCTTCGTTGGGAGGCG
The DNA here is from genome assembly GCF_012911025.1 of Azoarcus sp. TTM-91. GTDB lineage: Bacteria > Pseudomonadota > Gammaproteobacteria > Burkholderiales > Rhodocyclaceae > Azoarcus. The sequence continues at coordinate 5,607 of NZ_WUEI01000051.1, read as the reverse complement.
GGCTGCCGCCGCAGCGTCGGTGCCCTCCCCTGCGCAGGCCCTCCCGGCAGGCCTTCACCCCGGGAGCGAGCCGCCGATTGATTCCTCCCGCGGAACAGTGTGATTCACCTGCCGCGGTTTTTTCCGGCGGCGGATACGGCGACAATCACCGCCATGCTCCGGGGCTCCACCCCGGCCCCTCAAAACAAAAGCAAGGACACACCATGAGCGCCAACGACGCCGCCCTCGACCTCATCTTCCGCACCGCCCGCAGCTTCAACCGCTTCACCGACCAGCCGGTATCCGATGACACCCTGCGCCAGCTCTACGAGCTGCTGAAGTGGGGCCCGACCTCGATGAACTGCCAGCCGGCGCGCTATGTGTTCGTCAAGAGCGCCGAGGCCAAGGCCAGGCTCAAGCCGGGGCTGGCCCCGGGCAATGCGGACAAGACCATGGCCGCGCCGGTGACCGTCATCGTCGCCCAGGACCCGCGCTTCTACGAGCAGCTGCCGGCGCAGTTCCCCGCCGTGCCCGGCGCTCGCGACATGTTCGCCGGCAACGCCGCGCTGGCCGATGCCACCGCCTTCCGCAACAGCAGCCTGCAGGCCGCCTACCTGATCGTTGCCGCCCGCGCGCTGGGCCTGGACTGCGGCCCGATGAGCGGCTTCGATGCCGCCAAGGTGGACGCCGAGTTCTTCCCCGGCGGCGAGTTCAAGTCCAACATGCTGATCAACCTCGGCTACGGCGACGCCGCCGGCAACTATCCGCGCGGCCCGCGCCTGGGCTTCGACGAAGTCGCCCGCATCGTCTGACGCGCTCCCTTCCCGACACACCCGCAGCCCCGCCGCCGGCAGCCCGCCGGCCGCGGGGCTGCCGCGTTCACCCCGCCCGGTCGGCCGAGAAGGTCTCGAAGAACAGCGCCCGCAGCCAGGCGTTGCCGGGGTCGTGCTGGAAGCGTGGATGCCAGCTCTGGCGCAGCGCCAGCGCCGGCAGCTCCACCGGCGGCGGCAGGCAGCGGATGCCGGCGTGGGTGCCGAACACCCGCGCCATGTGCTCCGGCACGGTGGCGATCAGGTCGCTGCCCTCGATCAGCATCGGCAGCGTCAGGAAGCCCTGGGTCATCATGAAGAAGCGCCGCTTCAGGCCCTGCGCCTGCAGCGCCCATTCGAAGATGTCCTCGTCGCGGCCGAAAGGCATCACGCCAACGTGCTCGGCGGCGAGGTAAGCCTCGCGCGCTATGCGCTCGCCGTAGCGCGGGTTGTCGCGGCTGACGATGCACACCAGCGGATGGCGCACCAGCTGCTGCTGGTACAGGCCCTCGGCGGTCAGCGGCAGGCTGCCGATGGCGAGGTCGATGTCGCGCCGCTCCAGCGCCGCCGGCAGCTCGCGCGGCATCAGCCGCAACACCCGCAGGCGCGCATGCGGCGCGCGCTCGCGCAAGCGCGGCACCAGCCGCGGCATGAACACCAGCTCGGCCATGTCGGTCATGCTCAACGAGAACACCCGCCGCGACTGCGCCGGGTCGAAGCCCGCCCCCGGCACCAGGCGGGCGCGCACGCCCTCCATCATCTCCGCCACCACCGGCGCCAGCTCCAGCGCCTTCTGCGTTGCCACCATGCGGGCGCCGCTGCGGACGAACAGCGGATCGTTGAAATAGACGCGCAGCCGGCGCAGCGCGTGGCTCATCGTCGGCTGCGTCATGCCCAGCGCCTCACCGGCGCGCGACACGCTGCCGTGGGTCAGCAAGGCATCCAGCACCGGCATCAGGTTGAGATCCAGCTCGCGGAAAGACATCCGGCCTCCATGCATGGGAACGCGGTCGTGCTGCGGGACAACATGAATCACTAACATATTAGACATGTCCGCCAGCGCATTTACCACACCCACCGCCGCTTCCTAGACTTGCCTCCATCGCCGCCTCGCCGGCAGCAGGCGCGGCAATACAACAAAAGAACGAGGAGACAGAGACATGACCCGCCCCAGCGCCAAGCTCATCCAGGCCGCCCAGGCCGCTTCCCGCCGCCTCGCCGACCGCGACACCCCCTTCATCTACAACGCCTGGTATGTCGCCGCCTTCGCCGAGGAAGTCGGCGAGGCCCTGCTCCGCCGCACCCTGCTGGGCAAGCGGGTGGTGATGTTCCGCACTGGCGATGGCCGCGCGGTGGTGCTGGACGACCGCTGCCCGCACCGCTCCTTCCCCCTCTCCGCCAGCCGCCGCGACGGCGACACCATCGTCTGCGGCTACCACGGCCTGCGCTTCGACAGCCACGGCGACTGTGTGGAGGCGCCGTCGCAGTCGCCCTGTCCCAAAGGCATAGGGGTGCGCGCCTACGCGGTGGTGGAGCATGGCCCGCTGCTGTGGATCTGGATGGGCGACCCGGCCGAGGCCGACCCGGCGCAACTGCCGCCCGCCGCCTGGATCACCGACCCCGCGTGGGAAACCTCCCACGGCCACATGGACCTGCGCGCCAGCTACGTGCGCCTGCACGAGAACCTGCTGGACCTCACCCACCTCAGCTTCCTCCATGCCGCCACCATAGGCACGCCGGACTACGCCGGCGCCGCCTACCAGACCGAGCTGGGCGACGGCCGCTTCGCCCTGGTACGCAACGTGGTGCCGACCTCGCTGCCGCCGGTGTGGGGCGAGCCCACCGGCCTCTACGGCAAGCCCACCGCCGCCCGCATCGCCCGCTCCGAGTTCCACTCGCCGGCCATGCACGAGGTGAACGTGGTCTTCTACGACACCGCCCTGCCCGCCGGAAGCCGGCCGGAGTTCCGCATCCGCACCGCCCACCTGCCGACACCGGAGACCGCCACCAGCACCCACTACTTCGTGGTGCACGGCCGCGACTTCGCCCAGCAGGACGCCGCCATCACCCACGCCATGCACGAACGCCTGTTCGCCGCCTTCCATGAGGACGTGGTCGGCCTGGCGCTGCAGGAGGAACTGCTGGCCAGCGCCGACGAGGACTTCCACGAAATGTCGCTGGCGGCGGACGGGCCGGCGATCGCGATGCGCCGGTACATCAAGGCGCGGGCCGAGGCGGAGGCGGCCGCGCGGGCGGCGGCGAGGCAGCCGGAGGGCAGCGCCGCGGCACGGGCGCAACCGCAGCCGGCTTGAGGGAGAGAGGGCTCAGGCGCGGCCGGCATGCAATTCTGGCTGGCCGCCCGCGCTGCACGGTCCACGCCGAGATCGACCGCCACCCCGCAAGCACCGCGTCTTTCCCCGCTCCCCTCGGCGGATGAGGGAGAACCAGCCTCTCATTTGCCTGGACGGCGTCAGCGCCATCCTTCCTTCACCAACTACGCGACATAGGGCCAAACGCCCTGCAGCACACAGAACGGCACCAAGCCCCCCAACCCCGGCACGCACCCAACAGAGGCGCGGCCCCTGGAGAGAGACATGTACGAAGTCGTGCTCACCCGCAAGCAGCGGGAAGCCGAAGGCATCTTCAGCTTCCGCCTTGAGCGCCCCGACGGCGGCACCCTGCCCGCCTTCGAGGCCGGCGCCCACATCGACGTCACCATAGACATCGCCGATGACGGCGCGCCCGGCAGCCCCTCCGGCCGCCAGCTCGTCCGCCAGCTCATCCGCCAGTACTCCCTGTGCAACCCGCCGCGCGCCGGCGCCGCCGACCACTACCTCATCGGCGTGCTGGACGACCCCGCCTCCCGCGGCGGCTCGCGCGCCCTGTGCCGGCAGCTGGAAGAAGGCCGGCGGCTGCGCATCTCGGCACCGCGCAACCTCTTCGCCCTCGCGCCGGAACCCGCACCGGCGCTGCTGGTGGCCGGCGGCATCGGCATCACGCCCATTCTCGCCATGGCCGAAGCGCTGGCCGCCGCCGGCCGCGACTACCGCCTGCACTACTGTGCCCGCCGCCGCTCCCAGGCCGCCTTCCTCTCCCGCCTGGCCGCCGCGCCGCACGCTGCCCGCAGCCAGCTGCATTTCGACGACGAACAGCCCTTCGACGCCGCCGCCGCGCTCGCCGGCGCGACGGCCGGCGCCCACCTCTACGTCTGCGGCCCGGCCGGCTTCATGGACCACCTCGCCACCACCGCCCTCAACCTGGGCTGGGACGCAGACCGCCTGCACCGCGAGCACTTCGGCCGCGCCCCGGCAGTCGTCGACAGCGGCGACCTGCCCTTCGAAGTCGAGATCGCCAGCACCGGCGCCCGCATCCCGGTGGCGGCGGACGAATCCGTCACCCAGGCCCTGGCCCGCGCCGGCATCGACATTCCCACCTCCTGCGAGCAAGGCGTGTGCGGCACCTGCCTCACCCGGGTGCTCGCCGGCCAGCCAGACCACCGCGACCAGTTCCTCACCGCACAAGAGCGCGCCGCAGCAGACCACTTCCTGCCCTGCTGCTCACGCGCCCGAGGCCCGTTGCTGAAGCTGGATCTCTGATCCCGCCGGCAGCGCCCATCCGCCGCCCGGCCACCGGCCGCGGCGGCAGCAGCACCCCACCAGAGAAGAAGGAGACGACAGCATGAAATCCACCCGTCAACCCACGCCGGCCGCGCCGTCCACCCGCCGCAGCAAGAAACCCCGGGCCGCCCTGCCCACGCTGGCGCTGGCCACCGCGCTGGCCGCCCTCGCCATTCCGGCCGCCCACGCCCAGGAGGTCACCCTCAAGGTCGCCCACTTCCTGCCGGCCAACGTCTCCGGCCACCAGAAGGTGCTGGTGCCCTGGTGTGCCGACATCGCCCGTGACTCCCAGGGCCGCATCGCCTGCCAGTTCTACCCGGCGATGCAGCTGGGCGGCACGCCGGCGCAGCTGGTGGACCAGGTCAAGAACGGCGTCGCCGACGTGGTATGGACCGTGCCCGGCTACTCCGCCGGCCGCTTCCCCGCCATCGAAGCCATGGAGCTGCCCTTCGTCATCAGCGACGCCAGCCGCGGCGGCCTCGCCACCTGGCAGTACTACCAGCGCCACGCGCAGAAGGAGTTCGACGCCTACAAGGTGCTGGCGATGTTCGTCGACGGCGGCGTCACCCTGCACACCGGCCGCAAGGAGATCAAGACGCCGGCCGACATCGAGGGCCTCAAGCTGCGCGCGCCCGGCCGCATGGCCTCCAAGACCCTGGCCGCGCTCGGCGGCCAGCCGGTGGCCATGCCGCCGGCGCAGATGACCGAGGCCATCTCCAAGGGCGTGGTGGACGGCGCCATGGGCGGCTGGGAGTTCGTGCCCTCGACCAAGCTCGACGAGGTCACCCGCTTCCATGTCGACCCGCCCGCCGGCCAGCCCTTCCCGGTTGCCACCGTGCTCACCATCCTGATGAACAAGGCCAAGTACGAGCGCCTGCCGGACGACCTGAAGGCGGTCATCGACAAGCACAGCGGCGAAGCCCTGGTCACCCGCGCCGGCCGCAACTGGGACGACGAAACCGAGGCTGCCCGCGCCAAGGTGCTGGCCGGCGGCGGCAAGATCCATCGCTTCAGCGAGGACGACATGCGCGCCATGCGCGCCGCCACCGCCAAGGTGGACGAGGAATGGATCGCCGAAGTCAGCCGCAAGGGGCTGGACGGCAAGGCGCTGGCCGCGGCCGCGAGGGAACTGGCCGCCGCGCCCTGAGGCGGCAGCCAGCGGCAAGCCCCCAAGGCCGGGGCGGGCGCCCCCGCTCCGGCCC
>NZ_WUEI01000050.1 GCF_012911025.1 Azoarcus sp. TTM-91 | reverse complement strand
ATCCCGCCGCCCGGCTTCGATACGCTGGGCCTTCCCCCGGCCGTGCTAGCCAACCTGCAGCGCCTGGGCTACCTGGCGATGACGCCCATCCAGGCGGCCGCGCTGCCGGTCGCCCTCGCCGGCCGCGACCTCATCGCCCAGGCCCGCACCGGCAGCGGCAAGACCGCCGCCTACGCCCTACCGCTGCTGGGCCGCCTCAATCTCGCCCACAACCGGGTCCAGGCCCTGGTGCTGTGCCCCACCCGCGAACTGGCTGACCAGGTGGCGAAGGAAATCCGCCGCCTCGCCCGCGCCGAGGACAACATCAAGGTGCTCACCCTGTGCGGCGGCGCCACGCTGAAACCGCAGGCCGCCAGCCTGGCCCACGGCGCCCACGTGGTGGTGGGCACACCCGGCCGCCTGCTGGACCACCTGCAGCGCGGCAACCTGGCGCTGGAAGCCCTCTCCACCCTGGTGCTGGACGAGGCCGACCGCATGCTGGACATGGGCTTCCGCGACGACATCGCCGCGGTCGCCGACGCCTGCCCCGCCCACCGCCAGACCCTGCTGTTCTCCGCCACCTATCCGGCCGGCATCGCCGAGCTGGCCGGCCGCTTCCTGCGCGAGCCGGAGCAGATCCGCCTCGCCGAAGGCCATGCCGAGGGCCGCATCCGCCAGCGCTTCTACGAAGTCGCCGAGGATGGCCGGCTGGCGGCGGTCTCCCGCCTGCTGCGGCACTACCGGCCGGCGAACGCGCTGGCCTTCTGCAACACCCGTCAGCAGTGCCGCGACCTCGTCGCCCAGCTGGAAGCCGACGGCATCGCCGCGCTCGCGCTGCACGGCGAGCTGGAGCAGCGCGAGCGCGACCAGGTGCTGGTGCGCTTCGCCAATGGCAGCAGCCGGGTGCTGGTGGCCACCGACGTTGCCGCCCGCGGCCTGGACATCGCCGGCCTGGAGGCGGTGATCAATGTGGATGTGGCGCCCGAGCCGGCGGTACACGTGCACCGCATCGGCCGCACCGGCCGGGGCGGCAGCAGTGGCGCGGACGGCTGGGCGCTCAGCCTGGTCGGCCCGCGCGAACGCCGCCGGGTCGAAGCCCTCGCAGCCGCCCACGGCTTCACCCTGGAATGGCACCCGCTGGCCGAGCTGGAGAGCACCGAAGCCACCGGCCCCGCCCCGCTGCAACCCGCCATGCGCACCCTGCAACTGCTCGCCGGCCGCAAGGACAAGCTGCGCGCCGGCGACATCCTGGGCGCGCTCACCGGCGAAGCCGGCTGCAGCCGCGAGCAGATCGGTCGCATCGACCTCGCCGACGCCGTCTCCTATGTCGCGGTGGCGGCTGACGTCGCGGCGCAGGCCGCCCGCCGCCTGGGCGAAGGCCGCATCAAGGGCAAGCGCATCCGGGTGCGGCTGCTGGAAGACTGAGGCGGAGCGGGATGTTTCGCGCGCCGCCCCGCCTCATGACACCCATCTACCCCGCCTGCGGCAAACCAGGAGTACCCAGCCCCGGCGTTTGATGCTGAAATGCGGGCTGCCGCGAACTTTTGCCGGCGGGCGGCCGACCAAGCCGCACTCATGACACACCGACATCACAGGCACGCGGGGCCGCAGCTGGCCCCTCCTTGCGATCAGGAGGACAACAAGATGACGACCAAATCGCCGAAGAACACCGCCGCGCAAGGCTGGCGCAAACACGCCCTCGCCCTCCTGCTCGCCGCCGCGACCGCCGCGCCGGCGCTGGCGGCGGACAAGTCGGTGGCGGTCACCGCCATCGTCGAGCACCCGGCGCTGGACGCCATCCGCGACGGCGTGCAGGAAACCCTGAAGGCCGAAGGCTTCGAGGCCGGCAAGAACCTGAAGTGGGAATACCAGAGCGCCCAGGGCAACACCGGCACCGCGGCGCAGATCGCGCGCAAGTTCATCGGCGACAAGCCGGACGTCATCGTCGCCATCGCAACGCCGTCGGCGCAGGCGGTGGTGGCCGCCACCAAGTCCATCCCGGTGGTGTATTCCGGCGTCACCGACCCGGTGGCCGCCCAGCTGGTGAAGGACTGGAAGCCCTCCGGCACCAACGTCACCGGCGTGTCCGACATGCTGGCGCTGGACAAGCAGGTGGAGCTGATCAAGAAGGTGGTGCCCAAGGCCAAGCGCGTCGGCATGGTCTACAACCCGGGCGAAGCCAACTCCATGGTGGTGGTGAACCAGTTCAAGACCCTGCTGCCGGCCGCCGGCATGACCCTGGTGGAGGCCTCGGCACCGCGCAGCGTGGACGTCGGCGCCGCCGCCCGCAGCCTGGTCGGCAAGGTGGATGTGATCTACACCAACACCGACAACAACGTCGTCTCCGCCTACGAGGCGCTGGTCAAGGTGGCCAACGACGCCCGCATTCCGTTGATCGCCTCCGACACCGACAGCGTCAAGCGCGGCGCCATCGCCGCGCTCGGCGTGAACTACCTGGACCTGGGCCGGCAGACCGGCAAGGTGGTCGCCCGCATCCTCAAGGGCGAGCAGCCGGGCGCCATCCCGTCCAGCTCCAGCGACAAGCTGGAACTGGTGGTGAATGCCGCCGCGGCGAAGAAGCAGGGCGTCACCCTGGCGCCCGAGTTCCTCTCCTCCGCCACCACCGTCCTCCAGTAAGAAAGCCGCCGGCGCCGGCCCACCGGCACCGCGGCAACCATCCACATGACCCTGTATTCCTTCATGGGTGCGCTGGAGATCGGCCTGATCTTCAGCCTGGTCGCCCTCGGGGTGCTGATCTCCTTCCGCATCCTCAACTTCCCCGATCTCACGGTGGATGGCAGCTTCCCGCTGGGCGGCGCGGTTGCCGCCACGCTGATCGCCTTCGGCACCGATCCCTTCCTCGCCACCCTGGCCGCGATCGCCGCCGGCGCCTGTGCCGGCCTGCTCACCGGCTGGTTCAACGTGCGCCTGCGCATCATGGATCTGCTGGCCGGCATCCTGCTGATGACGGCGCTGTACTCCATCAACCTGCGCATCATGGGCAAGCCCAACGTGCCGCTGATCACAGAGCCCACCATCTTCAGCATGCTGCTGCCGGAGATGATGCCGGACTACATCGAGCGGCCGCTGGTGCTGCTGCTCATCGTCATCGCCGCCAAGCTGGCGCTGGACTGGTTCTTCTCCTCCGAGACCGGCCTGGCGATGCGCGCCACCGGCGCCAACCCGCGCATGGCGCGCGCCCAGGGCGTGGCCACCGGGCGCTCGGTGCTGGCCGGGCTGGCGCTGTCGAACGCGCTGGTGGCGCTGGCCGGCGCGTTGTTCGCGCAGAGCCAGGGCGGCGCCGACATCTCCATGGGCATAGGCACCATCGTCATCGGCCTGGCGGCGGTCATCATCGGCGAGAGCATCCTGCCCGGCCGCCGCATCGTGGTGCTGACGCTGGCGGTGGTGCTGGGCGCCATCCTCTACCGCTTCTTCATCGCCCTGGCGCTCAACAGCGACCTCATCGGGCTGAAATCGCAGGACCTCAACCTGGTGGCGGCCACCCTGGTCACCGTGGTGCTGGTGCTGCCCATCCTCAAGCGCCGCCTGCGCGGCAACGGAGGCCGCTGATGCTGCGCGCGCAAGAGCTCCGCATCACCTTCAACCCCGGCACGCCGATCGAGAACCCGGCGCTGCGCGGCCTCAGCCTGGAGATCCCCGCCGGCCAGTTCGTGTCGGTGATCGGCTCCAACGGCGCCGGCAAATCCACCTTCCTCAACGCCATCTCCGGCGACCTGCTGGTGGACCAGGGCAAGGTGGAGATAGACGGCCGCGACGTCACCCGGCTGCAGGCCTGGCAGCGCGCCGACCTCGTCGCCCGCGTGTTCCAGGACCCGATGGCCGGCACCTGCGAGGCGCTGAGCATCGAGGAGAACATGGCGCTGGCGATGGCGCGCGGCCGCCGCCGCGGCTTCCGCTTCGCCATCGGCCGTGGCGACCGCGAGCTGTTCCGCGACAAGCTCTCCATCCTCAATCTCGGCCTGGAGAACCGCCTCACCGACCGCATCGGCCTGCTCTCCGGCGGCCAGCGCCAGGCGGTGAGCCTGCTGATGGCCTCGCTGCGGCCCTCGCGCATCCTGCTGCTGGACGAGCACACCGCCGCGCTGGACCCGAAGACCGCCGCCTTCGTGCTGGAACTCACCGCCCGCATCGTCGAGGAAAACAAGCTGACGACGATGATGGTGACCCACAGCATGCGCCAGGCGCTGGACTACGGCAGCCGCACGGTGATGCTGCACCGGGGGCAGGTGGTGCTGGACGTGGCCGGCGAGCAGCGCGCCGGGCTGGACGTGCCCGATCTGCTGGAAATGTTCGAACGCACCCGCGGCGAGAAGGTGTCGGACGACGCGCTGCTGCTGGGCTGAGGGCTCGCCGGCAGAGGCACTTGGCCGTCGCGAATGAAGATGTGGGCGGGAGATTCAGCGCTGTGACAGGGCTGAATCTCCCGCCCGCGGCACTTGCCGGGCAGCTTCACCGCCACCAGGGCGGCACTTCCTGCCGCCCCACGACTCAGACGGACTCGGCCGTCTCCGCCGCGTCATCCTCCGCCTCCTCGCCGAGGAAGCCGCCGCTCTGGTGCGCCCACAGCCGGGCGTAGAGGCCGTTGCGGGCGAGCAGGCTGCGATGGTCGCCCTCCTCGACGATGCGGCCGTGGTCCAGCACCACCAGCCGGTCCATCGCCGCGATGGTGGACAGGCGGTGGGCGATGGCGACCACCGTCTTGCCCTCCATCAGCCGGTACAGGCTGGCCTGGATGGCGGCCTCCACTTCCGAGTCCAGCGCGCTGGTGGCCTCGTCCAGCAGCAGGATGGGCGCGTCCTTCAGCATCACACGGGCAATGGCGATGCGCTGGCGCTGGCCGCCGGAGAGCTTCACGCCGCGCTCGCCGACGTGGGCGTCGTAGCCCCGCCGGCCGGTGGGGTCGGCCAGGCCGAGGATGAAGTCGTGCGCCTCGGCGCGGCGGGCGGCGGCCTCCATGTCAGCCTCGGTGGCGTCCGGCCGGCCGTAGAGGATGTTGTCCCGCACCGAGCGGTGCAGCAGCGAGGTGTCCTGCGTCACCATGCCGATCTTCTCGCGCAGGCTCTCCTGGGTGACGCTGGCGATGTCCTGGCCGTCGATCAGGATGCGGCCGCTGCCGACGTCGTGGAAGCGCAGCAGCAGGTTCACCAGCGTGGACTTGCCGGCGCCGGAGCGGCCGACCAGGCCGATCTTTTCGCCGGGGCGTATAGTCAGCGTCAGCTCGTCCACCACCGGACGCACGCTCTCGCCGCCGTAATCGAAGCGCACCTTGTCGAAGCGCACCTCGCCACGGCGCACCTGCAGCGGCCGGGCGTCGGCGCGGTCCACCACGGTGTGCGGCTGCGACAGGGTGTTGATGCCGTCCTGCACGGTGCCGATGTTCTCGAACAGCCCGGCCAGCTCCCACATCACCCAGTGCGACATGCCGTTCAGCCGCAGCGCCATCGCGGTGGACGCCGCCAGCGCGCCCACGCCCACCTCGCCCTGGGTCCACAGCCACAGGGTGACGCCGGCGGTGCTCAGGATCAGCCCCATGCTCAGGCTGTGGTTGACGATCTCGATGCCGCTCACCAGCCGCATCTGCGCGTGCACCGTGCGCATGAACTCGCGCATCGCCGAGCGCGCGTAAGCCGCCTCGCGGCCGGCGTGGGAGAACAGCTTCACCGTGGCGATGTTGGTGTAGGCATCGGTGATGCGGCCGGTCATCAGCGAGCGGGCATCGGCCTGGGCGCTGCCGACCTTGGACAGGCGCGGCACGAACCAGCGCAGCGCCGCCACGTAGAGCACCAGCCAGCCGAGGAAGGGCAGCAGCAGCCAGGCGTTGAAGCCGCCCACCACCGCCGCCATGGTGACGAAGTAGATGATGACGAAGACCAGGATGTCGCCCATGGTCATGCAGGTGTCGCGCACCGCCAACGCGGTCTGCATCACCTTGGCGGCGACGCGGCCGGCGAACTCGTCCTGGTAGAAGCTCATGCTCTGGCCGAGCATCAGGCGGTGGAAGTTCCAGCGCAGCCGCATCGGAAAATTGCCCGCCAGCGTCTGGTGCTTCAGCGTGGTCTGCAGCGCCACCAGGGCAACGCTGCCCATCACCACCGCGCCTATCAGCATCAGCGTGCCGCCGCGGGTTGACCACAGCTCCGCCGGCGGCACCGCCGCCAGCCAGTCCACCAGCCGCCCCAGCACCGCGAACAGCAGCGCCTCGAAAGCGCCCACCACCGCGGTGAAGCAGGTCATGCCGACGATGAAGGGGCGCACACCCTCGGTGCCCGCCCAGAGGAAAGCGAAGAAGCCCTTGGGCGGCGTCGCCGGCGGGGTATCGGGATAGGGATCGACCAGCTTTTCGAACCAGGCAAACACGGGGCAAGTCTCCGGCAGCGCCGCGCGGCAGGCGGATTTCAAAAGGGCCGCGGCGGCGAAAAAACGACCGGGGGCGAGCCCTTGTGGAGCCCGCCCCCGGTTTTCACAACTGACGATTCTACTGGTAGGAGAGTTCCCGCGTCTTGCCCCAGAACACCCGGTATGCGAACGCGGTGTAAGCGAAGATGGCCGGCAGCACCACCAGCGCGCCCGCCAGGATCACCTTCAGCCCCTGCGGATGGGCGGCGGCCTGCCAGATGTCGAGCTGGTCGATGACGATCTGCGGAAACACGCTGTAAGCCAGGCCGTGGAAGGCGAGCAGGAAGATGCCGATGGCTGCGGCGAAAGGCAGCCAGCAGCCATTGTCGTTGCCCGCCGCCTGGCGCCGCGCCAGCCGCGGCAGGCTGAAGACGAGCACCCCGAACAGCGCCACCGTGGCCGCCGGCACCGGCAGCAGCAGGAAGAACTCCGGCAGCTCGAACCACTTGGCGGCGATGCGCTCGCTCACCAGCGGCGTCGCCACCGACACCGCCGCCACGCCCAGCGCCGCGCCCCATACCGCCGGCCGCGCCCAGGCCAGCGCCCGCGCCTGCAGCCGACCTTCGCTCTTCATCACCAGCCAGCCGGCGCCCAGCAGCGCATAGCCGGCGGTGAGGCCGATGGCGACCAGGGCGGCGAAGGCCCAGGCGGCGGCGCCCGGCGCGAAGCCGGTGAGGAAGCGGCCCAGCATCACGCCCTGCGCCAGCGCGGCGATCAGCGAGCCGGCGGCGAAGGTGGCATTCCACCAGGGCTTGTGGCTGTCCTGCGCCTTGACGCGGAAGTCGAAGGCCACGCCGCGCAGGATCAGGCCGGCGAGCATGGCCGCCACCGGCAGGTAGAGCGCGCCGAGGATGATGCCGTTGGCCAGCGGAAAGGCCACCAGCAGCAGGCCGATGCCCAGCACCAGCCAGGTCTCGTTGGCATCCCAGAAGGGACCGATGGAGGCGATCATCAGATCCTTCTCCTCCTCGTCGCCCAGCGGCAGCAGCAGGCCGACGCCGAGGTCGTAGCCGTCGAGGATCACATAGGCCAGCAGGGCGATGGCCATCAGGCCGGCGAACACCACCGGCAACCAGTACTCGGGCGTCATTGCGGCATCTCCTTGGCGAGATAGCGGGCGGCAGCCGGGTCTGGCTTGCCGGCCTTGCGGGCGAGGTGGAACAGCACCGAGACGTAGGCCAGCAGCAACGCCACGTAGAGGGTGAGGTACATCGCCAGCGAGGTGGCGATCATGCCGGCGGGCACCGCGCCGGCGGCGTCGGCGGTGGTCAGCACGCCCTGCACCAGCCAGGGCTGGCGGCCGATCTCGGTGACGTACCAGCCGGCCACCGTCGCCACCCAGCCGGAGAAGGTCATGCCCACCAGCAGCCGCAGGCCGCCACGCGACAGGCGGCCGCGGCGCAGCTGCCAGGCGGCGAACCAGGAACAGGCCAGCATCAGCATGCCCACGCCCACCATCACCCGGAAGGCCCAGAACACCTTGGCCACCGGCGGATGGGCGCCCTCGAACTCGTTGAGGCCGCGGATCTCGCCATCCCACTCGTGGGTCAGGATGAGGCTGGCGAGCTTGGGCACGACGATGGCGTAGTCATTGCGGCGGCCGGCCTCGTTGGGCAGCGCGAACAGCGTCAGCGGCGCGCCGCGCTCGGTCTCCCACACCCCTTCCACCGCGGCGATCTTGGCCGGCTGGTGATGCAGGGTGTTGAGGCCGTGGAAGTCGCCAACCACGATCTGCAGCGGAATCAGCAGGGCGGCGGCGAACACGCCGGTGCGCAGCGCCCGGGTGACGCCGCCGGACTCATCGCCCTTCAGCCGGCGATAGGCCGACAGGCCGGCGACGAGGAAGGAGGCGGTGAGGCCGGAGGCGATCAGCATGTGCGTCAGCCGGTAGGGCAGCGAGGGGTTGAACACCGCTGCCCACCAGTCGGTGATGATGGCCTGGCCGTCCACCATCTCGAAGCCGGCCGGCGTCTGCATCCAGGAGTTCAGCACCAGGATCCAGAACGCCGAGGCGGTGGTGCCCAGCGCCACCAGCAGCGTCGCCAGCGTATGCACCCGGTTCGACACCCGGCGGCGGCCGAACAGCATCACGCCGAGGAAGGTGGCCTCCAGGAAGAAGGCGGTGAGGATCTCGTAGGCCAGCAGCGGCCCGGCGATGTTGCCCACCGTCTGCATGTAGCCCGGCCAGTTGGTGCCGAACTGGAAGCTCATGGTGATGCCGCTGACCACGCCGAGGGCGAAGGTGAGCGCGAACACCTTGACCCAGAAGCCGTAGGCGTCCATCCACGCCTCGTCGCCGCTGCGGTCGTAACGGCGCTTGAAGTACAGCAGCACCCAGCCCAGCGCGATGCTGATGGTGGGAAAGAGGATGTGGAAGGTGATGTTGGCGCCGAACTGGATGCGCGCCAGGACGACAGGATCGAGGTCCATCAGCGTGCCCCCCCTTCGCTGCCGCCGGCGCCGGGATCGTCCTCGTCCGGCCGGGCGGCGCGGCTTTCCGCCTTCGCCTCCTTGTCGCCGCCGTCGCGGTGGGTGAAGCGCGCCAGGGACTGGGTGATCTGCAGCAGCTTCTGCACCCGCGAGCCCAGCTTCATCAGCCGCTGCAGGGTTTCGGCGTCCAGCTTCTGGATCTCGGCGAACCAGCTGGTGATGAGTTCGATGAGGTCGTACATCGCCTGCATGCGCGCCTGGGCGTGGCGCTCGGCGGCATTGGCGGGGGATTCCATCAGCGCGCCGCGCAGCATGGTCAGCGTCGGCTCCACTTCGCGCTTCTGCCGCTCCTCCGCGAGCAGGCGGAAGATGGCCCAGACGTCTTCCGGCGTGGAGAAATACTCCCGGCGGTCGCCGGGGAAGTGCTGCAGCTTAACCAGCCGCCACGCCTGCAGTTCCTTCAGGCCGATGCTGACGTTGGAGCGGGAAAAGGCCAGCTCTTCGGCGATCTCGTCCGCGTTCAGCGGCTTTTCCGAGACGTAGAGCAGCGCATAGATCTGGCCGACGGTGCGGTTGATGCCCCAGCGGCTGCCCATCTCACCGAAGTGGAGGACGAAGGACTGAATCAGTGGCGACATATTTCTGGTCCTTTTCAAATTTCAAAAAACTTTGAAAATTTGATCTGGATCATAGTATCGCCACTTTTCACTTGTCAAAAAAACATTTGAGTGATAGCCGCGTCGGCAGCATGGAAATGGGCCCGGTCGGGTGCCGGGGCGGCCGGGCCAGCAGCTTGCCGCGACGGCGCGCGAGGGCGGGTCTCCCCGGGAGATGGGGCGCCGGCGCGGCCCTTCGGTATGAGGCCGCCTATTTCCTCGCGACCTGCTGGATGGGCCGGCTGCAATCCATGACTACGCTTCTGAACCAGTGATGGGCAGAATCGGCATCTCGACGCGCATGCCACGCTTGCTGGAATGCAAAGCCGGGCAGCGCGAATGGCGGCGTGAAGCGCGTCAGCCCTTGGTCATCAGGCACCAGATCCAGCGTGCGGCTGGCAACGGTCAGGATCAAATCGGTCCCCGCCAGCACTTCGGTCGAAGCGCGCCAGTGCGGCAGGACCAGCGCAATGCGCCTGCGCCGCCCTTGAGCGGCCAGGGCGGCGTCGATTTCATTTTCGGTATCCGGCCTCGTGGCGACCAGCACATGCGGACGCGCCAGCCACGCGTCCAGCGCCAGCGTGCCGCGCGGCGGCAGCGAGCGCTTGTCGGCAACGCTGACGAAGTGCTCCTCGAACAGGGTTTCGACGACGATGCCGCTCGCGGTGTCCGGAAACACGCCGAGGCCCAGGTCGATCTCGCCGTCCGCGAGTTGGGCCAGCATGGCTTCACGACTGGCCTGGCATACAACCATGTCGATGCCGGGAGCCTGATCGCGCAACCGTTTTACCAGCGTTGGCAGAACGAGATGGGCCGCATAGTCGGACATGGCAAGGCGAAAGCGGCGCACCGCCTGGCCAGGGTCGAAAGCCCCCTCGTGCAGCAGCCCGTTGAGCTGCTGGAGAGCCGCCTCCAGGGGGAGCAGCAAGTCCTGGGCGCGCGGCGTCAAGGCCATGCCTGCGCCACGCCGGGTCAGCAAGGGGTCTTTGAATGTCTCCCGCAACTGGGCCAGCGCGTGGCTGACCGCCGGCTGGCTTTTGTGCAGGCGCAACCCTGCCCGGGTGACGTGCTTTTCCGCCAGCAAGGCATGAAGCGTCAGCAGCAGGTTGAGGTCAATGCGCCGGAGATCATCCATGAAACGAATGATATCCAGGCAGATTAAGAATTTCCATTCAGCAGACAGATACCCGAGCATGCGCCATGTCTTCATTCTCAGTGAGGCGTTTCCATATGCCGGGACCATCTACTTTTTCCGCCGTGCTTCCAATGGCGATTGCCGTGGCGGCGGGGGCTGCCGTGCCCTTTCAAGCCGCGAGCAACGCCGCTTTGGGACGGGCACTGGGGCATCCGCTGTGGGCCACCTTGGCTTCGCTGGGGGTCAGCGTGCTCGTCGTCCTGCCCTTGATGATGCTGATGCGCGTCCCGGCACCGGCTTTGGGTACTGCGGCACAGGGGCCGGCATGGTGGTGGCTGGGCGGTGTGGCTGGCGTGGCATATATCACCGCCGCGCTCATGCTGACGCCCAGGCTGGGCGCAGCCGGCTTCATCGTCAGCGTGATCGCGGGTCAGATGCTGGCATCGCTGCTGATCGACCACCATGGCTTGATGGGGCTGGCGCCCAAGCCTGCCGGCGGGTGGCGGGTGGCGGGCATTGCGCTGATCCTGCTGGGCATGGTCGTCGTGCAGATGAGCAGTTCGCCAGCAGCCTCCGCGCCTGGCCCGGCGTCTTCTGCTGGGCGCTCATAGGCGGGCCCACCGCCACGCCCCACGCCAAAGCCTCGCGCGCCCCGGCTTTCACATAGCCGATATGCCGCGGCTCAGGCGCAGCAGGGCGTCTTGCTGCGTGGGCGCGGCCCGCGGCGCAGCCAGCCCTCACGCGGTGCGGCGCAATTCGACGGCGCCAGACCGCGCCGCCGGGGCGGCGCTCAACCGGCGGCGCCCACCAGCCCGCGCTGGCGCGCCTCGTAGATCATGTGCAGGGTGATCTTGTGCACCTCGGCCTTGCTGGCCTCAATGTGGGAGCGCAGGTTGATGGCGGCCTGGGCAGCCTTGCGCTGGGTGAGCAGGCGCAGCACTTCCTGGTGCTCGTCGTAGGTGAGGTCGATGCGCGGCGCGCGGGTGAAGTCCAGCCGGCGGACGATGCGGATCTTGTCGGTCACCTCCTGGTGCACCCGCGCCATCTCCAGGTTGCCGGTGGCGAGGATGAGGCCCTGGTGGAAGGCTTCGTCCAGCTCGCCGACCTGCTTGCCGTCGGCCAGGCGCTGCTCGCGCGGCACCGACCAGATGGCCTGCAGCGCGGAGAGGTCGGCCGGCTGTTCGGATTCGCAGATGCGCGCCACCGCCGCCAGCTCCAGCACGATGCGCAGGTCGTAGAGCTGGTCGAAGCGGTGGAAGTCGAAGGGGCGCACGCTCCAGCCGCTGCGGAAGGCCACCTGCAGATAGCCCTCGCGCTCCAGCCGGTAGAGGGCGTCGCGCACCGGCGTGCGGGAGACGCCGTAGCGCTCGGCCATCTCGGTTTCGGTGAAGCGGTCGCCGGGCAGCAGGGCGAAGTTGGAGATGTCGTCCTTGAGGCGCTGGTAGATCTGGCCGGCCAGGGCGTTGGCCTTGCCGGCGGCGGACTTACTGTCGGACATGTTGCACCACCGCGGGATAGTGGCAGGCGACCTGGCGGCCGCCGCCGATGTCTTCGAGTTGCGGCCCGACCTCGCCGCAGCGGGCCAGCCCGCGCGGGCAGCGGCCGAGCAGGTGGCAGCGGTTGGGATCGGGGTCTATCGGGCTTTGCGGATCGCCGCCCACCAGCAGGTCGGCGGCGCTGGCCTGGCCGCCGGCGAGACCACCGGGCAGCGAAGCGATCAGGGCGCGAGTATAGGGGTGCGCAGGCGTATGGAATACCGCATCGGTCGGCCCCGCCTCCACCACCCGGCCGAGATACATCACCAGCACCCGGTCGCACAGCAGGCGGACGACGTTGAGGTCGTGGGAGACGAACAGGAAGCTCATCTGCAGTTCCTGCTTGAGCCGCTCCAGCAGCTGCAGGATCACCGTCTGCACCGACACGTCCAGCGCCGCGGTCGGTTCGTCCAGCACCAGCAGCGCCGGCCGGCTGACGATGGCGCGGGCGATGCCCACGCGCGCCTTCTGGCCGCCGGAGAGCTGGTGCGGATAGCGGTCCAGCAGCGCCAGCGGCAGGCCCACCCAGCCGGCGGCCTCTTCCACCCGGGCGGCGGCTTCGGCGCCGCGCAGGCCGCACAGCAAGCGCACCGACTCGGCGATGGTCTGGCGCGCGGTGTAGCGCGGGTTGAGGCTGTCGGTGGGGTCCTGGAACACCATCTGGATGTCCTTGCGCTGCGGGTGCAGCGCCATCGCCCGCGAGCGCACCAGGCCGATATCGCGGTTGCGGAAGCGCACCTGGCCGTCGCTCGGGTCCAGCGTGCGGGTGAGCAGGCGCACCAGGGTGGATTTGCCGCAGCCGGACTCGCCCACCAGGCCCACGGTTTCACCCGGGGCGATGTGGAAATCGATGCCATCCACCGCGTGCAGCTGGCGGGTCTGACCGTCCTTCTTGACCGGGAACAGGCGCTTCAGCGAAATCGCCTCAAGCAAATGCGGCATGGCGGGCCTCCGTGGCAGCGGCGGTGAGCGGGCGGTGACAGGCGATGAGGTGGGTGGCGGACGCGCCATCGGCCGGCGCCAGCGCCAGCGGCCGTTCGCACTCGGCGCCGCGGCGCGGGCAGCGCTCGGCGAAGCGGCAGGCCGGCAGATCGTTGCGGCGCAGGTCGGGCAGGTTGCCGTCGATGGCGGCCAGCTCGGCGAGCGAGGCGGCGCCCACCGGCGTGGCGGCGATCAGGCGCTCGGTGTAGGGGTGGCGGGGGGCGGCGAACAGCGCCTCGGTGGGGCCGACCTCGACGATGTGGCCGGCGTGCATCACCGCGATGCGGTCGCAGTACTCGCGCGCCATGCCGAGGTCGTGGGTGATCAGCAGCGTGGCCATGCGACGCTCGGCGGAGAGCTCGCGCACCAGCCGCATGATGGCCGCCTGGGTGGTCACGTCCAGCCCGGTGGTGGGTTCGTCGGCGATCAGCAGGCGCGGCTTGCAGGCCAGGGCGATGGCGATCATCACCCGCTGGCACATGCCGCCGGAGAGCTCGAAGGGATAGGCGGCGTAGCGCCGCTCCGGGTCGGGGATGCGCACCTCGGCCAGGCATTCGATGGCGCGGGCGCGGCGGGCGGCCGGCAGCAGGTCGGTGTGGCGCGCCAGCACGTCCTCGATCTGGCGGCCGACCTGGCGGATGGGGTTCAGCGCCACCCGCGGGTTCTGGAAGATCATCGCCATCTCGCGGCCGCGCAGCGCCTTCATCGCCGCGCCCTTCTTCGCCAGCAGGTCCTGCCCGGCGAAGCGGATGGCGCCGGCGGTGATGCGCGCCGCCGCGTCCTGTATGCCCATGGCGGCGAAGGACAGCACCGACTTGCCGGAGCCGGATTCGCCCACCAGGCCCACGGTTTCGCCCTCGGCCAGCGCCAGGCTGACGTTCTCCAGCGCGCGCACGGTGCCGCCGCGGGTGCGGAACTCGACCGCCAGGCGGTCCACTTCCAGCAGGGTGTTGGAAGGCATGTTCATGTTCTTCTCCGCGGGTCGATGAGGTCGCGCAGCGAGTCGCCGAGCAGGTTGAAGCAGAAGACGGCCAGCATCAGCACCAGGCCGGGGAAGAGGGCGATCCACCATTCGCCGGAGACGATGTACTGCGCGCCCTCGGCGACCATGATTCCCCACTCCGCTTCCGGCGGCCGCACGCCCAGGCCGATGAAGGACAGGCCGGCGGCGTTGAGGATGGCCCAGCCCATGTTGAGCGAGATCTGCACCATCATCGGCGGCAGGATGTTGGGGATGAGGTGGTGGAACAGCACCCGCAGCTCGCCGTTGCCGGCCAGGCGGGCGGCCTCGACGAAGCCGGCGTCGCGCCGCACCCGCACCTCGGCCCGCGCCACCCGCAGGTAGAAGGGCAGGTTGATGATGGCGGTGGCGAGCACGATGTTGGCCACGGTGTTGCCCATGGCGGCGACGATGCCCATCGCCAGCACGAACAGCGGGAAGGCCATGATGGTGTCCGACACCCGGGTGCTGATGCGGTCGAACCAGCCGCCGAAGTAGCCGGCGAAGGAGCCCATCAGGCCGCCGACGACGAAGGACAGCGCCACCGCCGCCACCGCGATGCCCAGGTCCAGCCGGGTGGCGATGATGACGCGGGAGAGGATGTCGCGCCCCAGCGCGTCGGTGCCGAACCAGTGCGCGGCCGAGGGCGGCGACAGCGGATCGCCCACATGCGAGGCCAGCGGATCGTAGGGCACCAGCCAGGGGCCCAGCGCCGCCAGCACGATGAAGAACACGAACAGGCCGGCGGCGATGGCCGACAGCGGGTTCTCGCCGAACACGTAACAGAGGTTGCGCCACCACAGGGCGACGGCGCCGGGCCGGGCCGCGGCCACCGGGGTGGCCGGGGTAGCGGCGGAAGGAGTGGCACTCATCTCAGGCCTCCAGGCGGGCACGCGGATCGACCAGGCCGTAGGCCACGTCGATCAGCAGGTTGAGCAATACGTAGAGCAGCGCCATGGCGAGCACGAAGCCCTGCACCGGCGCGTAGTCGGACGCCACCAGCGCCTCGATGGCGAAGGAGCCTATGCCCGGCCAGGCGAACACCTTCTCCACCAGCACGTTGGAGCCGAGCAGGAAGGAGAACACCATGCCCAGCGTGGTCAGCACCGGCAGCAGTGCGTTGCGGAAGGCGTAGGTGAACAGCACGGTGGTGGGCCGCAGGCCGGAGGCGCGGGCGGTGCGGATGAAGTCGGCCGACAGCACGCCCAGCATGGAGGCGCGCGTCATCCGCGCCAGCGGTGCCAGCACGAACAGCGCCAGGGTGATGGCCGGCAGGATGAGCTGCTTGGCAGCGGAGACGAAGGTATCCAGCTCGCCGGCAATCAGGCTGTCTATCAGGTAGAAGCCGGTGACGAAGTCCGGCGCGGTGGTGTAGGGGTCCAGCCGGCCCAGCGGCGAGGGCGCCCAGCCGAGCAGGAAGTAGAAGACATAGGCCAGCAGCAGGCCGGTGAAGAAGGTGGGCAGCGACACCCCGGCGGTGGTGATGCCCCGGCAGAGATGGTCTATCCACGAGCCCGGCCGGGTGGCGGCCAGCACGCCCAGCGGAATCGCCACCACCACCGCCAGCAGCAGGCCGACCAGCGTGAGTTCCAGCGAGGCCGGCAAGCGGTCGGCGATCTCGGCCAGCACCGGCTGGCCGGTGGTGAGGGAGTTGCCCCAGTCGCCACGGACGAGGTCGCCCACATAGGAAACGAACTGTTCCGGCAGGCTGCGGTCGAGGCCCAGCTTCACCCGGATTTCCTCTATGGCCTCGGTGGAGCCGGCCGGGCCGGCGAAGTAGGCCGCCGGGTCGCCCGGCAGGGCGCGGGTGAGGACGAAGGTGACGATGACCACGCCGATGATGGCGGGCACGGCACCGAGCAAACGTTTGAGAATGGCCTGGATCATGGCTGCTGACTCCGGTTGCGCGCCGCCGCCGCGGGTGGCGGCGGGGCGGCGTTGGCGGGCGGCGGAACTGTGGCTGCCGCCGTCTGCCGTCTGGTGCTGCCGGCCCGGTCAGGTGCCGGGCCGGCCAGTACGGCTTACTGCTTGTAGATCTGGCGGTAGTCCGGCTGCAGGTGGAACCAGTAGGTGTAGCCCTGCACGTTCTTCTGCATGGCCACGTCCATCATGGGCTGCACGATGGGCACGCGCGGCACCTCGGTGTAGGCGATGTCGATGAAGCCCTTCACCTCCTGGTCGTACTTCTTGGCGTCGGTTTCGAAGCGGGCCGCTTCCACCAGCTTGTCCAGCTTCTCGTTCTGGTAGCTCATGGTGTTGAACACCGCGTTCTGGCCGTGGTACGCCCAGAAGAAGAAGTACTCCGGATAGTTCAGCCAGCCGCCGAAGCGGTTGAAGATCATCGGCATGTCTTTCTTGGTGATGGCGGCGCGCCAGTTGGAGCCGGGCACCTTCTCGATGCCGGCCTTGATGCCGATCTGCGCCAGCGCTTCCTGGATCAGGATCACCGCCGGCTCGGACACGGTGGCGGTGCCGAGGTCGAAGGAGATGGTGGTTTCGAAGCCGTTCTCGTAACCGGCTTCCTTCATCAGCTGCTTGGCCTTGGCGAGGTCGGTCTTGAACGCGGTGGGCTGCATCCAGCTGCCATCCTTGACGCCGCTGCCGCCGAACAGCGGCACGCCGCGGCCGTAGAAGGCGTTCTGCATGATCTTGTCGTAGGGCACCACCGAGGCCACCGCCTGGCGCACCTTGAGGTTGTCGAAGGGCGGCTTGGCGTTGTTCATGCCGAGGTACCACATCGAGTTCTCGATGGGCGTGCTCTCCACCTTAACATTGCCCTTCTCCTGCGCCATCTCGTTGAAGTCCTTGGGCGGCAGCTCGAAGGTGATGTCGATGTCGCCACGGGCCAGCAGCGCGCGGCGGTTGCCGGCGGAGGGCACGTCGCGCTGGATCACGCGCTTGAGCTTGGGCAGCGGGCCGTTCTTCCAGGCGTCGAAGCGGTCATACACGATCTCCTGGCCCGGCTTCCACGACGCCACCTTGTAGGCGCCGCCGCCGGCCGCGTTGGTCTTCAGCCAGTTGGCCGCCCACGGGTCGTCGGCGGTGGCGTGCTGCTTGGCCAGCCTGGAGTTGTAGATGGAGGCCACCGGCACCGCGAGGTCGGGCAGGGTCATCTTGTCCTTGCGCAGGAACTTCAGGCGGAAGGTCTGGGCATCCACCACCTCGAACTGCTCCGGCTTCTCGACCGAACCGGCCTTCATCTGGAAGGTGGGAAAGCCGCCCATGGCCAGCGCGCGCTCGAAGGACCACTTCACGTCCTCGGCGGTCACCGGGCTGCCGTCGTGGAAGGTGGCGCCCTTGCGCAGGTGGAAGACCACGCTCATGCCGTCCGGCGCAACCTCCCAGGACTCGGCCAGCTCCGGCTCCAGCTTGGTGAAGTCGTAGCTGTAGCTGCCGTCGGCCAGCTGCTTGCGGCCGTAGCTCATCAGGCGGTCATACACGATCCAGGACACGCCGTAGGCCGGGCGGTTGGCGCCCACGCCCTGCACGTCCAGCATGTTGGGTCCGAATTCGTTGGCGACGACCAGGGTTTCCATGCGCTTGTCCTGGGCATGGACCAGGGCCGGGGCGGTGGCCAGCAGCGTGGTGCCAAGGGCCGCGGCCAGCGGGAGCAGCAGGTTTCTGAGGGATTTCATGCGGCGGTTCTCCATTCGGACGTTGTCGGGCGGGGGGAGTGAAAAAGGGCTTGGGAGTGCATAGATGGTTTTGCTTGTTCTGGTGGGCAGCCTCAGGCGGCCGCCTCCAGCGCGCGCTGGCTGGCGAGGTAGGCGCGCCAGCCGCCGTGGGCGGTGACATCCGCCGCGCCGGCCACCGCGGCGGCTTCGCAAACGAAGCCCTTCACCTGGCGGCCATCGGCCAGGGTCAGCGTGCCTATGCCCAGCGGCGCCGGGATTTCGGCGACGAAGCTGCCGAAGTTGCGCAGCGGCAACTCCCACACCTCGACTTCCAGCGCGCCGCCGCCTTCGGCCACGCGCACCATGCCAGGCTTGGGCGGCACCGTGCCCGGCAGGGCGTAGAGGCGGTAGTCGGGCGCGGACAGCGTGGTTTCCAGCAGGCGGCCGCCCCGCTCCACCAGCTGCCAGTTCAGCGGCAGGCCGGAGAGATGGGCGCCGACCACCGCCACGGCCACCATCGGCTCGGCGGCCGGCAGCGGCGCCAGCGCGGCCTGCGCCAGCGGCGGCTGCGCCAGGCTCATGCCGAAGCGCTGATGCAGGCAGCCCTGCAGCCGGCGGCCGGCTTCGGCCAGGCGGTGGTCGGAACCGGCGGCGCCCAGCAGGGTGATGCCGGCCGGCAGGCCGTCGGCGCGGAAGGGGCCGGGAATGGACAGCCCGGCCATGCCGAGCAGGTTCACGAAGTTGGTGTAGGCGCCCAGGGTGCTGTTGAGGGCGATGGGCTCGGCGGCGATCTGCGCGTGGCTGTAGATGGTGGGGGCGGTCGGCACCAGCAGCAGGTCGGCCTTGGCCAGCTCGGCCATGCAGCGCTTGCGCAGCCCTTCCAGCGCGTACTGGCCGCGGAAGGTGTCGGTGGGGCGCATGCCGTCGGCGCGGCCGATGATGGCGCGCACCGTCGGCTCCATGTGCTCCGCATGCTCGTCCATGAAGGCGCCGACGGCGATGCGGCGCTCCGCCACCCAGGGGCCGTCGTAGAGCAGGCGGGCGACGTCGTTGAAGGGGCCGAGGTCGATATCGACGAAGCGCACGCCGGGCTGGGCGGCGATGGCGTCGAAGGCGGCGCGCCAGGCGGCTTCGGCCACCGCGTCGCCGCAGAACTCCAGCGCGGTCGGCACGCCCAGCACCAACTCGCGACTCACCGGGCCCAGCGGCGGCGGTGGCGCGGAGTAAGGATCGCGCGCGTCGGCGCCGGCCAGCAGGCTCAACACCGTCCAGCCGTCTTCCACCGTGTGGGCGAACACCGACACGCAGTCCAGGCTGCGGCAGGCCGGCACCACGCCGTAGCTGCTCACCAGGCCGGGCGAGGGCTTCACCCCCACCAGGTTGCAGGCGCCCGCCGGCACCCGGCCGGAGCCGGCGGTGTCGGTGCCCAGGGCGAAGGCCACCCAGCCGCGGGCGGTCACCGCCGCCGAGCCGGAGCTGGAGCCGCCAGTCATGTAGGCGGGATCGAAGGGGTTCTTCACCGCGCCGTAGGGCGAGCGGGTGCCGACCAGGCCGGTGGCGAACTGGTCCAGGTTGGTCTTGCCGACGAGGATGGCGCCGGCGGCGCGCAGCCGCGCCACCACCTCGGCGTCCGCCTCGGCGGTATAGGCGAATTCGGCGCAGGCGGCGGTGGTCGGCAGGCCGGCGACGTCGATGTTGTCCTTCACCGCATAAGGAATGCCCAGCAGCGGCTGGGCGGCGCGCGCGGCCGGGTCGGCCAGCAGCGCGGCGCAGGCGGCAGCCTCGGCGCGCACCGCGGCGCGCTCGCGCAGCAGGATCCAGGCCTCGCCGCCGTCCTCGGCGGCAATGCGGTCATACAGGCTGTCGATGACCTCGACCGGGTCGAGGCTGCCCTCGCGGTAGGCCTGCTGCAGGGCGGCTATCGTCAGCGCTTGGGCGGTTGTGGTTTTCATGTGCACCTTCTTGAATACAAGATCGCATTCAAGAAAAGCGATTACCGTGCCAGCCGAAAACTCCGACTCAAGCCATTGTTTTTATTACAACATTGGTCAGCGCACCGGCGGGGGAAGCAACCCCACGCCCGTTTTCGGTGCGCCTTGCACTGTGGCGGTGCCGCACCAGCCTTCGCCGGTCGCCTCAGTCGAACAGCAGCAGGCAGCTCACCTCCAGCCCGAGGCAAGGCGGCACATCGGCCGCAGCCCGGGGGTGGTCGAAAACCGCATGCGGGGTGAAGCGGGCCCGGCCATCGATGGCGGAATCGAAGCACTTGAAGATCAGCGCTTCGTCCGGCTGCATCTCCGGGTAGTGGAACCAGCGCTGCCCGGCGCTCCAGGTAAGCAGGAAGATCTGCTCGGTACGCCGCGGAGAGTAGATATCGCAACTCACCAGTGCGTCCCTCTGCAGGCTGCCGGCGTCGCACAATGCCAGCGAGGCGTCCAGCACCTGCCCGCCCAGCGGGCGCCAGAGCTTGACGATGGCGTGGCGACGAAGCGCCAATGAAGCCGCCTCCTGCGGCAGCACCAAGTGCAGGCGGCGGCGGCCG
Source organism: Azoarcus sp. TTM-91 (assembly GCF_012911025.1). Classification (GTDB taxonomy): domain Bacteria; phylum Pseudomonadota; class Gammaproteobacteria; order Burkholderiales; family Rhodocyclaceae; genus Azoarcus. The sequence continues at coordinate 11,905 of NZ_WUEI01000050.1, read as the reverse complement.
GAGGCCTCGCTGCAGTCGCACCGGGCCAGAGCGGCCAGCGTCACCTCCCCGCCGTCTGCAGCAGTCAGACCGCACGCCGGCCCACACTGCCACAGCCGATGTTCGAAGACGATGGCGCGGCGTGCGCCCAGGCGGCGGCGCAGCAAGCCCTCGCAAGCGGGGTAGTAGTCGAGCAGCAGGGCGACGGCGTCCCGGCAATCCGGCGGCGGGCTGCAACCGCGAACCAGTTCGAAGCCCTCCACTTCTATCGACGGGCCGGGCTGCAACCGGCGCGCGTCGCGGAGGTCGCACAGCCGCCGCTCCCAGGCGAAGTTGCGCCACGGCAGGCCGCCCGGCGGGTGGTGGAGGTAGTGATAGGGACGCAGCTCGGTCGGCTGCAGGAAACCCAGCGCCGCGCGCACCGGCTCGGCTGCGGCCCTTGCCTGTAGAACGGCGGCGGAGGAAACGGGATGCATGGCGAGCCAGCGAGGCGCCCTCAGTCCTCGTATGCCACCGCATCGCGCCGGCGGAAGTACAGCGTTTCCTGCCGCCTTTCGGCTGAACCGCCGGGCGCCGCACCCAGGTAGAGGCCGAGCTTGCCACCATCCGGATACTCGACGACGTCCGGCGCCAGCATGGAGCTGACCGCCAGGTAGCGCAGGACTTCTGCACCGGTATTGACCAGGCGGTGGGCGCCAGCCGCCGCGCTGGCGGGGAAGCACAGCAGATCGCCAGCAGCGATGGAGACACGGCGTTCGCCGCGCTCGCCGTACTCCGCCTCACCGCGGCCAGCGAGCACGTAGACCAGTTCATCGTTGTTGCGGTGGGCGTGGCGCGGCCAGGCGGCATGGCCGGGAGCAAGCTCGGTAAGCATGCAGCCCAGGTGTTCCAGCCCAGCCGCGCGGCCGGCGCGCACCAGGCGCACCGCACCGTCTGCGCGGATTTCCACCGGCAGGGCGGTCAGGTCGAGCAGCGGCAGGACGACAGTCATCGGCGAACTCCCGGCCGATGAAGGCGGCCGTCATCTGCACTATTCCGTCGTCCCGCCGCCGTGCTGGCGAATTCTCGCGTATCAGCCGTCAAGCGCGCTTCGCCAGCACTCGGGCGTGACGGTTCAGACTCTGCCCTGCCGCCTTATTCGCGGCCTGGTGGTGTGGCGCCCTTCCTCTCCCATCCGCGACGCCCGCCGTCTTGCAAGGGCTCCCCGACGGGAGCCCTTCTTTTTTCCGGAAAAGCAGATTCGATGAACCGAAGAACCGGGCATGGGCAAGCTCCCCGGCAACCCACGACCGACGCGGCAATGCACGCGGCCGCCCGGCTCACTCCGCCACGCTACCGGCCACCTCCTCCAGCAACCAATCGGAGAAGGCGCGGGCCGCCGGCCGTTGCAGGGCGCCAACGGGCGCCACCAATTGGTAGCGGCGCGCCGGCAAGCGGCGCTCGTGTGCCTGCACCAGATCGTGAGCACGGGCAAAATCCGCGGCGAGACGGCCCGGCACCAGGGCGATGCCATCGCCGCGGGCCGCCGCCTCTAGCACGAAGACTAGGTCGTGACAGATCAGGAGGGGGCGCTCTTCCGCCTCCGGCGCGAAATCGCGCCAGGGAAAGGAGGGATGCGCGACCAGCGGCAGTTCCCGTACCAAGGCGGCGGGTGACAGCAAGCGGGCGGTGGAGGCCAGCGTCGGGCAGGCAAGGGCAATCGCCTCGTCGCGCCACAACGGCAGCGCTTCGAAAGGCGGGTCGACCGCCTCGCAGTAACGGATCGCCAGTTCCGCCTCCCCGCCTGCCAGGTCCGCCAGGTTCTCCGACACCGACAGCCGCAGGCGCAGCCACGGCAGCCGGTGGGCGAGCCCGGCCAGGCGGGGTGCCAGCCACAAGCGGGCGAAACCAGGAGTGGCGGCCACCCGCAGTTCGGCGACCGCCGAGGGCGACAACGCCTGCAGCTCGTCCGCCAGTCCGAGCGCGAAGCGTTGCACCGCGCGGAAATAGGCTTCGCCGGCGGTACTCAATGCCACCGCGGGCGAATAGCGCAGGACCAGCCGCAGCTTCACCCTGTGCTCCAGCAGCACGATCGAACGGCTCAGGGCGGCGCGGCTGACACGCAGCTCGTGGATGGCAGCGGCGACCGAGCGCAAGCGGCCCAGCGCCTCGAAAGCGAGCAGGGCATGCAGAGGCGGCAGCGGTTCGGGCAGGCGGGCGTCCATGGGTTTCCTCCGGCCGCCATCATGACAGCAAGGACAACCGCAGCGCAGGCCCTGACGCCGCAATCGCCGCGGCCGATAATCCCCTTGGACCCACGGAGCCATCATGAGCCGCCATCCCGCTTCTTCCCCAGCTCCTGCCCCGACGCGGCCTCTGCTGCACCGCCTGCCGCTGCCGGAGCTGATTGCCTTCGAGGCCGCCGCCCGCCTGGGCGGCTTTGCCGCCGCCGCCGGCGAACTGGCGCTGAGCCAGTCGGCAGTGAGCCACCGGGTACGGCAGCTGGAGGCCAAGCTGGGAGTCGCGTTGTTCGAACGCCGCGGCCGGCGCGTGAGCCTGTCGGCCGCCGGTGCCCGCCATGCCGCGGCGGTCGCGGCGCAGCTGGCCGCACTGCGGCAGCAGGCCACCACCCTGCGCACGGCAGAGGGCGAACGCCTGCGCATCGAGGTGGCTCCGCTGTTCGGCAGCCGCTGGCTGCTGCCGCGGCTGGCCACCTTCCGCCGCCAGCATCCACGGCTGGTTCTGGAGGTCGCACCGGCGCCGCTGGCCGAGGCCGACCTGATGATCCACCCGGAAACCAATCCCCGCGCCGATGGCGTACCGCTGCAGCCCCTGCGCATCGGCGCCTATGCTGCGCCCGCCCTGGCGGAACGCTGCAGCGTCCTGCTGGCCGCGGGCCGGCTGAGGGATCTGCCGCTGATCCATGCCCACGGCCTGAATTGGGAACGCTGGCTGCGCGGCGCGCTGGGCACCGGCCTGACGCCGCCCGGCGGGCTGGAGGTAGACGACCCCATCTCGGCGATGGAGGCCGCGCTCGCCGGCGCCGGTGCCCTGCTCGCCCCGGCGCTGGCAGCGGAACCGCTGGTGGCGCAAGGCCGCCTGTGCGCCATCCACCCCTGGCAGCAGGAAGCCGGCCAGTACCACGGGCGCCTCAGCGCCGCCGGCCGCCACAAACCGGCCGCCGCCGCCCTGCTGGCGTGGCTGCAGGAACAGCCCTGAAGGAGGTGCTCAACCCACCACAGGCGCCGGTGCAGCGGCCCGCCCCGCCTGCTGCCGCAGGCGCCGCGCATATACCCGGCCCCAGGCGATGCCGATCACCGCGGCCACCAGCGAGCCCAGCAGCACGCCCAGCTTGGCGGCGCCGAGCAGGTTCTCGTCGGTGAAGGCGAGCATGGCGATGAAGATGGACATGGTGAAGCCGATGCCAGCCAGCAGGCCGACCACGCACACGCCCGACCAGCTCACGCCCGGCGGCAGCCGGCACCAGCCGAGCCGCACCGCCAGCCAGCTGGCGGCAATCACGCCCACCGGCTTGCCCACCACCAGCGCCACCATCACCCCGGCCAGCACGCTCCAGGCGCCGCTGGCATCAAGATTCACGCCGCCCAGGCTGACGCCGGCATTGGCCAGCGCGAACAGGGGCATCACGCCGAAGGCCACCCAGGGATGCAGGGCCATCTGCACCCGCGTCACTGGCGGCATCAGGTCGCGCTGGGCGCGGCGCAGCCGCTTCAGCGGCTCCACCAGCGGCTGCGGGCCGGCACTGGCGTCCTCCGCCCGCTCGCAGATGTCCTTGATGGCGCGGCCGACGACCTCGACCGGCCGTTCCCGCGAGAAGCCGGGCAGCACCGGCGTCATCATGCCGAGCACCACGCCGGCCAGCGTCGGATGGGCGCCGGTCTGCAGCAGGCCCACCCACAGCACCGCGCCCGGCACCACGTAGGCGTAGGCGCTGCCGACGCCTATGCGCTGCAGCCCCACCACCATGGCGATGCCGACTGCCGCCACCAGCAGCCCCGAGTAGTCCAGGCCGCCGGAGTAGAACAGGGCGATTATGAGCACCGCGACGATGTCGTCGATGATGGCCAGCGCGAGCAGGAAGACCCGCACCGTGCCCGGGATGGACTTGCCCAGCAGCGCCAGCACGCCGACCGCGAAAGCGATGTCGGTGGCGGTGGGCACCGCCCAACCCTGGCGCTGCAGCGGATCGCTGCCGTTGAGGGCGAGGAAGATCAACGCCGGCACCACCACCCCGCCCAGCGCCGCCGCCAGCGGCAGCGCGGCGAGCTGGAGGCTGGCGAGCGCGCCTTCGTGGATCTCGCGCCGGATCTCCATGCCGACGACGAGGAAGAACACGGTCATCAGCGCGTCGTTGATCCAGAAATGCAGCGTCTGGGTGAAGACGTAGTCGCCTATGCCCAGCGTGACCGGCGCATGCCACAGGGCATGGTAGCTGTGCGCCGCGGGAGAGTTCGCCCAGATCAGCGCGATGGCGGCCGCAAGCAGCAGCACGACGCCGCTGAAGGCTTCGATGTGGAGGAAACGCTCCAGGGTGGAAAAGGCGCGCTCGGCCAGGATCTGCGCGCGCGGCAGGGCCTGCCGGGACGGATGTCGGGACATGGTCTTTGATTCACTCCGCGCGGCGGCCCGACCGCGCATCATCTTTAACCTGTCCCACCGCGACATGCGGCTGACACCCGGGCCGGATTCTAGCCGCGCCGGCGGCGGCCGGACAAGCCGGCCCCGCGCGTCCCCTTCCCCCGCGCTCTTCAGCCGGCGGACGGGGAAAGCCCCCCCACGGCGGGCGTACCGCGGCGTGAACGGCGCGGGGTCCGCAGCCCCGGCGCCGGGTTCAGAACGGCCAGTTGGCCTTCACCGAAGCGGTCTGGTTGAGGAAGTCATCGCGGTATTCGGCGTCGTACCGCGCGGTGATCTCGACGCCGGAAGCGGTCTTGTACGTCGCCCCCGCGCCGCCCCGGAGCAGCCAGGGATCCTGCCTGGCGCCGCGGGTGACGAAGGCCGCGCCGGGCGCACCGGCAAAGGCGGAAACGATGCTTGCCCGCTTGTTGATGGTGTCGTAGCCGGCCCCCAGGCTGGCAGTCAGCGCGGTGCGCTCGTTCAGTTGGTGGGCCAGCTTGCCCTCGGCCGAGATGACCAGCGCTTCGGTGCTGCGGCTATCCACATCCAGGCTCAGCGCCCCCGCACCGCTCTCGCGGTAGGAATGGTCCTTCACCCAGGTGTAGTCCAGCCTGACCGAGGGCGTGAGGCTGCTCTTGGCATCCAGCGCGTAGACCCGGCCAATGCCCACGCCCAGCATCGCGGTGTCGCTGTCGTAGTCGGAGTCGGCGGTGACGCCCATGAAGCCGATGCGGCGGCGGCCGTCGTTGCTGTTGCGGCCGATGCCGGCCTGGAAGTTGAGCTCAGTGCGCTCGTCCAGGCTGAGGCTGCCGTAGCCTATCAGTTGGTAGATATCGACATCCGCGCTCTGCGACGCGGTGGAGGACTTGCCGTCGATATCGCTGCGCCCGTAGGCGAAGGCGGCCCCCAGACGCAGCGTGGGCGAGACGACGCCATCCGCACCGAAGACGAAGCCGTAGGTGGTGGCCTTGTAGCCCTCGACGCGATCACGCTCGCCCTGGTCCGCCCAGGAGACGAAGGTCTTGGCCCAGATGTTGCCGTCGCTGACGAAGCCGTCGCCGGAGGACAGCCCGCGGTTGCTGCCGATGCGCGCCTGGACGATGCGGTTGATGCCGCCCAGCGCGCCCTGGGCGGCCTGGATGGTGCCACCGGTCATCAGCGGAACCGTCTGGGACACCGCGGCGCCGACCTCGCCCTCCGTCTCCAGGCTGCCCAGGGCCTGGATGACGCCGCTCATGCCGGGGTGGCTGCCGCTGTTCTGGATGATCTGGTCGAGGACTCTCGCGGCGCCGATAGCCGGCGTCGCACCCAGGCCGGTAACCGCCTGTTCCGCGGTAAGGGTATTCACCACCGCGAGGTCGATATGGCCACCACTGCCGGTGGTGGCAACGCTGAGGAAATTGAACATCGCGCTGTTGTCCACCACGCTGTCGAAGTTGCCGCTGAGACTACCGGCGCTGACCACGCCGCTGAGGGTCTCGCCGGCCGCCAGCGAATTCAGCGCCTTCACGTCCACATAGAGTGTGCCGGCCATGCTGGCGCTGCCGCCGACGCTCAGCGTGCTGTAACCGGTGGAGGCATTCGCGCTCTGCGCCGCGATCATCAGCGTGCCGCTGGCGGTCTGCACGAAGTCGCCGGCGACGGTGGCATGGGTCACGTTGCCGGTGGAGGAAATGGCACTTGCATCGACGCCGGTCTTGAGCGCGAGCAGGCCGCTGTTGCTGAAACTGCCGCCGGCCATGCTCAGGCCGCCGACCACGCGGCCGGCGGCGGCGTTGTTCACCGTGATCGTGGCGCCATTGGCCACGCTGACTGCGTTGTTCACGCCATAGAGCAAGCCACTGTTGCTCACCGTGCCGCTGTCCGCGCCCTCGACATGGAGCGCGCTCCCGCCGCCGTCCAGCGCGTAGATGCTGCCAGTGTTGGTCGCGTTGACCGTGCCTGACAGCGAGTTCAGGTAGACGCCGGAAGCGCCGCGCACCGTGCCGGCATTGTTCAGCACGATGTTGCCATCCGGCGTCTGCGCTTCGATGCCGTAATCGCCCAGCGCGTTGATCTCGCCGCTGGCGGTGTTGGTCACGCTGACATTGCCGTAACAGTCGGAGCAGTCGGCCGGCACCATGTCCACCACCGCGGAGATGCCCATGGCGGAACGCCCCGCCAGCGCCGCCGCGGCGGCATCCGCCGGCGCATTGATCAGGCCGCTGTTGGTGACGGTGATGTCGCCGTATTCGGACGCCGCCTGCACGGCGATGTCGGCGGTCGAGGAAACCGAGCCTGAGTTGGTGATGCTCACCGGCCCATCGCTCGACCATGCGACCAGCGCCTGGCGCTCGGTCGAGGACACTGTTGCGCTGTTGTCTATGCTGGCCAGCCCGTTGTAGTTCACCGCACGAAGCCCGGCCGCATCCGCGGTGACGGTACCGGTATTGACGATGCTCACCAGTGCGCTGCTGCTGTTGAAGCCGCCGTCGGCATAGACGCCGCGCGCGCCGCCGGTTGCGGTCACCACGCCGGCGTTGCTCAGGGTGACGTTGCCATCGTTGGTGGTGGCACTGATCGCGGCGCCGATGCCGGCGTAATCCACCGTCCCTTCATTGGCGATGGTGATATCGCCGGACACGTCGTTGCGTATCCACACCGCCCCGTCGCCGCCGATGGATGAAATCTGCGCATCGGCGCCGATATTGACGACGATGTTGCGGTTGGCCTGATCGAAGCTCTGGCCGTTGATCGCCACCCCGGCCGCATTGTTGATGACCGAACTGCCGAGGATGTTCAGCACCTGGTCGAAGGACGGCTGGCTCGCGTAGCCGGCGGGGCGGGGCGCAAAGAACAGGCTGGCGGTGCTGAAATCCGTCAGTGTCAGCGACGAGGAAGCGGACTCGGCCTGGACGTTGACCGAGGTGGCGTCGCAACTGAAGGTGATGACTGTCCCGGTCACATCGCATGCAACCGCCAGGGCCGCCGGCGCGTGAAACAGAGCGCCCAGGGCGGCGCACAGCGTGCCGCGCCTGAACAGTTCCTTCGTCATTGTTTTTTGTTTCATCGGTTCTCCCCTTGGTCTTGGTATCGGGCCGCCCTGCCGCCCTGTCGAACAACAGTTGCACTGCCGCATGGCAGTCCTCCAATCTACTGCAGCCCCCGTCCGGGAGGAACGCCGGCCACCAGCGCCGCTCTTCTTCCGCCGGAAGCCGCTCCCTGCAGGGAACTCCGGCCCAACGGAGAGCGGCCGGCAGCTCCTGCCTGCCGCAAAGGACGTAGCCATTGCCAGCAGTCGTGGCGCTCAGGGTATGGCCGCTGATGGTGGGCTTGACCGCGCTGCCGGCAAGCACGGCGACGACGCCGAAGGCGGGGGTAAGCCCGTCACGGTCCTGCCTGATGGAAAGCGGCACCGGGCACAAGGCGGGGAAATCCTCGGCAGGAATCTGAAATGCCGGGAAATTCCCGACTTCACGCCCACCGGCAACCGGCACGGCGATCACCCCCGCCAGCCCGCGATCGTGCGCCGGATGCGCCGCCGGAAGCCCTCCACCCTGGCGTCGTCCAGGCGCTCCGCCTTGTACAGCGACAGCGCCTGCAGCCGGCAGGCCGGCGCGCAGGTGCCCAGCAGCGCGGTCTTCAGCACCCGCCTCACCGGCTGGCGCAGCACCAGGCGGTCCACCCACCAGGGCGAACCCAGGCTGGTGATCATCAGCGCGCGCCGCAGCTTGAGCAGGCGCGGCTGGATGGCGCCGAGGTCGCGGGCGTGGTCGTAGGCGATGCCCGGCGCCCATACGCGATCGAACCAGCCCTTGAGCGTGGCCGGGAAGCCGAACCACCAGGTGGGAAAGACCAGCACCAGCGCCTCGGCCGCCAGCAGGCGCTCCGCCTGGGCCTGCACCGCCCGGGCATCGAAGCCGGCGGCGTAGTAGCTGCGCCGCTCTTCGGCGCTCAGCGCGGGCGGAAAGGCGCTGGCGTAGAGATCCTCGACCACCACTTCGTGGCCGGCGGCGCTCAGCGCTTCAATGGCGCTGCGGGCCAGCGCCTGGCACAGGCTGTCGCCGAGCGGATGGGCGATGACGACCAGGCATTTCATGTCGAATCGGATCTCCTCATCGGAAGACGGCGCGGAAGCGCCAGGCCAGCGCGCACGGCTCACACACCCGGCGTTTCCGCATGCGGCCGCGCCGCGGCAAGGGCTGCGCCGGCCGCTCCCGCCGGCGACGACAGGCGTATGCAGTTGCGGCCGGCGCGCTTGGCTTCGTACAGCTGGCCATCGGCCTCCACCAGCGCCTGCTGCAGATCCGCCGCCGAGGTCAGCGGAACAAGGCCCATGCTGGCGGTCACCCCGCCGGAGATGGCGTCGAAGCGGTGCCGGGCGAGTTGCGCCTGGATGCGCCGCGCCACCTCCACCGCCGCTTCCGGGCCGGCGCGGCCCAGCAGCAGGATGAACTCCTCGCCGCCGAAGCGGGCAACCAGGTCGTCCTCCCGCACCTGCTCCAGCAGCACCCGGGCGACCGCCTGCAGCACCTGGTCGCCGGCGGCATGGCCCCAGGCGTCGTTTATCTGCTTGAAGTGGTCGAGATCGCAGGCGAGCAGCGTCCACGGCGCCAGCCGGCGGTCCTGCAGCCTAGCGTTGACCATCTCGGTGAAGGCGCGGCGATTGAGCAGGCCGGTAAGGCTGTCGTGGTCGCGCTCCTTGCGCAGCACCCGGGTGACGTCGCGCACCGCGCAGGCCACCAGGATGCACATGAAGCCGATGCCGAACACCAGCGTGCCCGCCAGCAGCACCTGCCAGTAGCCGGAGCGGGTGAGGCGCGGAATCTCCTCGAAGGGGATCACCCAGGCGACCAGCACCACCCGCAGCACGCTGTAGGCGAGCAGCACCACGTAGGACACCTTCAGCAGCCGCTCCAGCGGATCGCCACCGGTGTCGCTTCGCATCACGCTGCGCAGCGGCAGCATCAGCATCGCCGCCACGCCGGCGGAGAGCCACAGCGCGCGCTGGCCGATGCGGTCGTCGATCCAACCGTAACGGAACAGCGCCAGCAGCGCGGCCGCGCCTATCAGCAGGCCGGGCCACAGCCGCAGGTTCTCCCCGCGCCGCATCGTCAGACCGCGTGCCAGCGACCAGCAACCGCTCATGTGCAGCAGGCCGGTGAGCAGCGACCAGCGCGCGAGCTCGGCGTTGCTCATGGCGCTCTGCAGCGCCAGCCCCAGCGCCGGCAGCACATAGCCGGCCGCCATCCAGGGCAGGAAACGCTGCTGCCTGAGCACGCCCCAGCAGGCGAGCAGGACGATGCCGAGCAGGCCGAAGCCTATGGGCACGATCAACTCGAAATAGGGACTGGAGTGCAAGATGAGGGCGCGATGCCTGGGCGGGAGCGGCGATTCTAATCGAGCCGTGTTGAATCCCGCTGCGGCGTTTCGGGCCGACCGCCAGCGCCGGGGAAACGCCGCCTTGCCTATCCATGACGTGGAACTAGACTTCCGCGGAGCGGACACGGGCAAGGGGCGGAAGATGGCACTGAAGGCAGCGGATTTTCATGCGGCGGCGGCGCCGGTGATCGAGCGGCTGAAGGCGGAAGGGCTGGACCAGCTGCGCTACAGCGACGTGCTGGACGGCGCCGGCCACCAGTACGTCGACCTGGTGATGGAAGGCGGCGGCGTGCTCGGCGTCGCGCTGCTGGGCTACATCTATGTGCTGGAGCAGGCCGGGCTGCGCTTCATCTGCCTGGGTGGCGCCTCCGCCGGCTCCATCACCGCGCTGGCGCTGGCGGCGCTGGACGAGCCGGCGCGGGCGAAGAGCGACGCCCTGATCGAGGTCGTCGCCAACATGCCGATGGCCAGCTTCATCGACGGCAAGGACGACGGCGACGACGATGCCCCCGACTTCATCAACACCATGCTGAAGCGCCCCGGCCTCATCAAGGGCTTCTGGAAAGGCATGCAGATCCTGGACAACCTGGACGAGATGATGGGCCTCAACCGGGGCGACCGCTTCCACGCCTGGCTCACCCAGGTGCTGGCCGGAGCCGGCATCCACAGCACCGCCCAGCTGCGCGCCCGCATGGCCACCACCCCGCCCGGCTGGCGTCTGCGCGAGGACAGCCCGCAGCGCGCCTCGCAGCTGGACGGCAAGGCCCAGCTGCCCGCGCTGGACGCGGACAAGGACTACCTCTGCATCGTCGCCGCCGACATCGCCACCGAGACCAAGGTGGAATTCCCGCGCATGGCCGGGCTGTACTGGGACGAACCTGAGGCGGTGAACCCGGCCGACTACGCCCGCTGCTCCATGTCCATCCCGGTCTTCTTCCGCCCCTTCCGCCGGCCGCTGAAGATCCGCGACCCGGCCCACCTGGCGCAGTGGTGCGAGCAGGCCGGCCTCAACGACGGCGACCTGCGGCCCGACCGCGAGCCGCCCTTCCCGCCGCCGCAAGCCTGCTTCATCGACGGCGGGGTGCTCTCCAACTTTCCCATCGACGCCTTCCACAACACCTACAAGGTGCCCAGCCGCCCCACCTTCGGCGCCAAGCTGCAGTGGGACGACCGCAGCCACGAGATCGGCAAGCTGTCCAAGCTCATCACCCAGACCTTCAACTCCGCCCGCCACTGCCTGGATTACGAGTTCATCCGCAAGAACCCGGACTTCAAGCAGCTGGTGGCCTACATCGACACCGCCGACCACGACTGGCTGAACTTCGAAATGGACGACGCCGGCAAGCTGGACCTGTTCCGCCGCGGCGCCGAAACCGCCCGCGCCTTCCTCGCCGGCTTCGACTGGGACCGCTACAAGGCCACCCGCGAGCACCTGATCAGCGCCTACGCGCTGGCCTGGCAGCCGCAGGTGGTGAAGGTGTGAAAGCACCCCCCGGCGTGAGCGGCGGCCTCCCTCCGGCCGGGTAGCTGCTTCGCCGCGCTGGCCAGGGCCTTGTCTGCCGGCGGCATCGCGGCGAAAAGGCTACGCGCGCGCTGCCTTGCTCGAGCCAGCCGGAGAGCCCGGCCCCAACGAGATTGAGTCCCACGTTCCCGGCCCGGCGGTTGGCGGTTGGCGGTTGGCGGTTGGCGGTTGGCGGTTGGCGGTTGGCGGTTGGCGGTTGGCGGTTGGCGGTTGGCGGTTGGCGGTTGGCGGTTGGCGGTCATTGTGTTGTTGAAGAACCGCCGCTGCGCCTCACCGCCCTCGCCCGCCCACCGCGCAGACCGACAAGGTATCCGCCGCCAGCTCCAGCGCCGCCTTCGCCTCGGCCACCGGCAGCACCCGCTCCGGCGTCACCCCGTTCTTCGCCGCCACCAGCTCGGCGGCGATGGACACCGCGATCTCCCCCGG
>NZ_WUEI01000004.1 GCF_012911025.1 Azoarcus sp. TTM-91 | reverse complement strand
GTTCTGTGGTCCGGGCGGGGCGGGAGAAGGCTGATATCGCCGCCGAATTCGACCTGGAGGAAGGCGGGGCTCTTGCGTCATGGTTGGCCGGGCAGGATTTGCCCACCGAAGATGGCATGGTGATCCTCCGTCGCGTCGTCGATGCGGGAGGCCGCAGTCGCGGCTGGATCAACGGTACGCCGGCCACCCTGGCGCAATTGCGCGAAGCCGCGGATTTCCTCGCCGACATACACGGGCAGCACGCTCATCACGCCTTGCTTCGCGGCGATGCGCAACGCGCCCTGCTCGACACCCACGCGGGGGCGCAGGCGCTTGTCAGGGAGGTGGCCGACAACTACCGGCACTGGCAGCAGGCCGCCGCTGCCTTGAGGGCCGCGCAGCAGAACAGCGAAGCCTCTGTGCGGGAACGCGAGCTGCTGGGCTGGCAGATCAAGGAGCTGGACGAGTTGGGTTTCGAGGCGGGCGAATGGTCCGAATTGAATGCCGAACACGTCCGCCTTGCTCATGCCGCCAGCCTGATGGAAGGCGCCGATGCGACGTTGGCTGCGCTGGATGAAGGTGATTTCGCCATCTGCGCGATGCTAGGGCAGCTGGATGCCCGCATGGCTGAGCTTGCTGCCATCGATTCTGGGCTGGGCGAGGTGAGGGAGCTCTTGTCCTCGGCGGCGGTGCAGGCTGATGAAGCACTGCATGCACTCAAACGCTATCGAGACAGGTTGGACCTAGATCCTGAACGCCTCGCGGAAGTGGAGCGTCGTTTATCCGCGGTGATGGATGTCGCGCGGAAGTACCGGTCCGCTCCCGAGGAGTTGCCTGGTCTGCTCGAAGGGTGGAAGGCGCGTTTCGAGGAGCTTGAGGTCAGTGCCGACCCGGTGCGGCTGACGGAGGCCGAGGCCCGCAGTCGCCAGCGTTACGCTGAGCTTGCTGCGAAGCTGTCGGCGACCCGACGTCCTGCTGCCGAGCGGCTCTCGGCGGAAATCACGGAAGCGATGCAGACGCTGGCGATGGCTGGCGGTCGTTTCGAGGTGGCGCTAGAGCCCTGCGAGCCGAGTGCGAGCGGTGTCGAACAGGTGGAGTTCCGGGTGGCTGCTAACCCGGGTCAGGCTCTGCGCAACATGGCGAAAGTGGCTTCCGGCGGTGAGCTTTCGCGCATCGGCCTGGCAATCCAGGTCATGACCAGCCGGGATTCGGCTACGCCTACGCTGATCTTCGACGAAGTGGACGTTGGAATCGGGGGGCGGGTGGCCGAGATTGTCGGCAAACTGCTTGCCCGCCTGGGGAAGGACAGGCAGGTCTTGTGTGTCACCCACCTGCCGCAGGTCGCGGCCTGCGCGGACTGGCAATGGCAGATTGCCAAGGCAGAACGGGGAGGGGAGACCTTGAGCGAAGTGACTCCGCTGGATGCGGCAGCGCGAATCGAGGAAATCGCCCGCATGCTGGGTGGGGTGAATATCACCGATACCACCCGCCAGCACGCGGCGGAAATGCTGGCGACGGCCTCCGTCTGAGAAGCTCCGGCGAGATCCTGGGCGGGCAGAGCGCCTAGGACCTCTACGCAGTCAGAGGCTCTCGTCTCCGCGATTGGGGCAGTCCTTGCGCAGGCAGTCCGCATAGAGATAGAGCGCATGCTCCTTGACCGCAAAGCCACGGTCGGCGGCCACCGCATTCTGACGCTTCTCGATCTCCGGGTCGTAGAACTCTTCGACCTTGCCGCATTGCAGGCACACCAAGTGGTCATGGTGACCTCCTTGGTTCAGTTCGAACACCGCCTTGCCGGATTCGAAGTAATGGCGCTCAAGCAGGCCGGCCTGCTCGAATTGCGTCAGAACGCGATACACCGTGGCGAGGCCGATATCCATGCCCTCGTTCATCAGCAGTCGATAGACGTCTTCCGCAGTGAGGTGGCGCAGATCGGAGTTCTGGAACAGGTCCAGAATCTTGAGGCGCGGATAAGTCGCCTTCAGGCCGATGCTTTTTAAGCTTTTAGAGTTCTCGGACATAGTTGCCTGTCGGGTGGCTAGGGAGGGGCAGCGAGGTAGGACGGTCTGCCCAGCGGCGCTATGTTATATTTTTTGCCCTTTACTGAGAACCGTGCGTCGATGCCGACGCCCCTACCTGACCCACTCCATGCGTTCCTCGCTCCCCTGCGTGCTCATTGCCGCCGTGCTTGTCACCGCTTGTTCCGTCGATACCATCGTTAACAAGGTGAATCCTTACAAGATAGACGTTCGCCAGGGGAATTACGTGGACCAGGCGATGGTTTCCCAACTAAAAAAAGGCATGACGCGCGATCAGGTGCGTTTCGTCCTTGGCTCGCCACTGATCGTCGATGTATTCCGCAAAGATCGCTGGGACTACGTTTATCGCTTCAAACCGGGCAAGGCTGAGGCGGAGCAGCGGATCATTTCTGTCTACTTCGTCGATGACAGGCTGGATCACGTCGAAGGGGATGTTGCCGCGGGCGATGCCCAGGGCGCTGCTGCCGCGCAGCAGGAGCGTCGCTCCCGCGTGGTGGATGTGCCGGCGACCGAAAGCAAGTAAATGGTGAGACGTCGACCGATTGTCAGCGTCGATCCGAAATGTTCATGTGGAAAGTGAGATGAGTGGAATACGCGTAGCGATCGCTGGTGCCTCCGGGCGGATGGGGCGGATGCTGATCGAAGCGGCGCTGAAAGAGGAGGGGGTTGTTCTTGCGGCGGCTTTCGACCGCCCGGGTACGACCTTCGCAGGACGGGATGCAGGTGAGCTGGTCGGCGCCGCTACAGGTGTGCTCATCACGGAGGATGCCCGGCGGGCAATTGCTTCGGCAGATTGCCTGATCGATTTCACGCGGCCAGAGGGGACGCTGGGGCACTTGGCGTTGGCGCGGGAACTGGGCAAGGCGGCTGTCATCGGCACCACCGGTTTCGATGCGGCAGGCAAGGCTGCCATTGCCAGGGCGGCAGAGGTAATCCCGGTGGTTTTTGCGCCCAATATGGCGGTGGGTGTGAACGCGGTGTTCAAGTTGCTCGAAGTGGCTGCCCGCATCCTCTCTGAGGGTTACGACGTAGAGGTGATTGAGGCTCACCACCGTTTCAAGGTGGATGCGCCTTCTGGTACGGCGCTGCGGATGGGTGAGGTGGTGGCGCGCGAGCTCGGGCGCGACCTGGATCATTGTGCAATCTATGGCCGCGAAGGAGTGACGGGTGAGCGCAAGGCCGAGACCATCGGCTTTTCCACCATACGGGGCGGAGACGTGGTGGGGGATCACACGGTCCTGTTCGCGGGTATCGGCGAGCGCATCGAGATCACTCACAAGTCGGGCAGCCGGATGCCTTACGCCATCGGTTCGCTCCGGGCTGCACGATTTCTGCACGGCAGGTCTGCCGGGCTCTTCGACATGCAGGATGTCCTGGGTTTGAAGTAGCCGCAACCTTTCGAACTAGCTGGCCGGGAGGCGGCGCGCGCGTCGGACTCAAGTGGCTCGCGGCATTGCGGCCAGGCTCCGCCTGCGTTGCCCTCGGGTTTGCCTCGAGGGGCCAAAAACGTTAGAATCTCAAGGATTTGATAGCGGGATCGCCCCATTGGGTCGTCCCGTTTTTTTCACATATGGGGGCGCTCAGGCCGGCTTGTCCCCATTTTCGGCTGAAACTCAGGAGTTTGTCGTGACCGCTTTTCCGCCCGCCCTTCTCGCGCTTGCCGACGGGACGGTTTTTTTCGGCAAGGGTATTGGTGCGGTCGGCAGCACGGTTGGCGAGGTGGTGTTCAACACCTCCATGTCCGGATATCAGGAGATCCTCACGGATCCCAGTTATTCCCGCCAGATCGTGACGCTGACCTACCCGCACATCGGTAATACCGGTGTCAATCGGGAGGACGTGGAGGCGGATAGGGTCCATGCCGCCGGCCTGGTGATCCGTGATCTGCCGCTGCTGCCTTCGAATTTCCGGATGGAGAAGAGGCTGGATGCCTATCTCCGTGATGAGAACATCGTTGCGATCGCCGGCCTGGATACGCGCAAACTTACCCGCATCCTGCGGGAGAAGGGCGCTCAGGCAGGGTGTATCGTCACCGCCGCTGAGGGGGCGGCGCTGAATGCCGAGCAGGCGATTGTCGCAGCACGGGAGTTCCCGGGCTTGGCCGGCATGGATCTCGCCAAGGTCGTCAGCGTGAAGTCTTCCTATCCGTGGTCGGAAGGCGAGTGGGAACTGGGCAAAGGCTTCGTTTCCGGTGATAGCCGTTTTCACGTCGTCGCGTACGACTTCGGGGTCAAGCGCAACATCCTGCGCATGCTGGCCTCCCGCGGCTGTCGCTTGACGGTGGTGCCGGCCCAGACGCCAGCCAAGGATGTGCTGGCTCTCAAGCCGGATGGCGTGTTCCTGTCCAACGGCCCGGGGGATCCGGAGCCTTGCGATTACGCCATCGAGGCGATCAAGGAGATCCTTGCAGCCCGTCTGCCGACTTTCGGCATCTGCCTGGGGCATCAACTGCTGGCCCTGGCCTCCGGGGCCAAGACGCTCAAGATGAAAGCGGGCCACCACGGTGCAAACCACCCGGTCAAGGATGTGGAAACCGGCCAGGTGTTGATCACCAGCCAGAACCACGGCTTTGCGGTGGATGCGGCGACCATGCCGGACAATCTGCGGGTGACCCATGTGTCTTTGTTCGATGGGACCAACCAGGGCATTGCCCGGACTGACGTACCTGCCTTTTCCTTCCAGGGCCACCCGGAAGCGAGTCCGGGACCGCACGACGTTTCCTACCTGTTCGACCGCTTCATCCGCCTGATGGAAGACGGCGCAAAGTAAAGAATGCAACCGGCGGCCTTCGGTCCGCCGCTTCAGAATCATCGAGGCGAGGCAATGCCCAAACGTAACGACATCAAGAGCATCCTGATCATCGGCGCTGGCCCGATCATCATTGGTCAGGCCTGCGAGTTCGACTATTCCGGCGCCCAGGCCTGCAAGGCGCTGCGGGAGGAGGGCTACAAGGTCATCCTGGTCAACTCCAACCCGGCCACCATCATGACCGACCCGGAGACGGCGGACGTTACCTACATCGAGCCGATCACTTGGCAGGTGGTCGAGCGGATCATCGAGAAGGAGCGTCCGGATGCCCTGCTGCCGACGATGGGCGGGCAGACGGCGCTCAACTGTGCCTTGGATCTGGCCCGTCATGGCGTGCTCGACAAGTTCGGCGTTGAACTGATCGGCGCCTCGCAGGAAGCTATCGACAAGGCGGAGGACCGCCTGAAGTTCAAAGAGGCGATGACTCGTATCGGGCTCGGTTCCGCGCGTTCCGCCATTGCCCACAGCATGGAAGAGGCGCTGCAGGCGCAGGGCGGCATCGGCTTCCCGGTCATCATCCGGCCCAGCTTCACGCTCGGAGGCACCGGCGGCGGCATCGCCTACAACATGGAAGAGTTCCACGAGATCTGCAAGCGGGGTCTCGAAGCCAGTCCGACCAACGAGTTGCTGATCGAGGAGTCGCTGCTCGGCTGGAAGGAGTACGAGATGGAGGTCGTGCGTGACCGCGCCGATAACTGCATCATCGTCTGCTCCATCGAGAATCTGGATCCGATGGGTGTGCATACCGGCGACTCGATCACCGTCGCGCCCGCGCAAACGCTGACCGACAAGGAATACCAGATCCTGCGTAATGCCTCCATCGCTGTGCTGCGCGAGATCGGGGTGGATACCGGCGGTTCCAACGTACAGTTCGCGATCAACCCCAAGGATGGGCGGATGATCGTGATCGAGATGAACCCGCGGGTGTCCCGTTCCTCCGCTCTCGCATCCAAGGCGACGGGTTTCCCCATTGCGAAGGTCGCCGCGAAGTTGGCGGTCGGTTACACGCTGGACGAACTGCGCAATGACATCACCGGCGGTGCGACGCCCGCGTCCTTCGAGCCGTCCATCGACTACGTCGTCACCAAGATCCCGCGCTTTGCATTCGAGAAGTTCCCCCAAGCGAACTCGCGCCTGACGACTCAGATGAAGTCGGTTGGGGAAGTGATGGCCATGGGCCGGACCTTCCAGGAGTCTTTCCAGAAGGCGTTGCGCGGTCTTGAAGTAGGGGTTTATGGACTGGATGAAGTCGAGGCGGACTGTGAGGATCTGGAACACGAATTGGCTAACCCCGGTGCCGAGCGCATCTGGTACGTGGGGCAGGCTTTCCGGGAAGGAATGACCCAAGAGCAGGTGCACTCGCTGACCAAGATCGACCCCTGGTTTTTGGCCCAGATCGAGGACATCGTCTTGACCGAAAAGGCGCTGGCTGGCCGTTCACTGAAGGCCATCCAGGCCGGTGAACTGCGCGAGCTGAAGAAGAAGGGGTTCTCGGATCGTCGTCTGGCGAAGCTGCTGGGCACCGATGAGACCGCGGTTCGCCTGCATCGGCATACGCAGGGTGTGCGTCCGGTGTTCAAGCGGGTGGATACCTGCGCAGCGGAATTCGCGACGTCGACGGCTTACATGTATTCCTCCTACGAGGAAGAGTGCGAAGCGCGGCCGACCGACAAGAAGAAGATCATGGTGCTGGGCGGTGGTCCCAACCGTATTGGTCAGGGTATCGAGTTCGATTACTGCTGTGTCCATGCTGCTCTCGCCCTGCGTGAGGACGGCTACGAGACCATCATGGTCAACTGCAATCCCGAAACCGTGTCGACCGACTATGACACTTCCGACCGCTTGTACTTCGAGCCGATCACCCTGGAAGACATTCTCGAAATCGTGCATATCGAGAAGCCCGTCGGCGTCATCGTCCAGTTCGGCGGCCAGACGCCGTTGAAGCGCGCCAAGGCCCTGGAAGAGAACGGCGTGCCCATCATTGGCACCACGCCGGACATGATCGATGCCGCTGAGGACCGTGAGCGCTTCCAGAAGTTGCTGAACGATCTCGGCCTGAAGCAGCCGCCCAACCGTACCGCACGTACCCCGGAAGAGGCCGTGCGCCTGGCGGCGGAGATCGGCTATCCGCTGGTCGTCCGCCCGTCTTATGTGCTGGGTGGCCGGGCGATGGAGATCGTGCACGAGCAGAAGGATCTCGAGCGCTATATGCGCGAGGCGGTGAAGGTTTCGAACGAGTCGCCGGTGCTGCTGGATCGTTTCCTTAACGATGCCACCGAAGTGGACGTTGATGCGCTTTCGGATGGCAAGCAGGTCATCATCGGCGGCATCATGGAGCACATTGAGCAGGCTGGCGTGCACTCCGGCGACTCCGCTTGCTCGCTGCCGCCCTATACCCTGTCAGCCAAGCTGCAGGATGAGCTGAGGCGCCAGACTGAGGCGATGGCCCGAGCGCTGAACGTGGTTGGCCTGATGAACGTCCAGTTCGCCATCCAGGGCGAGGGTGACAACGCCGTGGTGTATGTGCTGGAGGTGAATCCCCGTGCTTCGCGTACCGTGCCATTCGTTTCCAAGGCTTGCTCCTTGCCGCTGGCCAAGGTGGCTGCGCGTTGCATGGCCGGGCAGTTGCTCGTCGACCAAGGGGTGACTGGCGAGATCGTGCCGCCTTACTACTCGGTGAAAGAGGCGGTGTTCCCGTTCGTCAAGTTCCCGGGCGTAGATACCATCCTTGGACCGGAAATGAAGTCTACCGGCGAGGTCATGGGCGTCGGCCGCAGCTTCGCGGAGGCTTTCGTCAAGAGTCAGCTGGCCGCCAGCGTGCGACTTCCGACCTCGGGTACTGCCTTCATCAGCGTTAAGCCGACGGATCGACCTGCGGCGGTGGAGGTGGCCAAGGAATTGCGGGAACTGGGTTTCAATCTGGTTGCGACCCGTGGTACAGCTTCTGCCCTCGAGGCGGAGGGCATCTCGGTTTCAGTTGTGAACAAGGTCAATGAAGGGCGGCCTCACGTCGTCGATATGATCAAGAACAACGAGATCGATCTGGTGATCAACACCGTCGAAGAGAAGCGTCAGGCCATCACTGACTCTCGCTCCATTCGTACAAGTGCGCTTGCCGCGAAGGTGACGGTCTACACCACGATCGAGGGTGCTCGCGCCGCTTGCATGGGGATCCGTCATCTGGCGGGACTCGAAGTCTATGCCGTGCAGATGCTGCACGCAGAACTGAATAAAGTCGTATGAACAAGACCCCTCTTACCATCACTGGCGCGGAGAAGCTCCGCGTGGAACTCCACCGCATGAAGACAGTGGAGCGTCCCAATGTGATCGCTGCCATTGCCGAGGCGCGTTCGCATGGCGATCTCTCGGAGAACGCCGAGTACGACGCGGCCAAGGAGCGGCAGGGCTTCATCGAAGGGCGGATCATGGAGATCGAGGGCAAGCTGTCCAACGCCCAGATCATTGATCCCAAGTTGCTCGACGCAGACGGCCGTTGCGTGTTCGGCGCGACGGTGGACTTGGAGGACATGGAGTCCGGCCAGACGGTGTCGTATCAGATCGTTGGCGAGGACGAGGCGGACATCAAGGAGAACAAGATCTCGGTCAGTTCTCCGATTGCCCGCGCTTTGATCGGGAAGTACGCTGGCGATATCGCCGAGGTTCAGGCTCCCGGCGGTATCCGCGAGTACGAGATTATCGACGTCCGGTATGTCTGACCGGTTCAGAAAGTGCTGAGCGCGAGGTGAAACCAGCCTTTCCGTGATGGCCTGAAGGTGTTGTCTTCAGGCCATCGCTCATTGAGAACGCAACTCAGGCCGGCTAAACCTTTGCCGTTGTCCCTCCCAGCAGCTTGTCCGGAAGCGGTCAGCGCTTGCCCTTCGATTTGTTGGCTGAGGAACGGGGCGCGCCTTTGCGTTGTTCGGCGGAGGCCCGCATCAAAGCGGCACGCCGGGCCGCCGCCGCAAAGGCGGCTGCAGACTTCGCGGTGCCCGGACGAGTTGATGTTTTGGCCTTGGCCTCGACTGCCTTGTTTTTTTCCTCTTCGATCCGCTTGCGCCAGATGATGAGGATGTTGCCGATGTGCTGGACGGGGGCTGCCCCCAGCTCTTGGCAGAGTTGAACCATCAACTCCTCGCGCTGAGTGCGCTCTGTACCCTGAACCTTGACCTTGATGAGTTCATGGGCTTGCAGGGACCGATGGATCTCGGCCGCGACGGCGGGAGTCAAACCGTTGGCCGCGATGGTGACGACCGGGCTCAGATGATGTGCCCGGGCACGCAGGTCGCGCCGTTCGGCCGGTGTAAGTTCAAGCATTGAGATTCTCTTTTCGTGGGGCACGGATTTTACTCCGATGAAACGAAGCAAGACCAGTAAGGCCTGGATGCGGGAGCATCTTAGCGATCCCTATGTGTTGAAGGCCAATGCAGAAGGTTACCGGGCGCGGGCTGCCTACAAGCTCATGGAGATCGATGATAGGGACCGCTTGCTCAAGCCGGGTGTGGTGGTTGTCGACCTCGGCGCAGCGCCAGGGTCCTGGTCCCAGGTCGCCGTGCAGCGCTGTGGGGGCTCTGGCAAGGTGTTTGCCCTGGATCTACTCCCGATGGAGCCGCTGGCTGGCGTGAGTTTCCTCCAGGGCGACTTCACCGAAGAGTCGGTATTGGCCGCCTTGGAGGCGCAGTTAGATGGCCGTGAGGTAGACCTTGTTTTTTCCGACATGGCCCCCAATCTGTCAGGAGTTGCTGCAGTCGACCAAGCGCGTTCGATTCATCTTTGCGAACTCGCCCTTGATTTCGCTCGGTCCCATTTGAAGCCCGCAGGCCGTTTCCTGGTCAAAGTTTTCCAAGGGGAAGGTTTCATAGCGTTCCGCCAGGAGATGGAGGGCGTTTTTTCCTCTGTCCAAGTGCGCAAGCCCAAGGCCTCTAGGGACCGTAGCGCAGAGGTTTATCTTCTCGGCAGCGGTCTTCGACCACGCTAGAAAGCGGGAAGCCATAGGCCAGGGTAATCGACCCCATTGGTTTGCGGGGGGGAACGTTCCACTCTAGAATGGGTCAATCCAACGCACGCCTGTAGAAGGCTTTTGGGGTAATACGTTGAACAATCTTTTCAAGAATCTTGCGATCTGGATGGTTATCGGCGTCGTCTTGATGACCGTATTCAACCAGTTCAACGCTCGCCAGTCGGCGCCGAATACCGTGGAGTACTCCCAGTTCATGGAGGAGGCCAGGGCCGGGCGTATCTCCAAGGCGACCATTGATGGTCGGGTAGTGCGCGCGACGACTCAGGAGGGCCGGCAGATCACTGTCTATACGCCGGGTGTCCAGGACATTTGGATGGTCTCAGACCTGATGCGTTACGGGGTTTCCGTCAATGCGACCAAGCCCGAGGAAGAGCAGTCTTTCCTGACGAGTATCTTCGTTTCCTGGTTCCCGATGCTTCTCCTGATTGGTGTGTGGATATTCTTCATGCGCCAGATGCAGGGTGGAGGTAAGGGCGGAGCATTCTCGTTCGGCAAGAGCAAGGCGCGAATGTTGGATGAGTCGGCCAACTCGATTACTTTTGCGGATGTGGCGGGTTGCGACGAGGCCAAAGAAGAAGTCGGAGAACTGGTCGAGTTCCTGCGTGATCCTTCCAAGTTCCAGAAGCTGGGTGGTCGTATTCCCAAGGGTGTGCTGATGGTTGGCTCGCCGGGTACCGGTAAGACACTGCTTGCCAAGGCGATCGCCGGAGAGGCAAAAGTGCCCTTCTTCTCGATCTCCGGTTCCGACTTCGTGGAAATGTTCGTCGGCGTCGGCGCGGCTCGCGTCCGGGACATGTTCGAGCAGGCGAAGAAGCACGCTCCTTGCATCATCTTCATCGACGAAATTGACGCTGTGGGACGTCAACGGGGCGCTGGCCTGGGTGGCGGTAATGATGAGCGCGAGCAAACCCTCAACCAGTTGCTGGTGGAGATGGATGGTTTCGAGGGGCAGACGGGTGTGATCGTGATCGCAGCGACCAACCGTCCGGATGTACTCGACCCGGCGCTGCTGCGGCCTGGACGCTTCGATCGTCAAGTCGTCGTTGCGCTGCCTGACATCCGGGGCCGAGAGCAGATTCTGAAGGTGCATATGCGGAAGGTGCCTATCGCGCCGGATGTCGATCCGCAGGTTCTGGCGCGCGGGACGCCTGGATTCGCTGGTGCGGATCTGGCCAACTTGGTTAATGAGGCTGCACTGTTCGCTGCTCGCGCCAACAAGCGACTGGTGGACATGGACGATTTTGAGCGCGCCAAGGACAAGATCATGATGGGTGCCGAGCGCCGGTCCGTGGTCATGCCGGAAGAGGAGCGCAGAAATACGGCCTATCACGAGTCCGGCCATGCGGTCGTGGCACGCTTGCTGGACAAGACGGATCCGGTGCACAAGGTCACTATCATTCCTCGTGGGCGAGCGCTGGGTGTGACAATGCAATTGCCTGAAGAAGATCGTTACAGCCAAGACAGGGAGCGTCTGCTGCAGACCATCGCGGTTCTATTCGGTGGTCGAATAGCCGAAGAGATCTTCATGAAGCAGATGACGACCGGGGCTTCCAACGACTTCCAGCGTGCGACCGATCTGGCTCGTCGCATGGTCACGCAGTGGGGCATGTCGGATACCTTGGGGCCGATGGTCTACGGGGAAGAGGAGGGGGAAATCTTCCTCGGGCGCCAAGTGACGACGCATCGCAACGTTTCTGAAGCGACGATGCAGAAGGTTGACGCAGAGATTCGCCGGATCATTGATCAGCAGTATGCGTTGGCGCGTGGCTTGATTGAAGAGAACAGCGACAAGGTCGAGGCGATGACGCAGGCGCTGCTGGAGTGGGAGACCATTGATGCGGAGCAGGTGAATGACATTATGGCTGGACGCCCGCCGCGTCCGCCCAAGCCTGCTGCGGTGCCGGCGCCGCGTTCCAAGGACGACTCGCCCGGTGCCGCCCCCAATGCAACTGCGCCTGCGGCATAAGTTTTTTTTAGTATCTCCCTTGCGGGCCGGGTAATTCCGGCCCGCATTTTTTTGGGTAACGAAATGAGCGTATTGCGCTGCGGCCGATTTGATCTTGACCTAAGCCGACCCAGAATCATGGCAATTATCAATCTAACCGCGGACTCCTTTACCGGGGATGGGAGTAATGGCGATCTGGCCAGAGCGTTAAGTCGGGCTGAAGAGGCCTTGGAGCAAGGCGCAGATATTCTCGACCTTGGTGCGGAATCTACCCGTCCCGGTGCTGAGCCCGTGCCACAAGCTCAAGAGATAGACCGCATTGTCCGGGCGGTAGACGCATTGGTTTCTTGGAAGGTACCCATTTCAATCGACACCCTGAAGCCTGGAGTGATGAAGGCCGCGTTGGCGGCTGGTGCGGATATGGTGAATGACGTAAACGGGTTCCGAGCTGATGGAGCCATAGAGGCGGTTCGAGAGAGCAGGGCTGCCCTGTGTGTGATGCATATGGCAGGGGAGCCCCGCACCATGCAGCAGAATCCGCGCTATTCAGACGTTGTTACCGAGGTTGGTTGCTTTCTGTGGGAGCGTGTCCAGACTCTCAAGGCCGCGGGCGTCGAAGCGGAGCGCATTTTGTTGGATCCGGGCTTTGGCTTCGGAAAAAGCGTGGAACACAATTTCTCCATGTTGAAGGAGCTGGGGAGCTTTCGGATTCATGGCCTGCCAGTCTTGGCCGGGCTGTCGCGCAAGTCGATGTTGGGCGCGGTTACCGGAAGGGCGGTCGAAGAACGCCTGCCTGCAAGTATCGCTGCCGCCTTGATCGCGATCCAACGAGGTGCGGCGATTGTGCGGGTGCACGATGTTGCGGCAACCAGAGATGCGATGCTGGTGTGGCAAGCAGTGTCATAATTCGCGCTTTCCGTTGAGGTGAGCGATGGGCAGACGGTATTTCGGCACCGATGGGGTGCGAGGAAAAGTGGGCGACACCCCGATTACCCCCGAGTTCGTGATGAGGTTGGGGTACGCGGCCGGAGTGACGCTCATCGCCAGAGAGAGGCTGCCTGCGGGTGAGAATCCCGCCATTCTCATTGGCAAGGACACCCGGATCTCGGGCTACATGTTGGAGGCGGCTTTGGAGGCGGGGTTCGCCGCTGCCGGGGTGGATGTGATGCTGGCCGGTCCCATCCCCACGCCGGCGGTGGCTTACCTGACTCGTGCGCTGCGGCTCCAGGCCGGGGTGGTGATCTCTGCCTCGCATAATCCGTTTTATGATAACGGGATAAAGTTCTTCTCTGCACTAGGTGCAAAGCTGCCGGATGCGGTAGAGGAGGATATCGAGGCGAGGCTGGAAGAGCCTATGGGTTGCGTCGAGTCGGTCCGTCTAGGGCGCGCTCGCCGGATAGCTGATGCGGCTGGGCGTTATATCGAGTTCTGCAAGAGCACGTTCCCCAATGAGCTTGATCTGCGTGGCTTGAAGATCGCATTGGATTGCGCTCATGGTGCGGCCTATCACATCGCGCCCAACGTCTTCCATGAACTTGGTGCAGAAGTTTTTCCGGTGGGGGTCGAGCCTAACGGACTGAACATCAACGATGGTGTGGGTGCGACCCGGCCCGAGAACCTTCGACAAGCGGTGTTGGCGCAAGGAGCAGATATCGGCATTGCGCTGGATGGAGATGGGGACCGCCTGATCATGGTTGATCGGGGGGGTGAGATCTACGACGGCGACAAACTGCTCTACGTGATTGCCAGTGCGCGGCGGGAAGAAGGGCGCCTGGAGGGAGTGGTCGGTACGCTGATGAGCAATCTCGGCTTCGAGCATGCCGTCAAACGGCTTGGCGTCGGCTTCGCGCGGGCCAAGGTGGGGGACCGTTACGTCCTGGAGACGCTACATGAGCGCGGTTGGAAGCTCGGGGGGGAAAACTCTGGCCACATCATCTGCCTGGACCGGCATACAACTGGTGACGGCATTGTCTCGGCACTTCAGGTACTCGCAGCGCTGCGGCAACGGAACCATACCTTGAGCGGAGCGTGCTCCGACCTAGTGTTCTATCCGCAGAAACTAATCAACATTCGCCTGCCCGCGGGATTCGATTGGCAAGGTGACATGGGAATCAAGACCGCCAAGGAGATAGCGGAAGAAACCTTGGGAGACGAAGGCCGCGTCCTGCTCCGGCCGTCGGGCACCGAACCCCTGCTGCGAGTCATGGTGGAAGGGCGGGACGGCGCGCTGGTAGAGCGTTTGGCCAGAGGGATCGCGGAGGCCGTCGAGGCTGCGGTCGTCTGACAATTTGAAGACATGAAACATGGACGTAACAAACGATTGTTACTTTGGCGACTCTGTCACCAAGTAGAGGTAGTCATGATCCGTTTGTCGAAGAAATTCGCCGTGGTTGCGTCTTCCGCCGTGTTGTTTGCCACGGGCGCCCATGCAGCCGAGCTGACCGGTGCTGGTGCTTCCTTTCCGGCTCCGGTGTATGCCAAGTGGGCCGACGCCTACCAGAAGGCGACCGGCAACAAGGTTAACTACCAATCAATCGGCTCTGGTGGCGGTATCCGCCAGATCAACGCCAAGACGGTGGATTTTGGCGCGTCCGATATGCCGCTCAAGCCGGAAGAGCTTAGCAAGAACGGCCTGCAGCAGTTCCCGACCGTTATTGGCGGGGTGGTGCCGGTGCTGAATGTCCAGGGTATCAAGCCGGGCGAACTCAAGCTGACTGGCCAACTGTTGGCCGACATCTATCTCGGCAAGATCGTGCAGTGGAACGACAAGGCCATTGCTGCGCTGAACCCAGGTCTGGCTCTGCCCGACCAGCCGATCGGAGTCGTCCGTCGTGCGGATGGCTCTGGAACCACTTTCATCTTCACCAACTACCTTTCCAAGGTTTCCTCTGAATGGAAGGAGAAGATCGGGGAAGGCTCTGCGGTCCAGTGGCCGGTTGGGCTGGGGGGCAAGGGGAACGAAGGCGTATCTGCCTTCGTGCAACGTCTTCCGGGGTCGATCGGCTATGTGGAGTACGCTTACGCTAAACAGAACAAGCTGACCTACGCTGTGCTGCAGAATAAGGAAGGCCAGTTTGTCGCTCCTACCGATGATGCGTTCAAGGCTGCTGCGGCGGGTGCGGATTGGAGCAAGTCGGCCTTCTATGAAATCCTCACCGACCAAGCCGGCAAGACCTCTTGGCCCATCACTGGCGCCACCTTCATTCTGATGCACAAGACGCAGGACAAGCCGGGCCAGGCCGTGGAGGTGCTGAAGTTCTTCGACTGGGCGTACGCCAATGGTTCGCAGATGGCCGCGGATTTGGACTACGTGCCGCTGCCTGCCGACACCGTAAAGCTCATCAAGGCCTCATGGGGCGAGATGAAGGATGCTAGCGGCGCTGCTGTGCTGAAGAATTAACAGGCCGCAAAGGTCAGGCGCGATGCAACGCAATGAACGGCCGGAGGCCCCTGAGGCCTTCGGCGAAGTGAAGATCAGCGGGGGAGGGGTGTCTGCTGCCTCACCCGCCCCCACTGGCCAAGATTCCGCTAGCAAGGGAGGAAGTAACGGAATGACAAAGTTGGGCGACCGTCTGTTCTCTGGGGTCGCGCGTTCGTTCGCTGTACTTACCCTTGTTCTGCTGGCCGGGATCATCGTTGCGCTGACGGTCGCGTCCTGGCCCAGTATTGAAGCCTATGGCATCGGTTTTCTTTTTTCGCCGGAGTGGAATCCGCCGATGGAGAAATTCGGTGCCCTGGTGCCGGTGTACGGCACGCTGGTTACTGCGTTGATCGCTCTGGTCATCGCGGTTCCGGTGTCCTTCGGTATCGCGCTTTTTCTGACGGAACTGTCTCCACGTTGGCTGCGGCGCCCGCTCGGTACGGCGATCGAGTTGCTCGCCGCCATTCCCAGCATTGTTTACGGCATGTGGGGTCTGCTGATCTTCGCTCCCATTTTTGCCCAGTACGTGCAGCCGGCGCTGCAGAACACGCTGGGCCATCTGCCGTTGATTGGTCGCCTGTTCGCTGGTCCTCCGCTGGGAATAGGCCTGCTCTGCGCCGGCGTGATCCTCGCCATCATGATCATCCCGTACATTGCGTCCGTGATGCGAGACGTGTTTGAGGTGACGCCGGCAATGCTAAAGGAATCCGCCTACGGGCTGGGCTGCACCACTTGGGAGGTTGTCTGGCGGGTGGTTCTGCCTTACACGAAGACCGGCGTGGTTGGTGGAGTGATGCTCGGCTTGGGGCGTGCCTTGGGCGAAACCATGGCAGTGACCTTCGTAATCGGCAATACAAATTTCTTGAATACGGCTTCCCTGTTTGCCCCCGGGAATAGCATTACCTCTGCGCTGGCGAATGAGTTCGCCGAAGCCGATCCTGGCTTGCATACGGCGGCGTTGATGGAGCTGGGCCTGATCCTGTTCGTGATCACGCTCTTCGTGCTGGTCGTGTCCAAATTGTTGCTGCAGCGCCTCTCAAAGAGCGAAGGCGGACGGAGCTGAGCGCCATGAATCTGTTGATGCGTAGAAAACTGGTCAACCGGCTCGCGTTGACCCTGTCTATGGGCGCCATGCTATTCGGATTGTTCTG
This sequence comes from Azoarcus sp. TTM-91, assembly GCF_012911025.1. Classification (GTDB taxonomy): domain Bacteria; phylum Pseudomonadota; class Gammaproteobacteria; order Burkholderiales; family Rhodocyclaceae; genus Azoarcus. The sequence continues at coordinate 114,668 of NZ_WUEI01000004.1, read as the reverse complement.
GTTGGCATGGATACTCTGGACCGTCTTCGATCTGGGCGTTTCGGGGCTTTCCCTGAATCTCTTCACCCAGATGACGCCGCCTCCGGGGGCGAGCGATGGCGGCTTGCTCAACGCCATTGCAGGTAGCGTGCTGATGGTGACGCTGGCTACTCTGCTCGGAACGCCGATAGGGATCCTCGCCGGGGTCTATCTTGCCGAGTACGGGCGCTTCAACCTGCTGGGCCAGACAACGCGCTTTATCAATGATCTGCTGCTGTCGGCTCCTTCCATCGTCATTGGCTTATTCGTGTACGCCTTGATCGTAGCGAACACGGGCAAGTTCTCTGCGTGGTCCGGGGTAGTCGCTCTGGCACTCATTGTCTTGCCCGTCGTGGTGCGAACGACCGAGAACATGTTGCAACTCGTGCCGAACACCTTGAGAGAGGCTGCTTTCGCACTCGGGGCGCCGAAGCGGGTGGTCATATCCAAGGTTACCCTGCGGGCCGCGAGGGCGGGGGTTGTGACGGGGGTGCTGCTCGCAGTGGCACGTATCGCTGGTGAAACGGCGCCCTTGCTCTTTACTGCGCTGTCAAATCAGTTCTGGACTTTGAGTCTGAATGAGCCGATGGCAAACCTGCCAGTCACAATTTTCAAGTTCGCCATGAGCCCCTTCGTTGAGTGGCAGCAACTGGCCTGGGCCGGGGTCTTCCTCATCACGTTGGGCGTGCTCGCCCTTAACATCATTGCCCGTGTCTTCCTGCGGGCCGAAAAGCTCAACTGACGACCCATGGGTACAGGACTGACGACCGAAATGGATATCGCCGACGCGCAACTCGAGTTCCGGGACTTCAACTTCTACTACGGTAAGTTCCATGCGCTGAAAAACATCAATTTCCGGATGGCGCGCCATACCGTGACCGCCTTCATTGGCCCTTCCGGCTGCGGCAAGTCCACCTTGCTGCGGACCATCAATCGCATGTACGACCTCTACCCGGACCAGCGGGCCGAGGGGGAGTTGTTGTTCGACGGGCGCAACCTCCTCGCGAGCGACATCGATGTGAGCGTACTGCGCGCGAAGATTGGCATGGTCTTCCAAAAACCGACGCCATTCCCCATGTCTATCTACGACAACATTGCGTTCGGTGTACGCCTACATGAAAAACTCTCTGTTGCCGAGATGGATGAGCGCGTGGAGTGGGCTTTACGTAAGGCTGCACTGTGGGATGAGGTCAAGGACAAGCTGAAGCAAAGCGGAATGAGTTTGTCGGGTGGGCAGCAGCAGCGGCTATGCATCGCACGTGGCATTGCGGTCAAGCCAGAGGTGCTCCTTCTGGACGAGCCAACGTCTGCGCTGGACCCGATCTCTACCTCCCGGATCGAGGAGTTGGTGGACGAACTCAAGAAGGAGTTCACCATCGTAATCGTGACCCACAACATGCAACAGGCAGCCCGTATATCGGACTACACGGCCTACATGTACTTGGGCGAGATGGTGGAGTTCGGTGTTACTGACGAGTTGTTCCTCAAGCCGAAGCGGAAAGAGACAGAGGACTACATCACCGGTCGCTTTGGTTGAGGGGAGCCGAGATCGGCGGGCCGCCGATCTCGCTCGACGACGCCCTGTCTGACGCAATGGTGCGTGGGACAGGGCGTTTGCGCCTTCAATCTCATCAACCTATAATTTCGCGATTTGCCAGACGGGCCATGGATGTGAGCAAGAAACTCGTTGTCGGCAACTGGAAGATGAATGGCAGCCTAGCGGGTAACGCTGCGTTCCTCGAGGAGGTCACGAAGAGCGCGGGTTTCGGGTGTGCAATGGCCATCTGCGTGCCCTTCCCGTACTTGGCGCAGGCGTCGCATCTGCTGTCATCGGCTTCTGAAATAGCCTTGGGAGCCCAGAACGTCAGTGAGTTCGACGAAGGAGCTTACACGGGCGAAGTGAGTGCGCGGATGCTTTCTGATCTCGGGTGTAGCTATGTCATCGTTGGTCACTCCGAGCGTCGCACCCTATTCCGGGAAGATGATGGCACGGTGGGCCGCAAAGCAAGGGCGGCGCTGGGGGTGGGATTGCTTCCCATTGTGTGTGTAGGGGAAACATTGGCTCAGCGGAACGACGGGGTGACGCTGGAAGTGGTCACGCGTCAGTTGGATGCTGTGGCCGCCGAGGTGGATGGACTGGCTGTCGATCGGGTTGTGTTGGCGTATGAGCCTGTATGGGCGATCGGGAGTGGTTTGACCGCCACTACGGAGCAGGTGGGAGAGGTGCATGCCTCCATAAGGGTGTGGGCCCAGCGTGTCTTTGGTGGTGGCGTGGCAACGAAGATTCTGTACGGAGGGAGCGTCAAGCCTGGCAACGCTGCCGAGCTTTTCGCGGTACCGAATGTGGACGGTGGGTTGATCGGGGGGGCTTCCTTGGTTGCCCGGGATTTCTTGGCGATATGCCGCGCGGCTGCCGATTACTGAGCGGCAGCTCGTTTTTCAGGGTTTGTGATGAGTAATGTACTTTTTCCGCTGGTGCTGACGGTTCATGTGCTGGTTGGCATTGGGGTGATTGGATTGGTCCTTGTGCAGCACGGTAAGGGTGCTGATATGGGGGCGGCTTTCGGTAGCGGTTCGTCGGGTAGTTTGTTTGGCTCTTCGGGGTCCGCCAACTTCTTGAGCAGGACCACGGCTGTCCTTGCGACGGTATTTTTTATTACTAGCCTTGGCTTGAGCTATCTAGCGAGCAACAAACCTAGTGCACCGGCGAGCGTAATGGAAGGAGCCGTGCAATCTACGCCAGCCTCTCAGCAGCCCAAGGCGGAAGAAGTGCCGCAGCCGGTAGATGATTCCAAGGCCCAGTCGATACCCAGGTAAAAGTGGAAAGAGGCTTTGCGCACCGCGCAAATAGTCGTATAATTATCTAGCTGTAACGAACAGCGAGCCGACGTGGTGAAATTGGTAGACACGCCATCTTGAGGGGGTGGTGGCGAAAGCCGTATGAGTTCGAGTCTCATCGTCGGCACCAGAATACTGAAACGCCCGCGTAAGCGGGCGTTTCTACAGGGACACTGAAAACAATAATGGCGATCTAGATAAATCGCCGGGCTCAAATAGGAGTAAATGGGCATGCTGGAAAATTATTTTCCTGTGTTGGTCTTCATTCTCGTGGGCTTGGGCTTTGGTGTCGCTCCTGTTGTCCTGGGGCGTGTTCTCGCCCCTTATCGCCCTGATGGCGAAAAACTTTCTCCTTATGAGTGCGGATTCGAGGCATTTGAAGATGCCCGGATGAAGTTTGATGTCCGCTACTATCTCATCGCCATTCTCTTTATCCTGTTCGATTTAGAAATCGCCTTTCTTTTTCCGTGGGCGACCGTCTTTCAGGAATTCATTGCCGCCGGCGAACTGGCTTGGTTTGTTTTCGGATCCGTAATGGTTTTTCTGGCCATTCTGGTCATCGGTTATATCGTCGAGTGGAAGAACGGCGCACTCGACTGGGAGTAAGGCATGAGCATTGAAGGCGTCTTTCGCGAAGGGTTTGTCACTACTTCGCTTGATGCGGTCATCAACTGGACTCGTACTGGTTCGTTGTGGCCAATGACTTTCGGGTTGGCCTGTTGTGCGGTTGAGATGATTCACGCGGGCTGTGCCCGTTATGACCTTGACCGTTTTGGTGTCGTTTTCAGGCCGAGCCCCAGGCAGTCCGACCTGATGGTTGTTGCTGGTACGCTCTGCAACAAGATGGCTCCGGCCTTACGCAAGGTCTATGACCAGATGGCAGAGCCCCGATGGGTCATTTCCATGGGCTCCTGTGCAAATGGCGGTGGCTACTACCACTATTCCTATTCTGTCGTGCGTGGTTGCGACCGCATCGTTCCGGTGGATGTTTACGTCCCGGGGTGTCCCCCGACGGCGGAGGCGCTCCTCTATGGAATCATTCAGCTGCAAAACAAAATCAAGCGCACGAATACTATTGCGCGCTGACAGGTAGGCTCGGAAATGAGTGCCAGACTTGAACGGCTCAATGAAAGGCTTCGCGAGGTTTTTGGCGAAGATCTACTTTCGCAAGTGCTCGAATGCGGTGAATTGACGATAGAGGTGTCCGCATCGAACTATCTGCGGCTCGCCTCTGCGCTACGAGACAACCCGGAGTTCAGTTTTGAACAGCTGATTGATTTGTCCGGGATTGATTATTCGGCCTACGGCAATGGTTCTTGGGAGGGGGCTCGTTTTGCTTCCGTAGCCCATCTGCTGTCGATCAAGAATAACTGGCGCTTGAGGCTGCGGGTTTTCGCAGATAGCGACGATTTCCCCGTTCTGGATTCCCTGGTTGACCTGTGGCCCAGTGCGAATTGGTATGAACGTGAATCTTTTGATCTCTATGGAATCATGTATTCCGGGCATCCGGATTTGCGTCGGATTCTGACGGATTACGGTTTTGTTGGTCATCCTTTCCGTAAAGACTTTCCTGTTTCGGGGTACGTCGAGATGCGCTACGACCCGGAATTGGGGCGCGTGGTCTATCAGCCTGTAACGATTGAGCCTCGGGAGAATACGCCGCGTATCGTGCGTGAAGAAAACTACGGGGATGTGGGTCATGGCTGAGATTCGCAACTACACCATTAACTTCGGTCCGCAGCATCCTTCTGCTCATGGCGTATTGCGCCTTGTTCTTGAGTTGGACGGGGAGGTCGTGGAGCGTGCGGATCCCCATATTGGTCTGCTGCATCGAGGAACGGAAAAGCTTGCAGAAACCCGGACTTGGGTACAGTCCGTTCCTTACATGGACAGGTTGGACTATGTGTCCATGATGTGCAACGAGCATGCCTATTGCATGTCCATTGAGCGGCTATTGGGCTTGGAGGTGCCGCTGCGTGCTCAATATATCCGGGTTATGTTTGACGAAATTACCCGGGTCTTGAATCATCTGCTCAATATTGGCACTCACGCGCTGGATATCGGTGCGATGACCATGGTGCTCTATACCTTCCGTGAGCGGGAAGATCTCATGGACGCGTATGAGGCTGTCTCCGGAGCACGCATGCACGCGGCCTACTATCGTCCAGGCGGCGTTTATCGGGACTTGCCCGATCGAATGCCCCAGTATCAGGTCAATAAATTCAAGAATGCAAAGGCGGTCGAGGAGTTGAATGGCAATCGGCAGGGGTCCTTGCTTGATTTCCTGGATGACTTTACGCAGCGCTTCCCGCGTTATTGTGACGAATACGAAACCCTGCTGACAGATAACCGTATCTGGAAGCAGCGCACCGTCGGAATTGGTGTGGTGAGCCCGGAACAGGCACTGGGTTGGGGGTTTTCCGGCCCGATGCTCAGAGGTTCCGGGATTGCCTGGGATCTTCGCAAGAAGCAGCCCTACGAAGTTTATGATCGATTGGATTTCGATATCCCGGTTGGAAAAAACGGGGACTGCTATGACCGTTATCTCTGCCGAATGGAGGAAATGCGCCAGTCGAACCGCATCATTCGTCAATGCATCGATTGGCTCCGGCAGAATCCAGGTCCGGTTATTACCGAAAATCACAAGGTTGCACCTCCTCCCCGTGAGCAGATGAAGGCGAATATGGAGGAGTTGATTCACCACTTCAAGCTCTTTACTGAAGGCATTCATGTCCCCAAGGGCGAGGTCTATGCGGCAGTCGAGCATCCCAAGGGTGAATTTGGTGTCTATGCGGTTTCCGATGGGGCAAACAAGCCATATCGATTGAAGTTGCGGGCCCCCGGTTTCGCACATCTGGCTGCAATGGACGAGATTGCGCGTGGCCACATGATTGCTGATGTCGTCGCGATTATTGGCACCATGGATGTGGTGTTCGGCGAAATCGATAGATAAATCGAGAATAATCCGCAACACGGGAATCGGCAGGCAAACGAGAAGATGAGTACGACATGCTGAGCCAAGAATCGCTGCAACAGATTGACCGAGAGGTCGCCAAATATCCGGCGGATCAGAAGCAGTCCGCGGTCATGGCGGCGCTCCGTATTGCACAGGTCGAGAAGGGATGGCTTCCCCAGGAAGTCATCGCTTTTGTCGCAGATTACCTGCAGATGCCGGCCATTGCTGCTTACGAGGTCGCCAGCTTCTACAACATGTACGATCTTGAGCCTGTCGGCAAACACAAGATCACCGTTTGTACCAATCTCCCCTGTGCCCTCTCCGGCGGCGTACATGCCGCCGACTATGTGAAGCAGAGGCTGGGGATCGGCTTCAACGAAACGACCGCCGATGGGAAGTTCACCTTGAAAGAAGGTGAGTGCATGGGGGCCTGCGGTGATGCTCCTGTGTTGTTGGTCAACAACCATCACATGTGCAGCTGGATGACCAAGGAGAAGATCGACCAGTTGCTGGCCGATTTGGAAAGCAAATGAGTGCGCAAGGAATGATCCTCGCCGGGGTGGACGGCGACCGTGCTTGGCGGCTGCAGGACTACCTCGCCCGGGGTGGTTACGCTGCGCTGAAAAAGATTATCTCCGAGAGGATTCCGCCGGAGACCATCATTGCGGAGCTCAAGACTGCAGTTCTGCGAGGTAGAGGTGGCGCGGGCTTTCCTACTGGGTTGAAGTGGAGTTTCATGCCTCGCTCTTTCCCGGGCGACAAGTATCTGGCGTGCAATTCTGATGAGGGTGAGCCTGGAACTTTCAAGGACAGGGACATCCTTCGCTACAACCCGCATTCAGTGATCGAAGGCATGACCATTGCCGCGTATGCGATGGGTTGTGCCCGTGGATATAACTACATCCACGGTGAAATTTTCGAGATATACCAGCGTTTCGAAGAGGCTCTGGACGAGGCGAGAGCGGCTAATTTACTGGGTACAGATATTCTCGGCAGCGGGTTTTCCTTCGAATTGTTCGCCCATCATGGTTATGGCGCGTATATCTGCGGTGAAGAGACGGCCTTGCTCGAATCCATCGAAGGCAAGAAGGGGCAGCCCCGCTTCAAGCCGCCATTCCCGGCAAGTTATGGTTTGTATGGTAAGCCGACGACCATCAACAATACGGAAACCTTCGCGTCTGTTCCCTTCATCATCAACATGGGCGGCGAAGCCTTCCTAAACCTGGGCAAACCGAATAACGGGGGAATGAAGCTTTTTTCCGTTTCGGGCCACGTCAACCGTCCTGGTAATTATGAGATTCCTCTCGGGACTCCTTTCTCCGAATTGCTAGAGATGGCCGGGGGAATGCGAGGTGGGCGCAAGCTGAAAGCAGTTATCCCAGGCGGGTCGTCCTCGCCGGTTCTGCCCGCCGACGTGATGATGGATTGCACGATGGATTACGACTCGATCTCCAAGGCGGGCTCGATGCTCGGTTCGGGTGCGGTCATCGTGATGGATGAAACCACCTGCATGGTGAAGGCGCTTGAGCGTCTGTCCTATTTCTATTTTGAAGAGTCTTGTGGGCAATGCACCCCGTGCCGCGAGGGTACGGGCTGGCTCTACCGCGTTGTGCACCGCATCGAAAATGGCTTGGGTAGAGCGGATGATCTCGATCTGTTGAATTCCGTTACCGGCAACATCATGGGTCGGACTATCTGCGCCTTGGGTGACGCGGCGTCCATGCCGGTTCAGAGTTTCATCAAGCATTTCGGTGCGGAGTTCCAGTACCACATCGAAAACAAGAAGTGTCTCGTCTCGCCTGAAGTGCAGTACGAAGGCAGCCAAATCTACGTGAGCCCCTCATGCTAGAGATTGAAATCGACGGCCAGCAGATACAGGTACCGGACGGCAGTACGGTCATGGATGCCGCCGCCAAGGTCGGCAGCTATATTCCTCATTTCTGCTACCACAAGAAGCTCTCCATCGCAGCCAACTGTCGCATGTGCTTGGTGCAAGTAGAGAAGGCGCCGAAGCCTTTGCCAGCCTGTGCGACACCGGTCACCAACGGCATGAAGGTGTGGACTCATTCCGAATCTGCGGTCAAGGCGCAGAAGGGGGTGATGGAGTTCCTTCTGATCAACCATCCGTTGGACTGCCCAATCTGCGATCAGGGGGGCGAGTGCCAGTTGCAGGATCTGGCGGTGGGGTATGGTGGAAGCCAGTCGCGCTACCAGGAAGAGAAGCGTGTCGTCCTGAACAAGAATCTCGGGTCCTTGGTGGCGACGGACATGACCCGGTGCATCAATTGCACCCGTTGCGTGCGTTTTACCACCGAGATTGCCGGTGAGATGGAGTTGGGACAGGCATTCCGGGGTGAGCATGCCGAGATCATGCCCTTCGTCGAAAAGACAGTTGATTCCGAACTGTCGGGCAACATTATCGACCTGTGCCCGGTTGGCGCCTTGACCTCCAAGCCTTTCCGTTTTGCCGCCCGTACATGGGAGCTTTCGCGGCGCAAGTCGGTGAGCCCACATGACTCGCTGGGGGCGAACCTGATTGTTCAGACCAAGCATGATGTCGTTAAGCGGGTGCTGCCGCTCGAGAACGAGTCCATCAACGAGTGCTGGCTGTCGGACAAGGACAGGTTCTCCTACGAGGCGCTCAATTGTTCGGAGCGGCTGCTGCGGCCGCAGATCAAGCAGGCAGGGGAATGGCGCGAGGTTGATTGGCAGACAGCACTCGAGTTTGCTGCGAATGGTCTTCGCGGGCTGGCGCAGCAGCACGGCGGTCAGGCGCTTGGTGCTTTGCTGTCTCCCCATTCGACGGTGGAAGAGTTGTATCTCGGCCAGAAGTTGATGCGAGGCCTGGGAGCGGACAACGTGGATTTTCGTCTGCGGCAAGCGGACTTCCGTGCTGACGGCGTGCGGTCCGGGGCCCCGTGGTTGGGTATGCCTATCACTGGGGTCAGCGAACTGGATCGGCTGCTGGTCATTGGGAGTTTTTTCCGCAAGGACGCGCCACTGCTCGCACAGCGGGTTCGTCAGGCTGCGAAGCGCGGCCTTCAGGTCGGCGTGGTCGGCCCGACGGCGGAGGAATGGCTGCTGCCTGTGCGTAGCCGGATGTTGGTCGCTCCGTCGGGCATGATTGCAGCCCTTGGTGAAGTCGTAAGGGCGCTGGCCGAGCAGAAAGGCATGGCTGTTTCGGACGCCGTCATGCCTTTCATGCCTGCTGCCGTTTCGGAAGAGGCTGCAACGCTGGCCAAACTAATTGGCAGCGGCGAGAAAACCGCGCTCTGGCTGGGGAACCTGGCGGTTCAGCATGCTCGAGCGGCGGAGTTGGAAGTCTTGGCTTGCGAGATTGGGCGTTTGTCTGGTGCTTGTGTGGGTGTGATCGGTGAGGCCGCCAACAGCGTTGGTGGCTATCTTGCAGGCGCGACACCAAGCGGGTCTGGGTTGAATGCCAGGGCGATGCTTGAGTCGCCGCGCAAGGGTTATATGCTGTTCGGAGCTGAGCCGGATCTTGATTTTGCTGATGCGCCCCGTACTCAGGCTGCTCTGCAATCTGCCGAGCTCGTGGTCAGCCTATCCGCATTCGATAGTCCGGCCTTACGCGAGTTTGCCGATGTACTGTTACCGGTCGCGCCGTTTTCGGAAACGTCTGGCACTTTCGTGAACTGTGAGGGCCGCGCGCAGAGTTTCAATGCCGTTGCCAGACCTTTGGGCGAGTGCCGCCCGGGCTGGAAAGTGCTGCGTGTTCTCGGCACCTTGCTGGGCCTGGATGATTTTGCATATGAGGATTCCGAGACGGTCTGCAAGGCGGCGCTTGCGGGCGACTATGCGCGCAAGCTGGCTACCGGGGCAGTATTTAAGGTTGCAACAGCGGCGGCTGTGGTTGGTAACGAAGCAGGGCTGGAGCGGGTCGCTGACGTGCCGATCTATTTTGCTGATCCGGTGGTGCGTCGGGCTGCTCCGCTTCAGAAAACGAAGGATGCGGCAGTTCCGGTCGCTCGCCTGAGTCCGGCCACGCTTGCGCAGTTGGGCGTCTCTGCCGGCGAGCGAGTGCGGGTGGGGCAGGGGAGTGAGGCTGTAGAACTGCTTGCAGCTGCGGACGAGACTCTGGCTGCCGGCTGCGTACGGATCGCGGCGGCGCATCGGACTACGGCTGCGCTCGGGGCGCTTGGCGGCCGACTCAGCGTGGAGCGTGCTTGATGGAAGCGATGCTGCAACCGGTGGCAAATTTGTTCGGGCCCGCATGGCCTCTGGTTTGGACCTTGGTGAAGATCATCGCGATCATCGCTCCACTGATGGTTTGCGTGGCTTATCTGACGCTTGCCGAGCGCAAGGTGATCGGTTACATGCAGGTGCGCATCGGCCCCAACCGGGTTGGCCCGATGGGGTTGCTGCAGCCCGTTGCTGATGGCGTGAAGCTCCTGCTGAAGGAGATCGTGATTCCTTCGGGCGCGAGCAAGGGACTTTTCATCGTTGGCCCCATCCTTGCGTTGGCTCCTTCCTTGGTGGCTTGGGCGGTAGTCCCTTTCGATGATGGTCTGGTCCTCGCCGACGTCAATGCAGGCCTGCTTTTTCTGCTCGCGGTGACATCGCTGGAGGTTTATGGGGTGGTTGTCGCCGGCTGGGCTTCCAACTCCAAATACCCCTTCCTGGGCTCGATGCGTGCTGCTGCCCAGATGGTGTCCTACGAAGTGTCGATGGGGTTTGCGCTGATCTGCGTGCTGCTGATCTCGGCCAGCTTGAATCTGTCGGATATCGTGGTTTCGCAGAGCACCGGCCGTTTTGCCAACATGGGGCTGGGTTTCCTGTCCTGGAACTGGCTGCCGCTGCTGCCGATGTTCGTCGTCTATCTGATTTCGGGAATCGCGGAGACCAACCGTGCGCCCTTCGACGTGGTAGAAGGCGAGGCTGAAGTCGTGGCCGGGCATATGGTCGAATACTCTGGCATGACGTTCGCGCTATTCTTCCTCGCCGAATACGCGAACATGATCTTGGTCTCCATCCTGACCTCGGTCCTGTTCCTGGGTGGCTGGCTGTCGCCGTTCGGTTTCCTGCCGGATGGTTTCCATTGGCTGGCGTTGAAGACCGCGGCCATCCTTTTCATCTTCCTGTGGGTACGTGCGACGTTCCCTCGCTTTCGCTACGACCACATCATGCGGTTGGGCTGGAAGGTGTTCATTCCGGTCACGCTGGTGTGGGTGGTCGTTGTCGCGGTGTGGATGATGTCTCCGCTCTCGATCTGGTCTTGAGGTAAGGGTGATGGGTGCTAGGGATTACATCGGCAGTCTTTTCCTGAAAGAACTGCTTAAGGGCATGGCCCTTACCGGGCGGCATTTCTTCGCTCGCAAGATTACCGTCCAGTTTCCGGAAGAGAAGACGCCGCAGAGCCCGCGTTTCCGCGGCCTGCACGCGTTGCGGCGCTATCCGAACGGAGAGGAACGTTGTATCGCCTGCAAGCTTTGCGAGGCGGTTTGCCCGGCGCTGGCGATCACTATCGAGTCCGATCAGCGAGACGATGGGTCCCGCAGGACAACGCGCTATGACATTGATCTGACGAAGTGCATCTTCTGCGGGTTTTGCGAAGAGGCCTGTCCGGTTGATGCCATCGTCGAGACGCGGGTGTTCGAGTACCACGGCGAGAAGCGCGGCGATCTGTACTACACCAAGCAGATGCTGCTGGCGGTGGGCGATCGCTACGAGGGTCAGATCGCGGCAGACCGCGAGCAGGACGCAAAGTACCGTTAAGGAGGGCGCGTCTGCGCTGCGAACGGAAAAAATGGAATTCAAGACCTTCGTCTTCTACTTTCTCGCCGTGATCCTTGTGTTCGCGGCGCTGCGAGTCATCACCGCACGTAATCCGGTGCATGCCGCGCTCTATTTGGTGCTGGCTTTCTTCAACGCCAGCGGGATCTGGTTGCTGCTGCAGGCTGAGTTTCTGGCTATCACCTTGGTGATGGTCTATGTCGGCGCTGTGATGGTGTTGTTCCTGTTCGTCGTGATGATGCTGGACATCAACCTCGACCGCTTGCGCCAGGGTTTCTGGAGCTATTTGCCGGTGGGGGCTCTGATCGGCGTGCTGATGGCGGTTGAAATGGCGATGGTGCTGGGGGGGCGTTACTTCGGGCTGGACGCCATGCCGGCGCCGCCGGCTCCCCAAGCGGGCTACAGCAACACCCGCGAGCTTGGGCGAGTGCTCTATACCGATTACGTTTATCCCTTTGAGCTGGCGTCTCTGGTGCTGCTGGTCGCGATGGTGGCCGCGGTAGCGCTTACCCTGCGCAAGCGCAAGGGTACGAAGTACGTCGATCCTTCCGAACAGGTCGCAGTCAAGCGGGAAGGCCGAATCGAGCTGGTGAAGATGCCGGCCGAGAAGGACTAATACAAGTCACGAATAAGAACCGCGGCGGCTGCGGCCGAAGCGATCAGGGAGTTGAAGATGCTATCCCTTTCCCATTACCTCATCCTGGGCGCGATCCTGTTCGCGATCAGCGTCGTGGGGATCTTTCTGAACAGGAAGAACCTCATCGTGCTGTTGATGGCCATCGAGCTGATGTTGCTTGCGGTCAATCTCAACTTCATCGCTTTTTCCCATTACCTGGGAGACATCGCGGGCCAGGTCTTCGTTTTCTTCATCCTGACGGTGGCTGCGGCCGAGTCCGCGATCGGCTTGGCGATCCTGGTGGTGTTGTTCCGCAACCTGCGGACGATACATGTGGATGATCTGGACAGCCTGAAGGGTTAAAGGAACGCACGCGATGACGGACATGCAGAAGCTCTATCTACTCGTGCCGCTGGCGCCGCTCGCTGGTGCCATCCTGGCAGGACTCTTCGGCAAATTGATCGGCCGTACCGGCGCTCATGTGGCGACCATCCTCGGCGTGGCGGTGGCATTCGTCGCCTCGATCTACATTTTTCGCGACGTCCAGGCGGGCAATACCTTCAACGGCACCGTATATACCTGGATGGAGGCGGGGGGGCTGACTTTCGAGGTCGGCTTCATGATCGACCAGCTCACGGTCATGATGATGCTGGTCGTGACCTTCGTGTCGCTGATGGTCCATATCTACACCATCGGCTACATGCACGACGACCCGGGTTACCAGCGCTTCTTCAGCTACATCTCGCTGTTCACCTTCTCCATGCTGATGCTGGTGATGTCGAACAACTTCCTGCAGCTGTTTTTTGGTTGGGAGGCGGTCGGCCTGGTTTCCTACCTGCTTATTGGTTTTTGGTACGAGCGTCCGACTGCGATCTATGCCAACCTCAAGGCATTCCTGGTCAACCGCGTCGGCGACTTCGGTTTCCTGCTGGGTATCGGTCTGGTTGCTGCTTATGCGGGCTCGCTGAATTATGTAGAGGTCTTCGCGCAGGCGGGTGATCTGGCTACGCAAGAGATGGCCTTTACCGGCTGGCCGCTGATCACCGCCATCTGTATCTGCCTGTTCATCGGCGCGATGGGCAAGTCGGCCCAGGTTCCGCTCCACGTCTGGCTGCCCGACTCCATGGAAGGCCCGACGCCGATCTCTGCGCTGATTCATGCGGCGACCATGGTCACGGCAGGTATTTTCATGGTGGCGCGCATGTCACCGCTGTTCGAGCTCTCGGATGTCGCGCTCTCCTTCGTGCTGGTGATCGGCGCCACGACTGCGTTGTTCATGGGCTTCTTGGGCATCGTGCAGAACGACATCAAGCGCGTGGTGGCTTATTCCACGCTGTCCCAGCTGGGATACATGACCGTCGCTCTAGGCGTTTCTGCCTATTCCGCTGCGGTGTTCCATCTGATGACCCACGCTTTCTTTAAGGCGCTGCTGTTCCTTGGTGCCGGCTCGGTGATCATGGGCATGCATCACGATCAGGACATGCGCAACATGGGTGGCCTCTGGAAGTACATGCCGGTCACCTGGATCACCTCGCTGCTTGGTTCGCTGGCGCTGATCGGTTTCCCGTTCTTCGCAGGCTTTTATTCCAAGGACTCCATCATCGAGGCTGTCCATGCCTCGCACATCCCGGGGGCCGGTTACGCCTTGTTCTGCGTGATGCTGGGGGTGTTCGTGACGGCGTTCTACTCCTTCCGCATGTACTTTCTGGTGTTCCACGGCAAGGAGCGTTTCGGCCAGGCTCATCATCATGAACACGAGGAAGATGCGCACGCTGGCGATCATCACCACGGGCTGGCACCGGGGCAGAAGCCACATGAGTCGCCCTGGGTTGTCACCCTGCCGCTGCTGTTGCTGGCCATTCCCTCGGTGTTGATCGGTTTCTTCACTATAGAACCGATGCTGTTCGGCTCTTGGTTCGACGGCGTGATCTATGTGGGTGATAACCACGTCGGACTTGACGAGCTGGCCGAGCATTTCCACGGTCCTGTAGCCATGGCGCTACATGGTTTGCAGACCGCGCCGTTCTGGCTGGCGATGGGGGGCGTGGCGGTGGCTTGGTTCTTCTACATGATCAAGCCGGGTATCCCGGCTGCCATCCAGCGCACCTTCAAGCCGATTCATACCTTGCTTGAGAACAAGTATTACTTTGACCGCTTCAACGAGATCTTCTTTGCTGGCGGTGCCCGCCTGCTCGGCAAGGGACTCTGGAAGGCGGGTGACCAGGGCGTAATCGACGGTGTCGCCATCAACGGCACCGCCAAGTTGGTGGGATGGATTGCCCAGATGTCGCGTCTGTTCCAGACCGGCCACATCTATCAGTACGCGTTCACCATGATCATCGGCGTGTTCATCCTGCTCACTTTCTGGTTCAACCGCGGATGAGCATGCCGGGGACGGATGCATAACAAGACTAAACGCGTCGCCAGCGACGTATAGAACGGAAAGCAACGATGACGGACATTCCCTTCCTCAGTCTCGCGATCTGGGTGCCGATTCTGGGCGGGCTGCTTGTGCTCGCTACCGGCTCCGACCGCAATGCTCCTTTGGCGCGCGGCCTGGCGCTGCTGGTTGCGAGCGCAGGCTTCATCGTCACGATTCCGCTCTACCTGGGTTTCGATGCTTCTACCAGCGCGATGCAGTTCGTCGAACTGCAGGCCTGGATTCCGCGCTTCAACATCAACTACCACCTCGGCGTGGATGGCATTTCGGTGCTGTTTGTCCTGCTGAACGCCTTCATCACCATCATGGTGGTGCTGGGCGGCTGGAAAGTGATCGAGGAGAAGGTGGCCCAATACATGGCCTGCTTCCTGGTGATGTCCGGCCTGATGAACGGTATCTTCTCCTCTCTGGACGGAATCCTTTTCTACGTCTTCTTCGAAGCCTCGCTGATCCCGCTCTATCTCGTCATTGGTATCTGGGGCGGCCCGAATCGCGTCTACGCGGCGATCAAGTTCTTCCTTTACACCCTGTTCGGCTCTCTGCTGATGCTCCTCGCCCTGCTCTACCTGTTCATGCAGGCGGATGGCAGCTTCAGCATCCTAGATTGGCACCAGCTGCCACTTAACATCACCGAACAGACGCTGATCTTCTTTGCCTTCCTGGTGGCCTTCGGGGTGAAGGTGCCGATGTGGCCGGTGCATACCTGGTTGCCGGATGCCCACGTCGAAGCGCCTACCGGCGGGTCCGTGGTGCTGGCCGCTATCGCACTGAAGCTGGGTGCCTACGGTTTCCTGCGCTTCTCGCTGCCCATCGTGCCGGATGCAGCGCAAGAGTATTCAGGCCTGATCATCGCGCTGTCTCTTATCGCGGTGATCTACATCGGCTTCGTCGCCTTGGTGCAGACGGACATGAAGAAACTGGTGGCCTATTCCTCCATTTCCCACATGGGTTTCGTGACGCTGGGTTTTTTCATGTTCAATCCGCTGGCAATCGAAGGCGCGCTGGTGCAGATGATCTCCCACGGCTTCGTCTCCGGCGCGATGTTCCTTTGCATCGGCGTGCTGTATGACCGCATGCACTCGCGCCAGATCGCCGACTACGGTGGCGTGGTGCACACCATGCCCAAGTTCGCTGCCTTCTTCATGCTGTTCTCGATGGCGAACGCAGGCCTGCCGGCCACCAGTGGCTTCGTCGGCGAGTTCATGGTGATTCTCGGCGCAGTCCAGTTCAATTTCTGGATCGGTTTTGGTGCGGCGATCACGCTGATCCTGGGCGCGGCCTACACCCTTTGGATGTACAAGCGCGTGGTGTTCGGCCCGGTTGCCAACTCTCATGTGGCCGAGTTGGAGGACCTCAGCGCGCGCGAATTTGCCTTTCTGGCGATTCTCGCGGTCTGCGTGCTGGCCATGGGCCTGTATCCCTTCCCCTTCACCGAAGTGATGCACGCTTCCGTCGATGAACTTCTACGTCACGTTGCCGTGAGCAAGCTGTAAGCGTAGGCGAGACACTTTACCGGACCGCTCAGAAGATGAACTTTGTCGTCCCCGACTTCTACCCCGCGGCAGCGGAGATCTTCGTCGCGATCATGGCGTTGGTTGTCATGCTCGCCAGCACCTTTGCCCGCGGCGTTCGCTGGCTGGCTTACGCGCTGACCCAATTCACGCTGATCGCAGCCGCTTTCGTCACCATCTACACCCTCAAGGGCGACGTGAGCTACACCTTCAGCAATCTCTTCATCGGCGATCTGCTGGGGGATTTGCTGAAGTTGCTGATCTACTTCTCCATGGCCATCGCCTTGCTATATGGTCGCGGCTACCTTGCAGACCGCAACATCGACAAGCCGGAGTATTACGTGCTGGCCCTGTTGATGACGTTGGGCATGATGGTGATGGTTACGGCCAACCACATGCTGCCGCTGTACATCGGCCTGGAGATGATGTCCCTCGGTCTGTATGCCATGGTGGCTTTCGATCGGGATTCCGCTCGCTCCACCGAGGCGGGCATGAAGTACTTCGTTCTGGGGGCGCTCGCTTCCGGTCTGCTGCTGTACGGGATGTCCATGATTTACGGTGCCACCGGCTCGCTCGAGTTCTCAGGCATCGCTAACGCGGTCTATCATCAGGCTGCGAACAAGACGGTGCTGCTGTTCGGCATCGTGTTCCTGATGGCAGGTATCTCCTTCAAGCTGGGCGTGGTGCCTTTCCATATGTGGGTACCGGACGTCTACCAGGGAGCGCCGTCGGCGGTGACCTTGATCATCGCTACTGCGCCGAAGCTGGCGGCGTTCGCGATGGCGGTGCGGTTGCTCATCTGGGGCCTGTTCGATGTCGCAGAGCAGTGGCAGAGCATGCTGATGTTTGTGGCTGTGCTCTCCATCATCCTCGGCAACCTCGCGGCAATCGCCCAGACCAACCTCAAGCGCATGCTGGCCTACTCGGGCATCTCTCATATGGGCTTCATGCTGCTCGGCTTGCTCTCCGGCGTGGTGGATGGCGATCGGCACTACGCGCTGAACGCTTACAGCTCGGCGATGTTCTACGCTGTGTCCTACGTGATCATGAGCCTGGCGTCCTTCGGCATGATCATCCTGCTCTCCAGGGCAGGTTTCGAGGCCGACTCCATTGACGACTTCAAGGGGCTGAACAAGCGCAGCCCCTGGTTCGCCGCGATGATGATGTTCGTGATGTTCTCGATGGCGGGCATTCCTTTCTTCATCGGCTTCTTTGCCAAGCTGTCGGTGCTTCAGGCTGTGGTTGCCGCGGGTTATCTGTGGATTGCGATCATTGCCGTCGTCATGTCGGTGATCGGCGCGTTCTACTACCTCCGCGTGGTCAAGGTCATGTATTTCGATCCCCCGGTGGATACCGCACCGATTCATGCGCCCGCCGAATTACGCGTGCTGTTGTCGGCAAACGGCCTGGCGATCGCCGCCCTGGGCTTGGCGCCGCAAGCGCTCATGTCGGTGTGTGCCTACGCGCTGCTTGCCTCGCTCTGAACATAGCGGGGAAAGGGGCGGAAGATGAGCGAGACCGCATCGGCGCAAGACCCGCTTGAGGAAATTCAGCTCGATAGCGAGTCTGTTTTTCAGGGCGGTCTGCTCAAGGTCTGGCGGGATCGGGTCCGCCTTCCGGACGGCAGCGAGAGTTATCGCGAATATGTTCGCCACCCGGGGGCGGTGGTGATCGTGGCTGTATTACCGGATGGCCGCCTCGTGTTCGAGCGCCAGTTCCGCTATCCGCTGCGCAGGGCTTTCCTCGAACTGCCTGCCGGCAAGATCGATCCCGGCGAAGATATCTTTGATTGCGCGCGCAGGGAGTTGCGCGAGGAAACGGGTTACGAGGCTGAGAAGTGGCAGTACCTTGGCGTGATGCATCCCTGCATCGGCTATTCGGACGAACGCATCGAGATCTTCTTTGCCCAGAGCCTCATTCAGGTGGGGCATGAACTGGATGAAGGGGAATTCCTGGAGATCCTGTCGCTCTCTGCTGATGAAGCTGAGGCCGCCGTTCATCAGGGTACGATCACCGATGGCAAGACCATTGCCGCCTTGTTTCGTGCCTTGCCCTTGCTGCGGCGGAGAAACGATGGAGACGAGCCGGCATTCGCGTGAACGCCTTGGCGCCCTTGTTTTTCCCCTGCCGTGACAACATGAAAGAGCCCGCAACTGCGGGCTCTTTCGTTTCAGGATGCGCTTGGTTTTACCCGCAGGTTCCAACAGCGCCGCAGGCGGTGCAGAAATCGCAGCCGTCCTTGCGGATCACGGTGTGGTTGCCGCACTCATTGCATAGGGCTCCTTGCATCAGCTTGGGCTCGCTTTCGTCACGGGGCGTCTCCAGGATGCCCATTTCGCGCCTCGGGTAGCCCTTCTCGTCCAGTACGCCCAGCATTGCATAGCGGTGGATCATCAGTTGGGCGATGTAGGCCACCGTGCTGGGATAGTTTTGCTGGCGTCGGGTGCCCGGGACGAAGGCCATGAAATCGCCGAGGGGCTCCGGATAATTGAGCAGCTTGCGCAACTTCATGCCTATCCAGGCCGGATCCATGACCCGCATGTCCAGCGACAGGATACGGGTGAGACCGTCCAGGGCGCGGGGATAATTGCCGGAGAGCCACACCGAGTAAGGCCGGGTGACACCGTCTGGCAGCGTGATCTCCTTCAGACCCAGGACGAAATCCTCGCCGGTGGCCGGGTTGTAGATGTCCACCGTCCACGACAGGGTGCCATCGGTGCCGGTCTTGGGTTCTTCCTGGCTGAAGAGGGTATCGAGCACAGGGCTGTTGCCTTCTTTGTCGAAGGCGCCGAGTCTCTCGCAGCGGTAGTTGACCACTTGGGCGAAGGCGGAGACAACACCCGGGAAGAGCTTCTTCTCGCCATGGGGAGGGAAGGGCATCTCGAAGGATTTTTCGCCGACGGTGCGGGCCAGGGTATCCAGCTTGAGCTTGAGCCAGCCCCTGTCGTTGGCGCGCATGTCCATGGACAGGGTCTTGGCCACCGCGCCCAGGCCGCGCGGCTGGTCGGCGCCGTTGACCCAGACTTCGAACGGGAAGGTGCCGCCGTTGGCGCCGAACTGGCCGACGAAGAGGGCGAAGTTGCCCGAAGGCGTGCCCAGCATGTAGGTCCAGGCCAGGTTGCCGTCCGGCAGTTCTGGCCGGCCAGGCCAGCGCAGCGAGGCGAGGACGGGCGCTGGCAGGCTCTTGATGGAGAGGCGCTTGTTGGCGTCGGACAACTCGACGTCGTGCGGCTGCTTCTGTTCGGCGCTGGGCGAGACCGACAGCACCGAGCCGAGTACCGAGTTGGGCCTATAGGTAGCCAACCCCTTCAGGCCGGCCTTCCAGGCGGTGAGGTAGAGATCCTCGAAGTCGGCGTAGGGATAGTCCTCGGGGACATTCACCGTCTTGGAGATGGAAGTGTCCACATAGGGGGCCACGGCGGCGACCATGTCCTTGTGCGCCTGGGCGGAGATCTCCAGCGCGGTCACGAAGTACGGCGGCAGTGCATTCACGTCTCCACCAGCATGCTTGTACAGCCGCCAGGCGTAGTCCTCGACCGCATATTCCTTGAAAGTGCCGTCCGCCATCCGCTTGCGCCGGGTGTAGGTATAGGAGAAGGGCGGCTCGATACCGTTCGACGCGTTGTCCGCGAAGGCGAGGGAAATGGTGCCGGTAGGGGCGATGGAAAGCAGGTGCGAATTGCGGATGCCGTGCTTGCGGATCTTCTCCTTCACGTCCGCAGGCAGGCGGGAGGCAAAGTTGCCCCCGGAGAGGTAGAGATCGGCGTTGAACAGGGGGAAGGCGCCGCGCTCCCGGGCGAGCTCAACCGAGGCCAGGTAGGCCCGGTTGCGCATGTACTCGGCGATCTTGCGCGCTTCCTCCTGGGCCGCAGGCGTGTCGTAGCGCTTCTGCAGCATGATCAGTGCATCGCCCAGGCCGGTGAAGCCCAGACCGACGCGGCGCTTGGAGTTGGCTTCCTGGTGCTGCTGTTCCAGCGGCCAGTGGGTGGCTTCGAGCACGTTGTCCAGCATGCGGATGGATACGTCGACAACCTTGCCGAAGGCGGCGTAATCGAACTCCGCCTGCTCGCTGAAAGGCTGCTTGATGAACAAGGTGAGATTGATCGACCCCAGGCAGCAGCAGCCATAGGGCGGAAGCGGCTGTTCGGCGCAGGGGTTGGTGGCCTCTATGGTTTCGCAGTAGTAGAGGTTGTTGTCCTGGTTCATGCGGTCCAGGAAGAGGATGCCGGGCTCCGCATGGTCGTAGGTGGAGCGCATGACTTGGTCCCACAGCGCCCGCGCCTTGACCTTGCGATAGACCCACAGGCCGTCTTCGCGCTGGTACGCGCCTGCGGCCTTGAGTTCCTCGGTGGGTTCTGCGCG
Source organism: Azoarcus sp. TTM-91 (assembly GCF_012911025.1). GTDB lineage: Bacteria > Pseudomonadota > Gammaproteobacteria > Burkholderiales > Rhodocyclaceae > Azoarcus. The sequence continues at coordinate 94,176 of NZ_WUEI01000004.1, read as the reverse complement.
ATGGGCGAGCTCGACCTCAGCGTCGCTCTCCACCGCCCGCATGAAGGGATCGGTGACGCCCACCGAAATGTTGAAGTTGCTGAGATCGCCCTGGTCCTTGGCGTGGATGAATTCTTCGATGTCCGGGTGATCGCAGCGCAGGACGCCCATCTGTGCGCCACGACGGGCGCCGGCGGACTCCACCGTTTCGCAGGAGCGGTCGAAGACACGCATGTAGGAAACCGGGCCGGAGGCATTCGACAGTGTGCCGCGCACCAGCGCACCCTTGGGGCGGATGGAGGAGAAGTCGTAGCCGACGCCGCCGCCACGCCGCATGGTTTCGGCGGCCTGGGCGAGGGCGGTGTAGATGCCTGGGCGGCCATCCACCGCCTCGGTCACCGAATCGCCCACCGGTTGCACGAAGCAATTGATGAGCGTGGCGGCCAGCGTAGTGCCAGCGGCGCTGTTGATGCGCCCGGCAGGCACGAAACCCTTCTCCTGGGCTTCGAGGAACTTGGCTTCCCAGTGTGCGCGCTTGTCTTCTGGTTCGATGGCGGCCAGGGCACGTGCAACCCGCTGACGAACTTCAAGGATGCTGCGTTCTTCGCCCTTGGCGTACTTCTCGACCAGGACTTCGCCGGAAATCTCTTGTGCTACCAGGGTGGTGGCGTCGCGAAGGGTCTGGCCAGCGGCTGTCTTGCTCATGTTTAGTGCGGCCTCTTGGTGGGAATGATCCTTTGAAGGATAGCGCGCACAGGCAAAACGTGCAAAGATAAAAAGTTAATTAAAATCAAAGAATTATAAATTATTCTTGTATTTCAATTATTTGTTAAGTACTACATCTAGTATGGTTTTTGGTGTGTCCTGGCCGAAGCCAAGGACGCAGGGATGCCCGGCACCAAGAGGGCCGGTGGAAACCCGGTCCAGGTGCTCAACGTATCTTCAGGCTGGGGAAGAAGAGGGAGACGTAGGCGGCGAGGTTGAGTTCCGCTTCCTCGCGAATGCGGCTGAGGCTTTCGGGGGACATATTGAGTTGAGACCAGACCGAGGGCGCGATGCGTTCTGCGGCTGCGCTGCTGGCCTCGCCCCGGCGGTCGGCCTGCACCAGGGCGCTGGCGACATGAAGGATGGCGGCATCGAAGGAGTGGTCGCCGCCCAGTCGGGGCACGATCTGCGCCCCGACCACTTCGGCGAAGAGGGGCGGCAGGCGCCAGTGGTCCATCAGGGTGGCGCCCACTTCGGCGTAATCGCAGCCAACGATGCGTTGCTCAGCCATGTGCAGCGCTTCTTCGCCGCGGTCGGCACTGTTCTGCGCCTCGGCGGCCAGGGCTGGAACCGTCTGGTACATCACCAGATGGCCGAGGTCGGCCAGCAGGCCGATGACGAAGAGGCGCTCTGCCGATGGCAGGCCGCAGCCCTGGGCGATGGTACGGGCGGCCAGGGCGCACATCACGCTGCCGCGCCAGAAGCGCCCCATTTCCATGCGTTCCGGCTGGATGCCGGAAAAAACCGCGCTCACCGACATGGCGAGGACGAGGTCATGGACTTGTTGCAGGCCCAGGATCTGAACCGCACGGTTGACGGTATCCACCTGGCCGCCGTAGCCGTAGAGTGCGCTGTTTACCAGCCGGAGCAGACGTACCGTCAACGCCGGGTCGGCACTGACCAGGCGGGCGACTTCGATGACCGAGCCATCGGGGGAGTCCAACTGCTCGCGGATGCGTTGATAAACCGTGGGCAGCGATGCCAGTGCTTCTACGTGGCTGACCAGTTCCTGAGCCGAGTGCATGGTTGCGGTCCTTAGGGGAGCGCCCCGGATTATCCGTGATCGCCATCCTGCCGTGAACCGAGCGGCGTGAAGATCAGCGGCTCTGCGGGCGGGAGTTCAGGTTGCAAGGTGACGTGTTCGATGCCGAAGCGCCTAGCCAGCAATTGCTGCATCGCCGGCAGGATCTGCAGCCAGCGCTGCCAGTCGGCCACGACGACATGCGCCGATAGCGCCGAGCGCCTGGAGTCCAGGCTCCAGATATGGAGGTCGTGCACCGAGGCCACGCCTTTGACGCCTGCCATGGCGGTGCCAACTTCCTGCAGCGAGATGCCCTCCGGTACGCCCTCCAGCAGGGTATGTACCGCGCGCCGCATCAGGTTGATGGTGGAAGCGAGGATGAGGCCGCTGATCAGCATGGTCAGCAGCGGGTCGATAGGCGTCCAGCCGGTGAGCTGGATCACTAGCCCGGAACCGAGGGCGGCCACTGACCCGAGGAGGTCGCCCATCACGTGGATCAACGCGCCACGGGTGTTGAGGTCGCCCTCGCCGCGGGTGAGCAGCCAGGCCACCAGCAGATTGATGCCCAGTCCCGCCAGGGCTACCAAGGTGACCGCCTCGCCGGCGATTTCGCGCGGGGTGAGCAGGCGCAGCACCGCCTGCCACGCCAGCGCTGCGACGAGCAGCAGCATGAACACGCTGTTGGCCAGGGCGGCCAGGCTTTCCACCCGCTGCAGGCCGAAGGAATGCTGTGCGCTGGCCGGGCGCGTCGCCAGGCGTGCGGCGATGGCGGCGAGGCCGAGCGCCATCGAATCCGTCACCATGTGGCCGGCGTCCCCCAGCAGCGCGAGCGAGCCGGACCACCAGCCGGCGACCGCTTCCACCACCGCGAAGCTCAGGGTGAGCGTGAGGGCCAGGGGCAGCCAGCGGCTGGCGGCGTGGTCATGGTGATGATGGGCATGACCTGCATGGGCCTGGTGATCGTGCGCATGCTGGTGCCCGCGATGTTCGCCGTGGCCGGCGTGATGATGACTATGCTTCATGATGGAAGAGGTAGCGTGACGTTGGCCGATTATGAGGCCTCCCGCGGACGCGGAGGTATGCATGCAGGCGGGGTTGGCAACCAGGCAAGGAAGATGACGAGAATCGTAAGCTGGAACATCCAGTGGTGTCGTGGCGCGGACGGCGAAGTGCGGCCGGCGCGCACCATCGATGCGCTGCGTGAGATGGGTACGCCGGAGCTAATCTGCCTGCAGGAGGTCGCCCAGTGTTTTCCGGGGCTGCCAGGCGGTGCTGCCGAGGACGAGGTGGCGTTGTTGTGCGAGGCTTTTCCCGATCACCTGGCGATCTGGGGGCCAGCGGTGGATGTGCCCGGCGAGGACGGTGGCCGAGCACGCTTCGGCAACCTGCTGCTGTCGCGGCTGCCGGTGGGCCAGGTCTTCCATCGGCTGCTGCCGGCGCCAGCCGAGATCGCCTTGCCCAGCATGCAGCGGGCATGCATCGAGGCGGTGGTGACGCTGCCATGGGGTGCCGTCCGGATCATGACGACGCACCTGGAGTACTACTCCGCCCGCCAGCGCAGCGCGCAGGTGGCTGCGCTACGGGGAGTGCAGGCCGAAGCATGTGAGATTGCCCGCAATCCGGCGCCGACGAAGGAGGGCAACCCGGCATTTGCAGCCCGTCCGCGGCCGGCGTCCGCTTTGGTATGCGGCGATTTCAATTGCGAGCCGGGGTCGGATGACCACGCCGCCATGGTGGCGCCGGACGAAACGGGCGCAAGGCTGTGGCAGGACGCCTGGTCCGTTTTTCACGGCAGCCGCCCGCACGCGCCCAGCGTCGGCCTGCATGGTGCGGAGTGGCCCAAGCGGGCCTACTGCTGCGATTTCGCCTTCCTCACCGTCGACATGGCGAGCCGCCTGAGCGGAGTGGAAATCGTCGAGGCGACGGCGGCATCGGATCACCAGCCCCTGCTGCTGACCCTGGATGATTGATCTGCTCCGGTGGCCGCTCAGTGGGCAGCCGCCTCCGGCTCCACGATGTCGCGGTAGGCATGCCAGGTCGCATGGCCGATCCAGGGCATCAGCACCACTAGGCCGAGGTGGAAGGTGAGGAAGCCGAGCACCGTCAGGCCGACGATGAAGGCCGCCCACACCAGCATTGCGCCAGGATTGCGGGCAAGTGCGCCGATGCTGGCGAGCATGGCGGTGATGGCGTCCTGGTTGCGGTCCAGCATCAGCGGAATGGAGACCACGCTGACGGCGAACACGATGGTGGCGAACAGCAGGCCTACGCCGAAATACACCAGCAGGAACTCCAGGTTCTCCATCGCCAGTATCTGCTCCAGGAAACCGGTCAGGTTAGGCAGCTCGCTGGTATAGAAGAGCGCGAACACGATCAGCGAAGCACGCGCCCAGACGAGGAAGATCACGCCCAGCACGACAGCGAAGATGCCGAGGTTGCCGGCATTGCGCTTCCATACCGTCAATGTCGGCAGCAGGGCGCAAGGCTCGCCCAGCCCGCGGCGGCGGCTGAGTTCGTAAAGCCCCATCGCCAGGAAGGGACCGAGCAGCAGAAAGCCGGACGTCAGCGCCGAGGTGTACTCATAGGCGTGCTCGAACACCATGGTGATCAGCAGCCCCATGCCGGCGAAACAGAAGCCATAGAACAGGCTGGGGATGGGGCAGGCCCGCAAGTCGGCGAAACCGCGTGCCAGCCAGCGCAGCGGAGACGTGGCGGGAACGTCGCAGATGGTCGGGAAGGGCAGGCCCTCGGCCTGGGGTTGGAGCTGGCTATCGTTCGGCTGCGACATGTCTCTCTCCTGTCAGGGTTGTCGTCAGGCAGCAGAACGGGGGCGGACCAGGGGAATGCAAGCGCAGCTCGGCGCGAGAAGGCGCGCCGGAAAGCCTGGTCGGTGATCTTGTTCTAGGTGTCGGTGAAGAACCCCCGCAGCGCATCGCTTATCGCATCCGGGGTCTCCGCCATCAGTGCATGGCCGGCTCCCGGAATCTCCATCATACGCGCACCACCTTGGGCGTTGACCAGCGCATCGCGTAAGGGTTTTACCGCACGCGGCGGGGTCATCTGGTCGCGTTCGCCGCAGATTAGCAGGGTGGGGCAGACGACCCCGCCGGCAGTGGCCAGGCCGTCTTGCCAGGCGTTGCAGGCGGCCAGGTCGGTGGCCAGTACCCCTGGCGCCTGGCGTTCCATCAGGCTGCGGTTGGCGCCGGTCAGCCAGCTGCCGGGTGTCGGTGAGGCGCCCAACTGACCGCGGGGGGTATAGGACCACTGGTTGATCATGTCGTGGGCGCGAGCTCGGTCTTCCTTTGCGGCCTCTAGCAGTGCAGGCGCGACCGGCATGGGGGCGACGCTGCCGAGCAAGGCGAGGGCGGCGATGCGCCGTGGCGCCGCTGCGGCGGCGGCCAGCGCGATCAGGGAGCCCATGCTGTGGCCGGCGAGGCGGATGCGCGCTAGTCCCAGTGCGTCCGCCAGCGCCAATGTCCAGTTGGCCAGGGCCTCTATCGAAGCCAGTTGCGCGCCACCGGAGCGCCCGTGGGCGGGGAGGTCGGGGGCGATGACGGTGAAGCCGCGTTGGGCGAGATGGCGGGCCTGGAAGGTCCAGACGCTGTGATCATGGCCGGCACCGTGCAGCAGCAGGATTGCGGGCAAGTCTTTATTGAAGGGACGGCCGCCGTGGTAGAGGCGGACGGTGTCTCCTTGCAGCTGGATGTCCATGGCCTCAGCCCTTCAGAAGCTTGCCGACGGCGTACAGGCCACGTTCCAGATCGGCGAGCAGGTCGCCCGCCGACTCCAGCCCCACCGACAACCGGATGGTGCCTTCGCCGATGCCGGCGGCGGCGAGGTCGGCCGCGGACATGCGGAAATGCGTGGTGCTGGCAGGATGGATGACAAGCGACTTTGCGTCGCCCACGTTCGCCAGGTGGGAGAACAGCCGCAGCGCGCCGATGAAAACCCTGCCTGCCTCGCGGCCCCCGCGCAGCTCGAAGGAGAGAACGCCGCCGCAGCCATCCGGCAGTAGCCGGGCGGCAAGGGCGTGGTCGCGGTGGCTCTCCAGCTCCGGATAGGCGACGCGTTCCACCAGCGGATGCGCGGCCAAGTGAGTGGCAACGGCCCTGGTGTTGGCGACATGGGCGCGCATGCGCAGCGGCAGCGTCTCCAGGCCCTGCAGGATCTGGAAGGCGTTCATCGGCGACAGGCAGGCGCCGAAGTCACGCAGGCCTTCGCGCCGGGCGCGCAGCAGGAAGGCTGCCACCGGCGATTCCTCGGCGAAGTCCATGCCGTGGAAGCCGTCGTAGGGTTCGGTGAGGGTGGGAAAGCGCCCTGAGGCCTCCCAGTCGAAGCGGCCGCCATCCACCAGCACGCCGCCGACGGCGACGCCATGGCCGCCGAGGTACTTGGTGGCCGAATGCATGACCAGATCGGCCCCCAGCGCCAGCGGCTGCTGCAATGCCGGGCTGACCAGCGTCGCGTCGACCAGCAGCGGCAGCTTGTTCTCGTGAGCGAGGGCTGCGACGGCCGGGATGTCGAGTACATCCAGGCCGGGATTACCCACCGATTCGCCGAACAGCAGCGCAGTTTCCGGACGTATGGCCGCACGCCAGGCATCGATGTCGGCGGTATCGACGAAGGTCGTCTGGATGCCGAAGCGGGGCAGGGTGTAGCCCAGCAGGTTGTGGGAGCCGCCGTAGAGGGCGCGGGAGGCCACGACATGGCCACCGGCACCGGTCAGCGTGGCGATCGCGAGGTGCAGCGCGGCCTGTCCGCTGGCGGTGGCCAGGCCGCCGACGCCGCCCTCCAGCGCCGCCACCCGTTCTTCCAGCACCGCGGTGGTGGGGTTGGAAATGCGCGAGTAGACATGGCCGGGGCGCTCCTGGTTGAACAGGGCGGCGGCGTGCTCCGCGTCCGGAAAAACGTAGCTGGTGGTGAAGTGGATGGGCGTTGCGCGCGAGCCGTGCGCAGGGTCGGGAGACTGGCCTGCGTGCAGGGCCAGCGTCTCCCGGCCGAAACTGCCGGGTTGGGTCATCGGGAACTCCGGGGCGGCGCCTGGGGTCGGCGGCCAAAGGGAGAAGGATAGCCGGCGTGGCGCCTCTGGCGGCAGGACCGGCGATTGCTCAGGCGAGATCGTCCGGTTGCAGCATGCGTTCGACGACGGTGATGCGGTCCTTGATCGCGAGCTTGCGTTTCTTGAGCCGGCGCAACAGCAGTTCGTCGTCGGAGGGTGAGTCGGCCAGCCGGGCGATGGCTTCATCGAGATCGCGGTGTTCGCCGCGCAGGGCTTCGAGACGGGCCTGCAGGCTGGTCACCTCGTCGAACGCGTCATCGGTCATGGAAGAAGGCCTGGATATAGCGTACCCCGGGAGGATAGCGCCTATGGTGGAAGGGTCTTTGGCGAATGGTATGCGGGGCCCCGCGGAATGACAACTTTGGCGCGGGGGCTTGAAAGGCGGTGTCGGTGCGCCCATGTGGGAGGCGTCGACGCAGTTTTCCCGGCGCTTTGACCGGGACTGTCGTGACGGGAGCGAAAACCATGAACGTCGTCTGCAACAACCCCGTGCTGTATGTGGTGGATTACCCTGCGCAGGATGCGGTCGAGGTCATAGACAAGCGCAGCGGCCGTGGCACCCTCATCCGGGCCGAGGCGGCGCACCGTTTCCGCGAGGAACTGAGCCTGTTGGCCAACTCGGAGGAGGCGGACGACTTCGGCGAGTTCATCGATCACTACGATGCGTTGCTGACCCAGCCCGCGATCTATCACTGAGGCCGCGCTCCGCCGCGGCTTGGCCCGCCGGTGGCGCTTGCCGTACCATCGGCGGGATTCACCTGCAAGCGGAACACCCATCGTGAACAAGGCATTCGTCAAGGAAAACGAGGGTGGGGACGATGACGAAGAACTGTCCCCCACCCTGCGGCTGCCGCCCGGTAGCAAGAACTACATGACTCGGCGTGGCTACAACGTGCTGCGCGAAGAACTCGACCACCTGGTGCGGGTGGAGCGCCCCAAGATGGTCGAGACGGTGGCCTGGGCGGCCTCGAACGGCGACCGCTCTGAGAATGGCGACTACATCTATGGCAAGAAGCGGCTGCGCGAGATCGACCGCCGCATCCGCTTCCTCATCAAGCGCATCGAGAGCGCCGATGTGGTAGACCCCGAGCGGCAGCAGGGCATAGACCAGGTGTTCTTCGGCGCGACGGTGACCATCACCGACCTGGACGGCGGCAACGAGCAGCGCTGGCAGATCGTCGGCGTGGACGAGGCGGATGCCTCCGCCGGTCGCATCAGCTGGATCTCGCCGCTGGCGCGGGCGCTGCTCAAGGCCCGCGAGGGCGACGTCGTCCGCTTCATGAGCCCCGCTGGCATGCGGGAGCTGGAAGTCGCCGCCATCCAGTACGAGTGATTTCGGCCCGCATTTGCTTCCGGAGGCTTGAAATGCGCTCCGGTGGCCCCATCTCTGCGGGCGCGATTTACCGTTTCCCTTTATCCAAATGACACGCGGGGCCCGCCGGCCCCGGGAAACCTGTACGGAGTTGTTCCATGTCCGAAGCCAAAGCGGCGTCTGCCCAGACCCTCAACTTCCAGGCCGAAGTGAAGCAACTGCTTCACCTGATGATCCACTCCCTGTATTCGAACCGCGAGATCTTCCTGCGCGAACTCGTCTCGAACGCCTCCGATGCCTGCGACAAGCTGCGCTTCGAGGCGCTGGACGTGCCGGCGTTGTATGAAGCGGATTCCGAGCTGAAGATCCGCATCGACTTCGACAGCGCCGCCCGTACCATCACCATCGCCGATAACGGCATCGGCATGAGCTGGGATGAAGCGGTTGCCCACCTGGGCACCATCGCGAAGTCGGGCACCAAGGAGTTCTTCGGCAAGCTCACCGGCGACCAGAAGAAGGACGCCCACCTGATCGGCCAGTTCGGCGTCGGCTTCTATTCCGCCTTCATCGTCGCCGACAAGGTCACCGTGCTCAGCCGCCGCGCTGGCCTGGATGCTTCCGAAGGGGTGAAGTGGGAGTGCGCGATGACCGGCGAAAGCGCCGGCGAGTACACCATCGAAGCGGTGGAGAAGACCTCCCGTGGCACCGAAATCACCCTGCATCTGCGCGAAGGCCAGGAGGACCTGCTCTCCGGCTGGAAACTGAAGAGCCTGATCCGCAAGTACTCCGACCACATCGTCCAGCCCATCGTGATGCGCAAGGAAGAGTGGGACGAGGAAAAGAAGGAACAGGTACTGCGCGACGAGTACGAGACCATCAACCAGGCCAACGCGCTGTGGACGCGCTCCAGGAACGACATCAGCGACGATGAGTACAAGGCCTTCTACAAGCACGTCGGCCATGACTACGACGAGCCGCTGGCCTGGACTCACTCGCGCGTCGAGGGCCGCCATGAATACACCCAGCTGCTCTACGTACCGGCCCACGCGCCCTTCGACATGTGGGACCGCAATGCCAAGCATGGCGTGAAGCTCTATGTGAAGCGCGTCTTCATCATGGACGACGCCGAAAAGCTGCTGCCGGCCTATTTGCGCTTCGTGCGTGGCGTGGTGGATTCCGCCGACCTGCCGCTCAATGTCTCGCGCGAGATCCTGCAGGAGTCCAAAGACATCGACACCATTCGCGCCGGCTGCACGAAGAAGATTCTCGGCCTGCTCGAAGACCTGGCGACCAGCGATGAAGCCGGTGACAAGGAGAAGTACGCCACCTTCTGGAAGGAATTCGGCAAGGTGCTGAAGGAAGGCGTGGGCGAGGACTTCGCCAACAAGGACAAGGTCGCCGGCCTGCTGCGTTTCGCCTCTACCAAGGCCGACACGCCAGAAGAAACCGTCTCGCTGGCCGACTACATCTCGCGGATGAAGGAAGGCCAGGACAAGATCTACTACGTCACCGCCGAGACCTTCAACGCTGCCAAGAACAGCCCCCACCTGGAGATCTTCCGCAAGAAGGGCATCGAGGTGCTGCTGCTGTCCGACCGCGTTGACGAGTGGGTGATCGGCAACCTGCCGGAGTTCGACGGCAAGCCGCTGGTCTCCGTTGCCAAGGGCGGCCTGGATCTGGGCGCGCTGGAAGACGAGGCGGAGAAGAAGGAAGCCGAGAAGGCGGCCGACGACTACAAGGAGTTGCTGGAGAAGATGAAGGCCAGCCTGGGCGAGCGGGTGAAGGATGTGAAGGTGACGCTGCGGCTCACCGACTCGCCTGCCTGCCTGGTCGCCGACGAGCACGACATGGGCATGAACCTCGCGCGCATCCTGAAGGCGGCCGGCCAGTCGGCGCCCGTCTCCAAGCCCATCCTGGAGATCAACCCGAACCATCCGGCGGTGCTGCGCCTGAAGTACGAGGACAAGAGCTTCGACGACTGGGCGCAGGTGCTGTTCGACCAGGCCCTGTTGGCCGAGGGCGGCACGCTGGACGATCCGGCGACTTTCGTGAAGCGGATCAACCAACTGATGCTGGCGATGAGCAGCGCCAGCTGAGTACGGCAAATCGCCGGGCCGGTGCTGCCGGCCGGACGAGGCGTAGGGGCATGTCCTGCGAGGGACATGCCCTTTTTCTCATCGCTGCCCTGCCGCCGTCTCGTCCTGTGGCGGTACGGTGCGGCGTTCCGCCCGGCGGGAAGAAAGGTGGGCCAGCGCGTGATACAGGGGCACCGGCGATATCGACTTGGAGAAACCATGCGCCACCACCGCCGTTGCCATCAGCGGCAGCAACATCTGGTGATTGGCGGTCATTTCCATGACGATGACGAAAGAGGTGATGGGCGTCTGCGTCATGCCGGCGAGGAAGGCCACCATGCCCAGTACCAGCATGGCCGAGCCTTGCTCGCCGGGGAGCATCATGGCGATGTCCGTACCCAGGCCGGCGCCCACCGCCAGCGCCGGGGCGAAGATACCGCCGGGAATGCGGGAAACGAAGGCCAGCCAGATCACCGCCATCTTGGCGAGCAGGAAATACACCGGCAGGGCGGAGGTGCCTTCCAGCGCCGCCTTGGATTCCTCGTAGCCAGTACCGTAAGTGAGGCCGCCGGTGGCCAGGCCGATTAGCGCGGTGCCCAGGCCGCAGGCGGCGGCAAAGGCTACTGGCCGGTCGGTGGAAAACTTGCCGATCTGCCCCGGGAGACCGCGCGCGGAGGCGATCAGCAGGCGGGAGAAGCCGCCGCCCAGCAGGCCGCCGACCGCACCGCACATCAGGATCGGCCAGATGCTCTCGTGCCACTGGATGGCAGACGGCGTGCGGCCGAAATAGGTGTAGTTGCCCAGCAGCGCCAGCGACATCAGACCGGCGAAGATCACCGCGGTCAGCGTGGTGCTGTTGGCGCGGAAGGAGCGGTGGCGACACATCTCCTCGATGGCGAACATGATGCCGCCCAGCGGCGTGTTGAAGGCCGCCGCGATGCCGGCGCCGCTGCCGGCGACGATGAGATCGTGGCTGGAGGCGATGCGGTGCCGCCGGCGCCCAGCCAGCATGTGCATCATCGAGGCGCCAACCTGCACCGACGGACCTTCCCGGCCGACAGAGGCGCCCGACAGCAGTCCGCCCAGTGTCAGCAGCACCTTGGCGATGGCAATGCGGAAGGACAGCAGTTGGCGCCGGATGCGGCCGTCGTCCGACAGCGAGGCCGCGATCGCCTGCGGAATGCCACTGCCCTCGGTGCCGGGGAAGAAACGCTGCGAGAGCCAGGCCATCAACGCGAAGCCGGCGGGGGCGACGACCAGCGTCAGCCAGGGCGCCCAGTTCGTCACCCGGTGGTGGAAGGCGATTGCCAGTTCGGCGCCGATGGCGAAGAGGATGGCGATGAGGCCGGCGAGCAGCGCTGCGCCGACCAGCAGCAGGCGCTTGTGCCAGCGGCCTATGGATAACCAGGGCAGGGCGTAGCGCCGGCTGCCGCGGGCGAGTTGATTCAGGGTTCGGCGGGAATACGGCTCGTTATCCGGCTGGGGCTCGGTGGGCGGCATCTAAGGTCGGGGCGGAGATTGTTCTTCTGGAATCGGGGCGGGAAAATACTTTCGCCGGGTATTACATTTTCGCTAAACCTTTTTGCAGGGTGCTGCGTTTACCTGCCATGTCGCTGCCCTGATTCCGGTTCAGCGCGCAGGATCGACACAATACGCCACCCCGGACGGGATGGTAAATTTTTTGACAATGATGGTTTGAGCAAATATAGTCGGAGCCAATTTTCATGTCGCAGTCGAACACCGCCTTGAAGAAGTCCGGGGAGAAAGGGGCGCAGATCACACCGCTATCGGTTCTGCAGCGCTTCAGAGTCCTGATCCGGACGGCACAGCGCCATTCCCAGTGGATAGAGCGGCAAAGCGGCGTAACCGGGGCACAACTCTGGGCGCTGCAGGAACTTGCCGAGGTGCCTGGCCTGCGGGTGGGCGAGCTGGCCAACCGCATGGCGTTGCATCAGTCCACCGCCTCCAACATGGTGGACCGTCTGGAAACGTCCAAGCTTCTTCGCAAGGAACGCACCAGCGCGGACCAGCGGGTCGTCCGGCTCTACCTCACTGGCGAGGGCGAGGCTCTCCTGGGCCGGGCGCCTTCACCCGCCCGGGGCGTACTTCCTGAAGCGCTGCGCCTGCTCGATGAAGAAGCGCTGTTGCGCCTTCAACGGGAGCTGGATGTGCTGCTGCGACAAATCAAGGACTTGGACGAGGGCTTTGGCATGCAGCCTCTGCCTTTTACCGAGTGAGCTTCGTCTTGCTCTGCCATGGCCGCCCAGCGGTCGTGGCGTTGGATGGAAGCACGCCCGGGCCGGCGGGTATCCCGGTCACCGTTTCGCACTTGTGCGGACAGCAGCTTCAAGGCGGCCCCCGGGGCCGCCTTTTTTTCGCCTGAACGTTTTCTTAAGCGGCTCGCATGGAAAAAGGCGTCTGGTTTTGATCGACATCAAAGCCCGCGCTGATGTCCCGCTACGGGGCGTTGCGACTGCTGTAGAGTAGCCCGCCTCCCCATCCGGCCTTCCGCAGAGAGAGAAAAAATGGCAGTCGAGCTCTACAACGACGGCACCCATATTTGCCTTGCCTTCTACGATCTGGTGGACGAAGAGGCAGAGCATGCGGTGCAGTGCAACCAGTTCCTGATCGTGGATGGCGGCCACGGTGCACTGGTGGACCCTGGCGGCAACATGACTTACAACGGGCTGCTGATGGGCATGCAGCGCTATTTCCCCTCGCGCGACCTGGACTACATCCTGGCGTCGCACCCGGATCCGGACATCATCGCGTCGCTGAACAAATGGATGGTGACCACCCGCTGCCGCGTGCTCATCTCCAAGCTGTGGACCCGCTTCTTGCCGCATTTCACCACCGGCCGCGATTACTCCGATCGCATCATCGGCATCCCGGACGAAGGCATGCTGGTTCCGCTGGGCGGCAGCAAGCTCAAGGCTCTGCCGGCGCACTTCATGCACTCGGAAGGCAACTTCCAGTTCTACGATCCGGTGGCCAAGATCCTGTTCTCTGGCGACATGGGCGCTTCCCTGATCGACCATGTGCTGGCCGGCGAGCCGGTGAAGGACTTCGACGCCCATATCCCGTCGATGATGGGCTTCCACCGCCGCTACATGGTGTCGAACAAGATCTGCCGCTACTGGGTGAACATGGTGCGCACGCTGGATGTGGAGATGATCGTGCCGCAGCATGGCGCGCGCTTCGAAGGCAAGGAGATGGTCGGCCGCTTCCTGTCCTGGATCGAGAACCTCCCCTGCGGCATCGACCTGATGACGCAGGACAGCTACCGCGCCCCCTGAGCGACGCCGGCGCCGCGGTGCCAGGCCGCGGCGGCTCAGTGTTTGCGTGAAAGGGCTCGCATCGCGCGGGTCAGCCCATCCAGCGTCATCGGATACATCCTCTCCGCTACCAGTTGCCGGATCAGCCCGATGGACTGCCGGTACTCCCACAGGCGCTCCGGCTCGGGGTTGAGCCAGGCAGCGGCCGGATAGGCATCCAGCAGACGGCGTAGCCAGGCGGCGCCGGGCTCGGCGTTCATGTGTTCGATGGAGCCGTGGGGGTGCATGATCTCGTAGGGGCTCATGGTGGCGTCGCCGACGAAGATCAGCTTGTAGTCCGGCCCGTAGCGATGGATCACGTCGGCGAGGGCGGTGCGTTCGCTGTGCCGGCGGCGGCTGTCCCGCCACACGCTTTCGTATACGCAGTTGTGGAAGTAGAAGTACTCCAGGTGCTTGAACTCGCTGCGGCAGGCGGAGAACAACTCCTCGCAGACCTTGACGTGGTCGTCCATCGAACCACCGACGTCCAGGAATAGCAGCACCTTTACCGAGTTGTGGCGTTCCGGCCGCATCATCAGGTCCAGCCAGCCGGCGTTGCGGGCGGTGGCGGCGATGGTGCCGTCCAGGTCCAACTCCTGCGCGGCGCCGTCGCGGGCAAAGCGGCGCAGGCGGCGCAGTGCGACCTTGATGTTGCGGGTGCCAAGTTGCACCTGGTCGTCCAGATTGCGGAACTCGCGCTGCTCCCAGACCTTGACCGCGCTGCGGTTGCCGGCGGAGTCACCGCCGATGCGGATGCCCTCCGGGTGGGTGCCGTTGTTGCCGAAGGGCGAGCTGCCGCCGGTGCCTATCCACTTGGATCCGCCTTGGTGGCGCTCCTTCTGTTCTTCCAGGCGCTGGCGCAGCGTTTCCATCAGCTTGTCCCAGCCCAGCTTCTCGAGGCGGGCCTGCTCTTCCGGGCTGAGGTACTTGCGCGCGGCCGCCTTCAGCCATTCCTCCGGTAGTTCCTGCGCCAGCCCAGGCAGTTCGGTGACGCCCTTGAAGTACTCGCCGAAGGCCTGGTCGTAGCGGTCGTAGAGGGATTCATCCTTGATCAGGCAGATGCGTGACCAGTAGTAGAACTCCTCCAGCGACTGGCCGCATACATGTTGCCGCAGGCCATCGAGCAAATTCAGGTACTCACGGGTGGACACCGGCAGCTTGCGGGCCTTGAGGTGGAGAAAGAAGTCGATCAGCACGGCGGGCCTCCGGGCTCAGCGATTGTTCCGCGCCATGAACACCAAGCGTTCGAACAGATGCATGTCCTGCTCGTTCTTCAGCAGCGCGCCGGCCAGCGGCGGCATGGAGACCTTGCCATCCTTGCTGTGCAGCGCTTCGGCCGGAATCTCCTCCGCCACCAGCAGCTTCAGCCAGTCGATCAGTTCGGAGGTGGAGGGCTTCTTCTTCAGGCCGGGGACGTCGCGCAGGCCGAAGAACACCTCCAGCGCTTCGTTGAGCAGCGCCTGGCGGATGCCGGGGAAGTGCACATCCACGATGCGCTGCATCGTTTCCTTGTCCGGGAAGCGGATGTAGTGGAAGAAGCAGCGGCGCAGGAAGGCGTCCGGCAACTCCTTCTCGTTGTTGGATGTGATGAAGACGATGGGGCGGTGGCGGGCGCGGACCAACTCGCGCGTCTCGTAGACGTGGAATTCCATCCGGTCCAACTCGCGCAGCAGGTCGTTGGGGAACTCGATGTCCGCCTTGTCGATCTCGTCGATCAGCACCACTGTCGGCTGTTCCGCCTCGAAGGCCTGCCACAGCACGCCCTTGACGATGTAGTTGGAGATGTTGCGGACGCGGTCGTCGCCCAACTGGGAGTCGCGCAGGCGGGAAACCGCGTCGTACTCGTACAGGCCCTGCTGGGCCTTGGTGGTGGATTTGACGTGCCACTGCAGCAGCGGCAGGCCGAGGGCGGCGGCCACTTCCTCCGCCAGCATGGTCTTGCCGGTGCCTGGCTCGCCCTTGATCAGCAGCGGCCGCTGCAGGTTGATCGCGGCGTTCACCGCCAGCATCAGGTCCGGCGTGGCGATGTAATCCTTGGAGCCTTCGAAGCGCAGTTGGGGCTGGGAGCGGGACATCGGGGAATCCTCTGATTAGTAGTCGGCGATTATAGGACTAGGTTTAGACGGTACGCCGCCCGTCGCCGGACCCTGGTCCGAGAAGAAGCCGGGTGCGTCCAAGGTGCCGGAAACGGCATCCAACCCACACGGAGGAGGCTGCATGCTCAAGCGACATCTGCTTCTGGCCCTAGGCGTGGCACTCACCTGTAGTTCCGCGAACGCGGCCGAAGGAAATGCCGAAGCGGCGAAAGGAAAAATTTCGATGTGCATCGGCTGCCACGGCATACCGGGTTACCGTACTTCCTTTCCGGAGGTGTACCCGGTTCCCAAGTTGGGAGGACAGCATCCGGAGTACATCGTCCGGGCACTGCAGGCCTACAAGAGCGGCGCACGCAGCCATCCCACCATGCGGGGCATTGCCGGTGGACTCAGCGACCAGGACATGGCCGACCTCGCCGCCTACTACGGAGGTGGGAAATGAGCGCCCGCATCGTCCTCCCCCGACCAGTGCTCGCCCTGTCGGTTGCATTGTTGCCGGCCTGGCTTCACGCCTTGCCCGCGGAGGCTGCGGATCCGGCGGCTGGCAAGGAAAAGTCCGCGGTTTGCGCCGCCTGCCACGGGGCCGATGGCAACAGCCAGACGGTGGATTTCCCGCGCATCGCCGGCCAGCACGAGGGCTATCTGCTGCAGGCCTTGCATGACTACAAGTCGGGCAAGCGCAAGGATCCGATCATGGCGGCGCAGGTGCAGGCCCTGTCCGGGCAGGACATGGCGGATCTCGCCGCGTGGTTCGCGAGTCAGCAGGGGCTGTTCGTCAAGCGGTGATAAGAAGCCCTGCGGCAGCAGGGTTTTTTCGCGCCGGGGGGCGGATAATTCGTTCCTGGCCCGCCGCGTCTGCGCGCGCGGCGCGGTGGGGCGTGCCTGCGCCCGAATCCATCGATGGGTATGACGCAGTGCCCCGACAAGGGGGGCGGAAAGGCTTAGCCTGATCTTCTCTTCAGGTATTCCCTAAAGATGCCGATATTCAAGGCGTGCAGACGATCCCGGTGGGCGTCACGCGCCGTCGCCAGGCGGATGTGATGCTCATGCGGTGCATTGGCGAACTCGAGCAGACGCGCAATGGTGGTGTAGGTCGTATTCAGTGCGGCCGCGTCGCGTTCTATGGTCTGGGCGGCAACTTCAAGATCGGCTATCCGGCCTTCCAGAAAACGGGCGGCAGCGGATTCCGCGGAATTCGCATAGACCGCCATGAGTTGCAGCCCGTGCTGAACGACATTGCTCGGGCTCAGGTTCGTGCGCTCTGGCATGACGGTGCAGGACGGAATACTCCGGATGGGGGTTCCAAATAGCTTACGTAATTCAGATAGTGATACGCGAATGCGTACCTGTCAACTTCTTTCAGGATGTGAATGGGCTCCATCGGAGAACGGCTCAGGAGTGAGCGGTTGCGTCTGGGTATGAGCCAGGCCGACTTCGGCTCGCTTGCAGGGGTGCAGAAGCAAGCGCAATTGAAATACGAGAAAGGGGAGCGCCTACCTGGGGCGGCCTACCTGGCGGCGATTGCCGGTGAAGGTGTGGACGTGCTGTATGTATTGACCGGCCGGCGGGCGGTTGAGGTTGCGGCTGGCGAGCCGGTGATCGCGGTGGATCTGCTGGAGGCGTGCGTGGAGGCGGTGGAGCTGGAAGTAGCCAATCTGCCGCGCCAGCTCTCCCTGGCGACGAGGGCGCGGCTGATCGCGGTTGCCTACCAGCTGAGCCTTGCCGAGCACAAGGTAGAAATCGATTTGCTGCGCCCGCTGATCAAGTTGGCGATCTGAATCGCTGCGGCCGGCCGGACCGGCCTTGCCCTCAATGGATGATGCGGCCGCCGCTGCCTATCATCGCGAAGTCGACCAGCGCCGAGCCGGGGCGGCCAGGCGTGCCGAAGTCCAGCATGTAGCCGCCCAGATCCTGGCTGCGCATGGACTGCAGCGCCCGCAGCGGGTTGCCTGCCGAGCTGTTCTGGCGCAGGGCGGTGACCAGTGCCTTGGCGGCGATGAAGCCTTCGATGGAGCGGGCCGACAGATCGGGGTTTTGCGCCCCGGCCTTCAGCTTGAGGTACTCCCGGTTCACCGCCAGCGTGTGCTGGCTTTCCAGCGGCAGCACCACCGAGAAGGCAAAGCCGCGGGCCGTCTCCGGCCCCAGCTGGGTCAGCAACTGCTGGGTGTCGATGATGGAGAGCCCGTAGATCGTCGCCAGGCCGCCCCGGGCGCGGTATTGGCGGACGAATTCGATGGCGGCGGCGGTTGTGGCGCCGAGGAAGATGGCCTGCGGCTCCGCTTTCAGCATCTCGATCACCGCCGTGCTTACTTCGGTGGTATTGCGCGGGTATCCGACTTTGGCCAACAGCTGGATGCCGCGGTTGGCCGCGGCCTTGTCGGCGCCGGCGAGCACGTCCTGGCCGAGTGCATCGTCCTGGTAAACCAGGCCGACCCGAGTGATGGTGAGGTTGGAGAGTTTCTCGAACAGCCGGCTCACCTCGTCGTGGTAGCTGGCCTTGACCACGAATACTGCGGGCGCGCCGATGACCGCGCTGGCGCCGGACACCGCACCGACCAGCGGCAGCGAACTGCGCACCAGCACGCCGTCGTCGATCAGGGCCTTGACGTTGTCTGTTCCCACTGTGCCCAGCAGCGCCACCGGCGCTTCTTCCTGCACCAGGCTCTTCACCAGCCGCACGGTTTCCTGCGGCTTCTGGGCGTCGTCGCGGGTCACCAGTCGGATCTGCTGGCCATTGATGCCGCCCTGGCCGTTCACATGGTCGATATAGAGCTTGGCGCCGGCGTGGATGGCCTTGCCGGTGACAGCCTGCGAACCGGAGAAGGGTGCGACCTGGCCGACGACGATTTCCTTGGCCTGGGCGGGCAGGGCGGCGAAGGCGGTTGCGGCGATGGGTGCCAGGGCAAGCAGCCAGACACCGAAGCAAAGGCGGAATGAAGACATTGGCGTTTCCCCGGTGGAAAGGCTTTCATGCCCGGAGTGGGCGGCCGGCCATTCTTCATTCTGCCTTTTGGGATATGCAATTGCGGATATCCGAGGGGCGCTTCAGTGGCGCTGTGCCCGCCTCAGCACGCAGCTGACATAGGCCGCGCCATCCGGTTGGCCGCCCTTGCGCTGGGCGTCGAACAGCGTTTCGCCCAGGCATTCCAGCGCGTCGTGCATCGCATCGTGACGGCTACCGCGCTTTTCGCAAGCGGTATTGAAGGCGGCGCGTATGCCCGGCGGCTGGTCGATGGACAGCTGTTCCTCGATGGCAAGGTGCAGCGATAGATGGAGGAAGGGATTGAGCTGGCCATCGTCCGGGCTGAAGTCGCGGTCTATTGCGTCCGGGTCTTCCACCACGGCGTGGTACTCCGGATGCAGGCCGATGATGTCGGCGGCGATCGCTTCCAGCGGGGTCAGGACTTCATGCGCGCGGTGCTTGCGCCAGGCCTCGATGAAGAAGGAGCGGACCTGGTCGCGGCTGGGATTGAACATGGGGCAGTTCTCCTGGGGGGCGGCCGCCTTCAGGCGGTCTTGTCACGGAAACAGCACAGGTCGCGCACGATGCATTGTCCGCACAGGGGCTTGCGGGCGACGCAGACGTAGCGTCCGTGCAGGATGAGCCAGTGGTGGGCGTCCAGCAGGTAGTCCTTGGGAACGCGCTTCAGCAGCGCCTGTTCCACCGCCACCACGTCCTTGCCAGGCGCAAGGCCGGTGCGGTTGGCAACGCGGAAGATGTGTGTGTCCACCGCCATCACCGGGTGCCGGAACACGGTGTTGAGCACCACGTTGGCGGTCTTGCGGCCGACGCCGGGCAGGGCTTCCAGTGCCTCGCGCTGCTGCGGCACTTCGCCGCCGTGGCGCTCCAGCAGCAGGCGGGACAGCGCCACCACGTTCTTCGCCTTGTTGCGGAACAGGCCTATGGTCTTGATGTATTCGGTTACCCCGGCCTCGCCCAGGCTCACCATTTCCTCGGGCGTCGGCGCCGCGGCGAACAGCTTGCGGGTGGCGATGTTCACCCCCTTGTCCGTCGCCTGGGCGGAGAGGACGACGGCGACCAGCAGCTGATAGGCGCTGCCGTATTCGAGCTCGGTCTTGGGTTCCGGGTTGGCTTCGGCGAGGCGGCGGAAGAATTCACGTATCGCGTCGCGTTTCATCGTGGGCATCGTAGGCGGCGGTCAGGAAGTGAGCGGGGCGCTCGCGCCGGCCTGCTGACCGTCCGCCGATGGGGCGGGCGCTTGCAGGCGGCGGGCGGCACGGCGCTGGTTGATGGCGTTGTAAGCGGCGATCAGGCAGCCGAGGGTGAAGAAGGCGCCCGGCGGCAGCGCGGCGAGCAGGAAGCCGGGGTAGTCGTCGCCGAAGACCTGCAGCCCGCTGGCACCGGGCAACACCATCTCGATGCCGGCCAGCAGGGTGCCGCTGGCGGCCAACTCCCGCAGGCCGCCGAGGACGGCGAGTACGCCCAGCAGGCCGGTGCCCATCATGATGGCGTCCACTGTTGAGGTCAGTGCCGGGTTCTTGGCGGCGTAGGCCTCCACCCGGGCGAGCACGATGCAGTTGGTGACGATCAGCGGGATGAAGATGCCCAATACCAGGTAGAGGCTGTGGAAGTAGGCGTTGAAGGCCAGATCCACCACGGTGACCAGGGCGGCGATGATGAGGATGAAGACCGGGATGCGAATCTCGTAGGGGATGAAGTTGCGCAGGCAGGCCACCGCCAGGTTGGAGAGCGCCATCACCAGGATGGTCGCCAGCCCGAGGCTGACCGCATTGACCATGTTGGTGCTGATGGCCAGCAGCGGGCACAGGCCCAGCAGTTGAGCGAGGCCGGGGTTCTGCTTCCACAGTCCGTTGTGGGCGAGTTCGCGGAATTCCTGACGGGTCATGGTGCCTTCCTCAGGGTAGCCGGCTGCCGGCGGGGGCGTCGTAGAGCTGCCGGCCCTGGGCGCGGGCCCAGCCGGCTGCTCGGCCCACCGCCTGGCCGACGGCGCGGGCGCTGATGGTGGCGCCGCTGCGATAGGCCAGCGTGCCGCCGTCCTTGGTCGGCAGCCAGCTGGCGGGCTCGTCGCTGCGGCCGGCGAACTGGGCGATCCAGGGCGAATGCTTGTCGCGGTCCTTGCGCGGGTCGATGTAGTCGCCCAGGCCCGGCGTCTCCCTGTGGGCGGTGACGCGCACGCCGCTCACCCGGCCATCGGCGCCGAGGGCAACGAGCAGGGCGATGCGGCCAGCGTAGCCGTCCGGCGCCAGCGCCTCGATCACCAGCGCGACGGGCTCTCCGGCTCGGCGGGCGCGCCAGATGCGGGCGCCCTTGTCCACGCCAGGCGGCGGCCTGCTGCCGACGACCACGTAGTCTTCCAGCAAGGCGTTGTCATAGCTGCCCGGCGGCAGCACCTCATCCACCAGCCGCATCTGTTCCTGCTCCCGCGAGGCCTCGATGGCTGGCCGGGTGGCGTGATAGGTGTAGGCCATGACCGCGGTGAAGACCAGGGTGAACAGCAGCATGATGGCGGCGGTGCGCAACGCCGTCCGGGCCGCGTTCGGGCCCTTGCCGGGGAGCTCGGCGTTCATGGAGATTCGCCTCCGCGGTGGCCGAAGACCGGCGGTTGGGTCTTCATGTCGATCAGCGGCACGCAGATGTTCATCAGCAGCACGGCGAAGGCGATGCCTTCCGGATAGGCGCCGAAGCTGCGAATGAGCCAGGCCACCAGGGCGATGCCTGCGCCGAAGATGAGCTTGCCGCGCGGCGTGGTGGCGCCGGAAACCGGGTCGGTGATGATGAAGAAGGCGGCCAGCAGCGTGCCGCCGGAGGCGAGGTGGAACCAGGGCGGGGCGAATTGCGCGGGATGTATCAACCAGGCTACGCCGGACACCAGCGCCAGCGTGAGCAGGAAGGCCAGCGGCATGTGCCAGGTGATGACGCGGCGGGCGAGCAGCAGGAAGCCGCCGAGCAGGTAGGCCGCGCCCACCCACTCCCAGCCGCTGCCGCCGACGGCGCCGAAGGGCGAGGTCTGGCGCAGCGCATCCACCGTGGCGCCGGGCGTGCGCAGGCCGGTGCGCAGGGCATCCAGCACGGTGGCGCTGCTGATGGCGTCGATGTTCCGCGGGCCGCCGAGGATGAGATCCAGTTGCGCGCCGAAATCCAGCTGGCCGGGCGCCGGCCACTGCGACATCAACGCCGGATAGGCGACGATCATCGCGCAGTAGGCCGCCATTGCCGGGTTGAATGGGTTCTGGCCGAGGCCGCCGTAAAGGTGCTTGGCGGCGACGATGGCGATCAGCACCGCCAGCACCGTCAGCCACCAGGGCACCAGCGGCGGCAGCGACAGCGCGACCAGCCAGGCGGTGACCAGGGCGGAGAGATCGCCCACCGCCAGCCCGACGGCGCGGCCGCGCAGCCGCAGCATCGCGGCTTCGGCTGCCACCGCCGTGCAACTGGCGAGCAGCAGATTGACCAGGATGCCGGCACCGAACTGCCAGGCATAGACGGCGATGCCCGGCAGCAGCGCCAGCAGCACCGTCAGCATCACGCCGCGCACGCCTGGAGCGGGCCTCAGGAAGGGGGAGTGCATCATTTCGGTGGTTCCAGCGGCGGCTCTCGCGGCGGTTCCGGTGCAGGCTCGGGCGGAAGGCGGGCGGCTTGCTGGCGGCGGGCTTCGATGGCCGCGATCTCGGCCTGGGTTTCGGCGCTCAGCTTGTCGGTGTTGCGCGGCGGCGCGGCGGCCTGCTGCGCCTGGGCGCGGGCCAGGGCGGCGGCGATCAGTGCCTTCTTCTTGTCGGCCGCGGCGGGCATCGCCGTTGGCGTGGCGGAAGTCCCGGTGGCGTCGCCGCCGGCGATGTTGGCGGTGGTGGCGGGTTCCTGGCGACGGGCTTCGATGGCGGCGATTTCGGCTTGCGTTTCGGCGCTCAGGTCGTCGGTGTTGCGTGGCGGTGCAGCGGCCTGCTGCGCCTGGGCACGAGCCAGGGCGGCGGCGATCAGCGCTTTCTTCTGACCTTCGGCGGCTGGCTCCGCCGGCTCAGCGGCTGTCGCGCTGGGCGCAGGGCTGTCGGCAGCGGCGCGGGCGGCCGCTGCGGCGGCCGCGTTGCGCGCGGCCAGCTTGGCCGCTTTCTCGCTGTCCTCGCGTTCCTGGCGGAAGTTACGGAACTCGAAGCGCTGGCGGGCGGCGTCGGCGGCCTCCTTCTCGCGCTCGCGCGCCCAGACCTCGCTCTTGGCATAGCGGTAGTAATCCACCAGCGGGATGTGGGCTGGGCAGACGTAGGCGCAGCAGCCGCATTCGATGCAGTCGAACAGGTGGTATTCCTGCGCCTTGCCGAAGTTACGGGCGCGGCTGAACCAGTAGAGTTCCAGCGGCTGGAGGTCGGCCGGGCAGGCGCGGGCGCAGTCGCCGCAGCGTATGCAGGGTTGCTCCGGCGGCGCCGGCGGGAACAGCGTCGGGCTGCCGGCGAGGATGGCGTTGGTGGCCTTCACCACTGGCACGTCGAACCCGGGCATTGGCAGGCCCATCATCGGGCCGCCCATGATGTAGCGGTTGGTGTC
This sequence comes from Azoarcus sp. TTM-91, assembly GCF_012911025.1. Taxonomy (GTDB): domain Bacteria; phylum Pseudomonadota; class Gammaproteobacteria; order Burkholderiales; family Rhodocyclaceae; genus Azoarcus. The sequence continues at coordinate 71,039 of NZ_WUEI01000004.1, read as the reverse complement.
CGGGCGGGGGCCGGCCAGTGCCACTACTTCCCGCATCGCCGTGCCGATCAGCACTTCGTAGTTGCGCGGCCGGGCGACGTTGCCGGCCACGGTGACGAGGCGCGAGATCAGCGGTTGGCCGTGGTCCAGTGCCTGATGGATGGCGAAGGCGGTGCCGACGTTGAAGCACTGCACGCCGTAATCGGTGGAGCGCCGGCCATGCGGCACCTCGATGCCGGTGAGTACCCGGATCAACTGCTTCGCGCCGCCAGCCGGATAGCGGGTGGGCACGGCGACGACCTCCGCCTCGCTGCCGGCTGCGGCCCGCATGGCGGCGAGGGCTTCGGGCTTGTTGTCCTCGATGCCGATGAGGATTTCCCGCGCCTGCAGGATGTGCTTCATCAGCATCGCCCCGCGCAGGACGCCGGCAGCGCGTTCCCGCATCAGCATGTCGTCGCAGGTGATGAAGGGCTCGCATTCGGCGCCGTTGATGATCAGCGTGCGGGTGCCATGCGCGCCGGGGCGCAGCTTCTGGTGGCTGGGAAAGACGGCGCCGCCCAGGCCGACGATGCCGGCGTCGCGCAGGATGTCGCGCAGGGCGTCCGGCGGCGTGCCGCCGACATTGACCGGCTCCAGCTCTGTCCAGCGCTCCTCGCCATCCGTCGCCAGCACGATGGCGGGTGCCAGCAGGCCGGATGGGTGCGCCATGGGTTGCGGGCCGATCTCCAGCACGGTGCCGGAGCTTGGTGCGTGTACCGCGACCGACAGGCCGCCGTCCGCCGCACCGATGCGCTGGCCCTTGAGTACCCGGTCGCCAGCCTGCACCAGTGGCAAGGCCGCCGCACCGGTGCTCTGCCACAGGGGCACCATCAACCGTTCCGGCAGCGGGGCGATGGCGATGGGCTCGGCGATGGAAGCCGCTTTGTGCGGTGCCGGCTTGACCCCGCCGTTGAAGGAGAACAGCTTGCGCAGCGCCCTCATGCCGCCCGTTTCCCTTCGACCCGCAGTGGCACCACCGGGTAGCGCCACTTCCAGGTCTGCACGGTTTCCGCCTGCGTCACCATGCTGATGCAGTCCACCGGACAGGGCGCCACGCACAGCTCGCAGCCGGTACACAGCTTCTCGACCACGGTATGCATCTGCTTCGCGGCGCCGACGATGGCATCCACCGGACAGGCCTGGATGCACAGGGTACAGCCGATACAGGTCTGCTCGTCGATCACCGCCACCGCCTTCGGCTTCTCGACGCCATGTTCTTCCGATAGCGGCTTGACCTCGCGGCCGAGGAGGTCGGCCAGCTTGCGTATGCCTTCCTCGCCGCCAGGCGGGCACTGGTTGATCTCCGCCTCGCCGCCGGCGATGGCCTGGGCGTAGGGCTTGCAGCCGGGGTAGCCACACTGGCCGCACTGCGTCTGCGGCAGGATGGCATCTATCTTCTCCACCAGCGGGTCGCCCTCGACGCGGAAGCGCACCGCGGCGTAGCCCAGCGCGGCGCCGATTGCCAGGGCGATACCGGTCATCACGAGCAGGGCGGAGAGCATGGCGGGATTCGTGGCGCGGGCCGTTCAGTGGAAATGGTCCAGCCCGGCAAAGCCCATGAAGGCGAGGCTCATGAAGGCGGCAGTGATCATGGCGATGGCGGTGCCCTTGAACGGCCCCGGCACGTCGGCGCCTTCCAGCCGTTCGCGCAGTCCGGCGAACAGGATCAGCGCCAGGGTGAAGCCAGCGGACGAGCCGAAGCCGAACAGCAGCGATTCCAGCAGGTCGTGGCCCATGCCGACGTTCAGCAGCGGAATGCCCAGCACCGCGCAGTTGGTGGTGATCAGTGGCAGGTAGATGCCCAGCACCTGGTGCAGCAGCGGGCTGCTTTTCTGGATGACCAGCTCGGTGAGCTGGACGATGGCGGCGATGACGACGATGAAGGACAGCGTGCGCAGATAGGCGAGGTCGTTCGGTTGCAGCAGGTAGTGGTCTATCAGGTAGCTGCTGCCGGCGCCCAGTGTGAGCACGAAGGTGGTCGCCAGCCCCATGCCGACCGCGGTCTCCAGCTTCTTGGATACGCCCATGAAGGGACAGAGGCCAAGAATGCGGACGAAGACGACGTTATTGACGAGCACGGCGCCAATGACGATGAAGAGGTAATGGCTCATGGCCCCGGGGCAGGCTGGAATCGGCGGATTATCGCGCCGCCGGGGCGGGCGGCTCAAGCCCGTGGCAGAGGAGGCCACGGGAGAGCGAGGCTGGCGATGGGCTCATCGGGCGGTCCGTGGGCTGGTTTGCGCCCTCGGTGGCCGGGCTCAGGCGGCCAGCGCTTCAGTAGTGGCGCGTACGCACTCGCGGACGAGGCCGGGGCCGCGGTAGATCAGTCCACTGTAGAGCTGGACCAGGGCTGCGCCGGCTTCCAGTTTGGCGCGGGCGCAGCGGCCGTCGGTGATGCCGCCGGCGGCGATGATGGGCAACTCGCCGCCGAGCGCTCGGGCCAACTGGGCGACCACCGCGGTGGAAGCTTCGAACACCGGCGCGCCGGATAGGCCGCCCTGCTGCTCGGCGTAGCGCAGTCCCTGCACCTTTTCGCGCGACACGGTGGTGTTGGTGGCGATGACGCCGTCGATGCGGTGGCGGCGCAGCGCGTCGGCGATCTCGACGATCTGGGCCGCATCAAGATCGGGCGCAATCTTCAGCGTCAGCGGCACATAGCGGCCGTGCTGCTCGGCCAGGCGCTGCTGCTCCGCCTTCAGCCGGCCGAGCAGATCGTCCAGCTCGCTGCCGCCCTGCAACTGGCGGAGGTTCTTGGTGTTGGGCGAGGACACATTGATGGTGACGTAGCTCGCCAGCGGATAGACCTTCTCCAGGCACAGGCGGTAGTCATCGAAAGCGTTTTCCAGCGGCGTGGTGAGGTTCTTGCCGATGTTTACGCCCAGGATGCCCTTGAACTTGGCGGCGCGGATGTTGGCCACCATCGCATCCACCCCGTGGTTATTGAAGCCCATGCGGTTGATGATGCCTTTCACCTCGGGCAGCCGGAATAACCGCGGGCGCGGGTTGCCCGGCTGCGGCCGCGGCGTCACCGTGCCGATCTCGAGGAAGCCGAAGCCGAGGCGGGCGAGGCCGTCTATCGCCTCGCCGTTCTTGTCCAGGCCGGCGGCGAGGCCGACGCGGTTGGGGAAGCGCAGGCCCATCACCTCTATCGGATCGGAGGCCTCGGTGCTGCAGGCGGGCAGGGCGCGGCCGGCGAGGTTGAGGGAGGCGATGGCCAGTTCGTGGGCTGTCTCGGCATCCAGCGAGAACAGCAGGGGGCGGGCGAGGTCGTAGAGCATCGCGGGATTGTAACGATTCGCGTCTTGCTCGGCGAACCACCGGCTACCGACGCTCAACTTTCGTGGGCGGAGGTGTCCAGCAGGCGCCAGTCGCCATCGCGATAGCCTTCCAGCGGCTGGAAGCGCGCCTTGTAGGCCATCTTGCGGCTCTCGCCTATCCAGTAGCCGAGATAGAGATAGGGTAGCCGCAGCCGCCGGCAGGCGTCGATCTGCCACAGGATGCCGTAAGTACCGTAGGCGCTGCCCGCCACCTCCGGGTCGTAGAAGGTGTAGACGCTGGAGAGTCCGTCGGTGAGGCGGTCGATCACGCTCACCATGCGCAGCACGCCGTCCTCGCGGAACTCCACCAGCCGGGTGTCCACATGGCTCTGCAGCAGGAAGTGGGCGTACTGCTCGCGGTTGTCCTGGTCCATGCCGCCGCCGGCATGGCGGGAGGCCTGGTAGCGCTGATACAGCGTGTAATGTTCTTCGGAGAACACCAGCGGATGTTCGTCGGTGACCAGGTCTGCGTGGCGCTTGCCGGCGCGACGCTGACTGCGGTCCGGCTCATAGCGGGCGATGGGGATGCGCACCGGCACGCAGGCGTTGCAGTGGTCGCAGTGCGGGCGATAGGTGAATACGCCGCTGCGGCGGAAGCCGCGGCGCACCAGTTCGCTGTAGACCTGTGGATCAATGAGGTGGCCCGGGGTGGCGACCTGTGATCGCGCCATGCGGTCGGGCAAGTAGGAGCACGCGTAGGGCGCGGTGGCGTAGAACTGGATCAGCGCATAGGGGTAGTCCTGCTGCATCGTTCTTCGCGCTCGGCCTCGAGCAATCTCCGTCAGGTCCAGTCGATGTCCACCAGCGCCTCGTTGTTCCAGCGTGCGGGCGGTTCTCCCTCGTGGGTCCAGCGGGCGAGGCCGGCGCAGAACTCACGCCGCGGCACTTCGCGCGCGCCCATGGAGAGCAGGTGGGCGGTGGTCATCTGGCAATCTATCACGGCATATTCCCGCCGCTCAAGGAAGCGCGCCAGGTGAGCCAGTGCCACTTTGGATGCGTCGCTTTCGCGCGAGAACATGGATTCGCCGAAGAAGGCGCGGCCCAGCGCCATGCCGTAGAGGCCGCCGACCAGCCTGCCGTCGCGCCAGCATTCCACGCTGTGGGCGTAACCAAGTTCGTGCATGTCGCAGTAGGCGGCCTGCATCTCCGATGTGATCCAGGTGCCGCCGCCCGGTTCGCGTGGGGCGGCGCATTCCCTCAGCACCGTTTCGAAGGAGGTGTCCACGCGTACTTCGAAACGATTGCTGCGCAGGACTTTGCGCAGCGAGCGGGAAATGCGGATGGCTGCGGGCTGCAGGACCAAGCGCGGGTTGGGGCTCCACCACAGCAGGGGCTCGCCGGCGCTGTACCAGGGAAAGATGCCGCGCCGGTAGGCCGCGAGCAGCCATTCCGGCGTCAGCCGGCCGCCGGCGGCGAGCAGGCCGTTGGGCTCCACCAGTGCGTGCTCGACCGGGGGAAAGAAGGGGCGGTCGGTAAGCCAGGGAATCATCGCTCACTCCGCTGACTGAAGGCTGGCGGCTGCGCTGAGCGCGGGCGGAAAGAGGCGAACATCAGGGCGTTGCGGTGGAAGAGGGGCATGGCGCAGCGAGGAGGATGCTCGTCTTGGGGATTATGCATCGGGTGCCTGCCGAGCATTTATCCCATTGTAAAAAAATGGTTTTTTCTCTCTGGCGCGCGCCTTGAACGGCGGGAAGGCAGGCCGGGAAAACACTCTAGTTGGTAATGATACAAATTCTCAGTTGCAATGGCTGGGGTTTGCGGTCATGATGCGGATGAGAATTGTTCGCATACAGGAAGATCGCATGAACGCACTGATCGTTGGCGCTGACCGCCTCGGCAATATCCCGGACGTCCTGCAGCAATTTGGCATCAGCATCGCTGCGCATGTGAGTGGCCGCGACAGCAGCCATCAGCGGCGCACAGCTCCGCTGCCCTCCGGCATCCAGATGGTGATCCTGTTCACCGACTTCCTCGGCCACAACGTGATGCAGCGCTTCCGCGAAGCTGCCAGCCGGGAAGGCGTGATGTTCGTTTGTTGTCGGCGTTCGGTGTGTGCGCTGCAGCAGGCCCTGGGCAAGCGCATCACCGAGGATTGCGGCGCATGCAATGGCAGCTGCAAGGGCAGCAAGCGCAAGAAATGAGGCGAAAGCCTTGAAAGGACTGAATGCGGGCAGCTGGAAGAGACGCTGCCGCTGGCCTCAATGGCCCAGCGGCAGCGTCTCTTCTTCGTTCACCAGCCGGCGGGCGCCGTTGAAACGCTTGGCCCAGTAGGCAGTGGACATGTTTTCGATGCGGACTTCGCCACCGCGGGCGGGGGCGTGGAGGAAGCGGCCTTCACCCATGTAGATGCCCACATGGGAAAAGGCCTTGCGCATGGTGTTGAAGAAGACGAGATCGCCCGGCTTCAACTCCTGCTTGTTTATCTTGTCGCCCAGCGAGGCCATTTCGCGGGCCGTGCGCGGAAGGTCAAGGCCGACCGCGTTGCGGAACACGTTCTGCACCAGGCCGCTGCAGTCCATGCCGGTTTCCGGAGAGGTACCGCCAAAGCGGTAGCGGATACCGAGGTAGCTCATGCCCTGGTTGACCAGGTCCTGGACCGCATCCGAGTACTCCGACATCAGCGTTCCGTGAGCCTCTTCCGGGGCCGGAACCGTGGCTTCATGGGCTTGCGCCGGTGAGAGCAGTGCCGCGGAAAGGACGAGGGTGAGGAGGGTTGGCCGGAAGCGCATCGGCCGGACTATACGCATCGGTGGCGTAGGTGTAAACGCTTACCCGCCGTGAAACAAATCCCCCGAAGTAGGTGGGCGGTGGCGTGGGAGGTGGCCGGTGCCACGGGGCGGCTATGCCTGCCGTCTTAGCTGTCGATACGTGTGCTCGGCCTCCGCCAGGGCACTGGCGGTGGCCAGTCCCTGGCTCAGCGCCCGGCCCTGGACGGCGAGGAAGAGCTGGGCAATGGCCCAAGCGTCGCCCAGCGCATGATGGCGCTGGAAGGTTTCGATTTCGAACAGTGCCATCCAGTCCGCCAGTCGGCTGGGCAGGTCACGTTTCTCGCCGAAGAGGGCAGGCAGCAAATAGTAGAGGTCCAGGTACAGCGGCTGCGCCAAGGCGTCCGCGCGATTGCCCAGGGCACGCCCGAGCAGCGCACGCTGGAGGTCGGCGTTGTAGGCGACCACCGGTTTTCCGTCAATGAAATCGAGCAGGCCGGCGAGGGCCGCGTCGGCGGACGGCGTGGTGGCCGCGTAGTAGCTGTCCTTGGGGTCGAGGACGCCGTCTTCGATCCCGAGAGCCGCGACCGCGAGCAGGCGGTCGCAGTCGGGATTCAGCCCGCTGGCCTCGGTGTTCATCACCACATAGCGGGTTTCGAAGTGCGGCAGCTCGGTGTTGGGGCGGGCGCTGCCGGACAGCAGGCGGGTGAGCCAGTTGCTCATAGCTGGTAATCCAGCTTGAGGCGCAGCTGGATCTTGCGCGCCTGGCGGAAGGCCTCCTTGAGGATGCGCCTGTCCAGTTCGTTGAGACTGTCGGGGTTGATCTTGTTGTCGCCGGGCGCGCCGTGTTCGGTTTCCAGGTGCTGGGAGCGTAGCCGCAGCAACTGGATGAAGTGGAAGCCGTCGAGGATGGCGGCGACTTCCTCCGGCTGCCCGCCCAGGCGGGTGGCAGCCTGGCGCAGGCGCTGGGCGGTTGAACTGGAGTCTACGCCGGTGCGCAGGGCTAGGATGCGGGCGGCGTCGACGAAGAGGCGGGCACCGCAGGTCTTCAGGTCTATGGTGCCATCGTCTTCCAGCACGAAGTCGCGGATGCGGCCCAGCGGTGGCGACACCTGCAGGGCATTGGAGGCCATCATGCGCAGGAAGGCGGGGGTGTTGCGGGCGTTGCGGTTGAGCCAGTGGCGCAGTTGGTCGCCCAAGCGTTCGTTGCCGTGGAGCACGCGGAAGTCGAAAAAGATTGAGGCATTGAGCAGGGCCTGGGGGTCGGGCTCGCGTATCCAGTGGCCGAAGCGCTCCTTCCATTCGTCCAGCGTCAGGCACAGTTCCGGGTTGCTGGCCATGATGTTGCCCTTGCACAGCGGGAAGCCACAGGCGGCGAGGCTCTCGTTGACCTCGCGGGCGAAGGCGATGAGGCGCTGGCGTATGCGCTCCACGTCCTGCAACTCGGGGCATTGCCAGATGATGCCGTTGTCCTGGTCGGTGGACAGCGTCTGCTCATGGCGGCCTTCGGAGCCGAAGGCGAACCAGGCGTGGTCTATGCCGTAGAGGTCGTGCCGTTCCAGCGCGAGGGCAATGATGCGGCGGGTGAGGGCGTCGTTCAGGGCGGAGATGAACTGGGTGAGCTGTTCCGCGCCCACGCCCTGGGCGATGAGGTTGAGCGCTAGCGCGCGGATGTCGCGACTGGCCCGCTGCAGCGCTTCCACGTCCTGTGCGCTGTCGATGCCGGCGCGGATCTGGCGCAGGCTGATGCGTTGCAGGGAGAAGAGATCCCGCTCCGACACCACGCCCTTCAGCTTGCCCTCGTTATCCGTCACCAGCAGGTGGCGCACGCCGTGCGTGGCCATCTCCAGCGCGGCGTCGTAGGCGGAGGCGCTGGCGGGGAGCTGGTGCGGATTGGCGGTCATGACTTCGCTGATGGGGCGCGACAGCTCGAAGCCCGGCAAGACTACCCGTGGCAGCAGGTCGCTCTGGGTGAGGATGCCGACCGGCCGGCTGTCCTGATCCGCCACCACGATGCAGCCGATATGGTGTTCGGCCATTTTCTCCAGCGCGCCGCGGGTGGGTGTTTCCGGCGCGACGTGGATGGGCGTTTGCTTCACCAGCTGGCCCAGCGGCGTGGTCATCGTCTGCTGTTCGGCGGCGCGCTGGGTGAAGGTTGTCTGCAATTGCTGCCGCGATTGGTTGAGCAGGCTGGCGATGTACTGGGTGCAGAAGAGGTGGAACACCGGGCTCATCTGCATCAGTTGCAGGAAATCCTCGGCGCCGATCTGGAAGCAGAAGCTGTCTTCCACCGCCAGGTAGCTGTTGGTGGAGGGGCGGGCGGCGGAGATGGCGCCGATGGGAAAACACTCGCCCGGCCCCAGCGTCATGCTGGCGTACTCGGTGACGGTGGTCGCCCCTACCTGGCGGGCCTGGACCTTGCCGCGCTGGACGATGTGGAAATTGCGCGCCTGGCCCATCTCGGGCGTGAGGATGGCGCTGCCCTTGGGGTGGAAGACGAGCACCGCGCGTTCGGCGAGGAAGGCCAGCGCATCCGCCTCCATGCGGTTGAAGGGGGAGAAGCGCTTGAGGAAGTCCGAACTGGCTCCGACCAGCATTTCGGCGGCGGTGGCGGTCATGGCGCGATCCGCAAATGGAATACGGCGGATTATAGGGTTGGCGCTCCCGCCTTGACTGATCTGGCGCAAGTTCCGGGCGGCGGAGCCGCGCAGCCGGATGAAGACACGATGCCGGCGGGGGCCGGCGTCACATGCGGCGCTCGAAGTGCCCGACCAGCAGCTGCAACTCGCGGGAGGTGGTTTCCAGTGCGCCGGCCGCCTGCTCGACCCGGCCGACCGCGTCCAGGTTGTCGTCGGTCAGGCTGCTCATCCGCTCCATGATGTTGGCAACTTCGGTGGAGGCTTGCTCCTGCTGCCGCAGCATGTGTTGGACTTCCACTGCGTTGCCGGCCACCGCGGTATTGGCCCGGGAGATGACCTCCAGCTCGGAAACCACCGTGCGTATGGTGCCGACGCTGTCGGCGACGCCCTCGCGCAGCGAGCGCATGCTGGCGATCACGTCTGCGCGGCGTTCGCTGATCTCCGCCACCAGGCTGGCGATACTCTCGGTACTTTGCTGCGTTTGGCCGGCCAGTTCGGTTACTTCTCCCGCCACCACCGCGAAACCGCGGCCCTGCTCGCCGGCGCGGGCCGCCTCGATGGCGGCATTCAGCGCCAGCAGGTTGGTGCGCTTGGCGATCTGGCTAATTGAGGCGGCCACCGCGCCTATTTTTTCCACCGACTCGGAAAGCGCGTCCAGCATGCGCTCGTTGTCCGCCACCGCGTCTGCCACCTTGTGGGTGGTGTCGGCCGCATGGTTCATGTTGCGCTGGCCGTCCTCGGTGACCCGCAACGCTTCCCCGGCTTCGCGCGCGCTGCTGTCGGTGGTGCCGGCGATCTCGCTGACGGATACCGCCAGCTCTTGCATGGCCGCGGCCGAGGATGAGATCTGGTCTGCCTGTTCCTGCGAGCCCTGCTGCAGGCGCCTGGCATTGCTGTGGAGCATTCCCGCCTCGCGGGCGGTATCGCCAGCGGAGGACACCACGTCGCCTATCAGGGCGCGCAGGCTGACCTGCATGGAGCGCACCGAGGTGAGGAGGGCACTCAGCTCGCGGCAGCCGCGGGCGGTGATTTCCGCCTTGAGGTCGCCTTCCGCGACCTGGCGGAAGAGCTGCAGCGCAGCCTGCAGCGGTGAGCTCACCGAGGCCCGCAGCAGCAGCCACAGCCCGACCGCCGCCACCAATTGAAGGGCCAGCAGGCTGAAGGAGACGAAGCCGGAGCTGAAGGCGCTGCCCGCGCCCAGCAAGGTGATCAGGGCCAGGCCGCCGCCGCTCAGCCAGCCCAGTGGCATGCCACTCTCCAGCGGGGTGGGCGGCAGGTGCTGCTTGCCTTTGGCAACCGCGGCATACAGCACGGCGGCGGCCTCCCGGTCCGCAGTGCTGGGGGCGTTGCGAACGGACATGTAGCCGATCGCCCTGCCGTTCTCCGTCAGGGGGGTGACATAGGCATCCACCCAGTAGAAATCGCCGTTCTTGGCACGGTTCTTCACCAGCCCACGCCAAGGATGTCCGGCCTGCACCGTGCGCCACAGGTCGGCGAAGGCCGCCTTGGGCATGTCCGGATGGCGAACGATGTTGTGATGGGCGCCGATGAGCTCTTCGCGGGAGAAACCGCTGATGGCGACGAAGGCCGGGTTGGCGTAGGTGATGCGGCCTTCCAGGTCGGTCTTGGTGACGATTGGGCGTTTCGGGTCGAGAAAGCGTTCCTGGGGCCAGGCCGCCTCGGGGGCGGCAGGCGGAGGACGTGTTGCGCGCATGTCCATGGGGTGCTGCAAACTCCAGTCAGGGGGCGGAGCAGCAAGCGCAGCCAATGGAGACGCGGCTTTCAGCGTTCTGGCAGCTCCGTCAATCGTAGTTTTACTTATGCGCGCGGATCATAACCCGAGGTGTAGCAGGGGAAAACAGGCGCTTCAGCGGGTTTCAGCGCCGAAAGTGTGCTTCTCGATTCTCAGGCTTTTGATTTTTATTTGATTTTTTGGATTTTGCTTTGTTGCGTAGTATTTTAGAAATAAAGCAGTTGCCCCCGGCGGCCCTTGCTCGCTTGCTGCCGGGGGCACTGCCTTACAGCACTTCCGCCGCGTGGTCGGCGAGACGGGAGCGCTCGCCGCGCTGCAGCGTGATGTGGCCGGAATGCGGCCAGCCCTTGAAACGATCCACCGCGAAGGTGAGGCCGGAACTGCCTTCGGTGAGGTAGGGCGTGTCGATCTGCGCGATGTTGCCCAGGCAGACCACCTTGGTGCCAGGGCCGGCGCGGGTGATCAGCGTCTTCATCTGCTTGGGCGTCAGGTTCTGCGCTTCGTCGATGATGAGGAACTTGTTGATGAAGGTGCGGCCGCGCATGAAGTTGAGGCTCTTGATCTTGATGCGGCTGCGGATCAGGTCGCGGGTGGCGGCGCGGCCCCAGTCGCCGCCCTCGCCGGTGGTGCCGTTGAGCACATCGAGGTTGTCCTCGAGCGCGCCCATCCACGGCGCCATCTTCTCTTCCTCGGTACCCGGCAGGAAGCCGATGTCCTCGCCCACCGGCACGGTCACGCGGGTCATGATGATCTCGGAGTAACGCTTAGTCTCCAGCACCTGGGTGAGGCCGGCGGCCAGGGTCAGCAGGGTCTTGCCGGTGCCGGCCTGGCCGAGCAGGGTGACGAAGTCGATTTCCGGGTTCATCAGCAGGTTGAGGGCGAAGTTCTGCTCGCGGTTGCGCGAGGTGATGCCCCACACGTTGTTCTTCTGGTGGCTGTAGTCGATCAGCGTTTCGATGACCACCGTGCGGCCGGTCTTCTCCTTGACCCAGGCCTCCAGCGGGGTTTCGCCATCCTGGTAGAGGAACTCATTGATCAGCAGGTTGGGTGCCAGCGGGCCCTTCAGCCGGTACAGGGTCCGGCCCTCGGTCTTCCACGACTCCATGCCCTTGCCGTGGGTCTCCCAGAAGTCCGCCGGCAGTTCGCGGGTGCCGGTGTAGAGGAGATCGGTATCCTCCAGCACCTTGTCGTTGAAGTAGTCCTGCGCGTCCAGGCCGAGGGCGCGGGCCTTGATGCGCATGTTGATGTCCTTGGACACCAGGATGACCGGCCGGCCGGGGAAGCGCTCGGCGAGGAACATCACCACTGCGAGGATCTGGTTGTCGCCCTTGGCGGTGGGCAGCGCCGCGGGGAGGGTGACGTTGATGGCCTCGGTCTGCAGGAAGAGCTTGCCGGTGGCCAGGTCGTGGGACGGCTCCTTGAGCGGGATGCCGGCCTCCATCTTGTCGAGGCAGGAGGACACGATCTCATCCATCATCCGGCTCGCCTGGCGGGCGTTGCGGGCGACTTCGGACATGCCCTTCTTGTTATTGTCCAGTTCCTCCAGTGTCATGATGGGCACGTAGATGTCGTGCTCCTCGAAGCGGTAGAGGCTGGTGGGGTCGTGCATCAGGACGTTGGTGTCGAGCACGAAGAGCTTGGTCTTCGCCGCGCCGGCCGTGCGCCGGGCACGGGGAGCGGCGGCTTTCTCTTTCTTGGACGTGGCTGCTGCTGGCATCGATGACCTCTGGCTGGCGGGAAGGGAGGGGCTGGCCGGGTCGTTTCTCCGTACGCGATCGGGGTGCTGCGTGCATGTGCGGCGGAGAGCTTCGCCCGGCCCAGGGGGACTCAGAGCGAGCGGACGAAGGCGAGGACTTCCTCTGCATGGCCGGCAACCTTCACGCCGCGCCATTCGCGGGCGATAGTGCCGTCGGCGGCGATCACGAAGGTGCTGCGTTCCACCCCGCGGACCTGCTTGCCGTACATGTTCTTCATCTTCATCACGCCGAACGCGTTGCAGGCGGTCTCCTCGGGATCGGAAATGAGGTCGAAGGGAAGTTCCAGCTTGGCCTTGAAGTTCTCATGCGACTTGAGGCTGTCGCGGGAAATCCCGAAGACCTTGCAGCCCGCCTCGGCAAAGGCGGGATGGAGCGCGCCGAAATCCTTGGTTTCGTTGGTGCAGCCGGGGGTGTTGTCCTTGGGGTAGAAGTACAGCACCACCTTGCTGCCGCGCAGCGCGGAGAGCGCCACGGTGCTGCCGCCGGTGGCGGCAAGGCTGAAATCTGGCGCGGACGTTGCGGTCATGTTGCCTCCTGTGATTGGCCTGACCGCAGCGTAATGGACAAAGGGCGCGGCTGACAATCGCGCCCCGGAGGCCTGGCGGAATGACGCCGCGTTCAGCCCGCCGGGTCGAACATCAGCGCCGCCGCCACCGAGCGGCTTTCGCCGACGAGGATGTTGTAGGTACGGCAGGCGGCCGCCAGGTCCATGATCTCGAAACCCACCCGGGCATCGATCAGCGGCCGCAGCAAGGCGGGGGAGGGAAAGCGCTGGCGCTCGCCGGTGCCGACGATGACGATCTCTGTGCCGAGGTCGCGTACTGCGGCGAAGTCTTCCGCGGTGAGGGCGGCGAAGCCGCCGGATGCCCAGCCGGTGACGACGCGGTCTGCGGTGAGCAACAGGTTGCCATCGTGGCGCACCTTGTTGATCAGCAGGTGGCCGGGGCCGTAGCCGGTGACGACGTTGGCCGTGGAATTGCGATCCAGATTGAGCTTCATGGCGGGTGGTCCGGGCGGAGTGCAGGGGGCTCCGCGTCAATTGCCGCGCTGCGGCGGGCGGGGCTAAGATAGCACTCTTTTCCCCCGATCCGGCGCGCGGCGCCCGCCGGGGGCGGCAGCTGCGATGCAGCGGCCGGAAGGCGGTCCGCGCTTTCCCGGCACCGATGCGTGCCAAACCTCCATGACACAGGACCCTACGGACATGAATGCGGCGAAGACTCTGAATCTGGCAATGGCACCCACGGAACCGGTGGTCAAGGCCGAGGCCGCCGCCGCTGCCGCAGTACCGCGTCCGGTCAAGAAATCCGCCAAGCTCGCCGACGTCTGCTACGACATCCGCGGCCCGGTACTGGTCCGCGCCAAGCAGATGGAGGACGAGGGCCTCAAGATCACCAAGCTGAACATCGGCAACCTCGCCTCCTTCGGCTTCGACGCGCCGGAAGAGATCCAGCTGGACATGATCCGCAACCTGCCGAATTCGGCCGGCTACTCGGATTCCAAGGGCATTTTCGCCGCGCGCAAGGCGATCATGCATTACACCCAGCAGAAGCACATCAAGGGTGTGACGCTGGAAGACATCTACATCGGCAACGGCGTGTCCGAGCTGATCGTGATGGCGATGAACGCGTTGCTGGATGCCGGCGACGAAGTGCTGGTGCCGGCGCCGGACTACCCGCTGTGGACCGCCGCGGTCAGCCTCTCCGGCGGCACGCCGGTGCACTACGTCTGCGACGAGGCCAACGGCTGGCTGCCGGATCTGGACGACATCCGCAGCCGCGTCACGCCGAACACCCGCGCGCTGGTGCTGATCAATCCGAACAACCCGACCGGCGCGCTGTATCCGGAAGAGACGCTGCGCGGCATCGTGGACATCGCCCGCCAGCACGGCCTCATCCTGTATGCGGACGAGGTGTACGACAAGGTGCTGTACGACGGCGCCAGCCACACCTCGCTGGCCGCGGTGTCGGACGAAGTGCTCACCATCGTCTTCAACGGCCTGTCCAAGAACTACCGCTCCTGCGGCTACCGCGCCGGCTGGATGGTGGTGTGCGGCGACAAGCGCCACGCCCAGGACTACATCGAAGGCCTGAACATGCTGGCCTCGATGCGCCTGTGTGCCAATGTGCCCGGCCAATACGCCATCCAGACCGCGTTGGGCGGCTACCAGAGCATCGACGACCTGGTCGGCCCCGGCGGCCGGCTGCGCCGCCAGCGCGACCTGGCGCACGAGCTGATCACCGCCATCCCCGGCGTCAGCTGCGTCAAGCCCAAGGCCGCGCTGTACATGTTCCCGCGGCTGGATCCCGAGATGTACCCGATCGCCGATGACCAGGCCTTCATCGCCGAGCTGCTGGAGGCCGAGCGGGTACTGCTGGTGCAGGGCACCGGCTTCAACTGGATCAAGCCCGACCACTTCCGCCTGGTCTTCCTGCCGCATGAGGATGACCTGCGGGATGCCATCGGCCGCATTGCCCGTTTCCTCGACGGCTACCGCAAGCGCCACGGCACCTGAATCACTCTCAACGACACACACGGAAGCACTGAATGAAACCGATCAACGTTGGCCTGCTGGGCATCGGAACCGTAGGTGGTGGCACCTACACCGTCCTCAAACGCAATGCGGAGGAAATCACCCGCCGCGCCGGGCGCCCGATCCGAATTACCACGGTGGCCGACAAGAACCTCGAGCTGGCCCGCAGCGTCGCGGCCGGCGACGAGGTGAAGCTGAGCGATGATGCCTTCGCCGTGGTCGCCGACCCGGAAGTGGACATCGTCGTCGAGCTGATCGGTGGCTATGGCATTGCCCGCGAGCTGGTGCTGAAGGCGATCGAGAACGGCAAACATGTCGTCACCGCCAACAAGGCGCTGCTCGCGGTGCATGGCAACGAGATCTTCGCCGCGGCGCAGAAGAAAGGCGTGATGGTTGCCTTCGAGGCGGCGGTCGCCGGCGGCATTCCCATCATCAAGGCGCTGCGCGAAGGCCTGTCGGCCAACCGCATCCAATGGCTGGCCGGCATCATCAACGGCACCACCAACTTCATCCTGTCGGAGATGCGCGACAAGGGCCTGCCCTTTGCCGACGTGCTGAAGGAAGCCCAGGCCCTGGGCTATGCCGAAGCCGATCCCACCTTCGACATCGAGGGCGTGGACGCCGCGCACAAGGCGACCATCATGAGCGCCATCGCCTTCGGCATCCCGATGCAGTTCGACAAGGCTTATGTGGAAGGCATCACCAAGCTGCAGGCGGTGGATATCGCCTACGCCGAACAGCTGGGCTACCGCATCAAGCTGCTGGGCATCGCCCGCCGCCGCGACGAAGGCGTGGAGCTGCGGGTGCACCCAACGCTGATCCCGGAGAAGCGCCTGATCGCCAACGTCGAAGGCGCGATGAACGCGGTGCTGGTGCAGGGCGACGCCGTCGGCGCCACGCTGTACTACGGCAAGGGCGCCGGCGCCGAGCCGACCGCCTCGGCCGTCATCGCCGACCTGGTGGACGTCACCCGCCTGCACACAGCCGATCCGGAGCACCGCGTGCCGCACCTGGCCTTCCAGCCCGACCAGATGCAGGACGTTGCCGTGCTGCCGATCGAAGAGGTCGTGACTTCCTACTACCTGCGCCTGCGGGTGGAAGACAAGCCGGGCGTGCTCGCCGACATCACCCGCATCCTGGCCGACAGCCAGATTTCCATCGATGCGATGATCCAGAAGGAGCCGGCCGAGGGCGAAGCCCAGACCGACATCATCATGCTGACCCACCAGACGGTGGAGAAGAACGCCAACGCCGCCATCGCCAAGATCGAGGCGCTGCCGGTGGTGCAGGGCAAGGTCACCCGGCTGCGGCTGGAAAACCTCTGATCCCCGCGCGGGCAGGGGCCGAAAGCCGTTCAGGCTGCGGCTTTTGCTTCTAGGCGGATGAATGGAACAACGCCGGCGTGAAGCCGGCGTTGTCGTTTCTGCGTGCTGGCGCCGGGGGCATCCCGGCGCCAGCCAGGCCGGGCGTGGGCTGAACTCAGGCCGCCATGCGCTTGCCGCCCAGGCACTGGCGCAGCGCATCCGCGCAGCGCAGCACGTTTTCCTCGCGGGCGGAGTGGCCCATCAGGCCGATGCGCCAGATTTTGCCGGCCATGTCGCCCAGGCCGGCGCCGATCTCCAGGTCGAACTCCGTCAGCAGGCGGGCGCGGATGGCCGCCTCGTCCACGCCGGCCGGCACATGCACCGCGTTCAGCTGCGGCAGGCGGTCCTGCTCGGCGACGACGAAGCTCAGGCCCAGCGCTTCCAGCTCCGCCTTCAGCCGCAGGTGCATCGTGCGGTGGCGGGCCCAGGCGTTCTCCAGGCCTTCCTCGCGCAGCATCACCAGCGCCTCGTGCAGTGCATACATCGGATTCACCGGCGCGGTGTGGTGATAGGTGCGGCGGCCGCCGGATTGCCAGTAGCCCAGCACCAGGCTGAGGTCCAGGAACCAGCTCTGCACCGGCATGCGGCGGGCGCGCACTCGTTCCACCGCGCGCTCGGAGAAGGTCACCGGCGACAGGCCGGGCGTGCAGGAGAGGCATTTCTGGCTGCCGGAGTAGGCGGCGTCTATGCCCCATTCGTCGACCCGCACCGGCGTGCCGCCCAGCGAGGTCACGCAGTCCATGATGGTCAGCGCACCGAACTCGCGGGCGATGGCGGCCAGCGCCGCGGCGTCGGACTGGGCGCCGGTGGAAGTTTCGGCATGCACGAAGGCCAGCACCCGCGCCTGCGGATTGGCTTCGAAGGCGGCGCGCACCTTGGCGGGATCCACCGCGGTGCCCCAGGCGTCATCCACCACCACCGGCACGCCGCCGCAGCGCTTCACGTTCTCCAGCATGCGGCCGCCGAATACGCCGTTGCGGCAGACGATGACGGTATCTCCCGGCTCGACCAGGTTCACGAAGCACATCTCCATGCCGGCGGAGCCAGGCGCGGAAACCGGGAAGGTCAGCGCGTTCTCGGTCTGGAAGGCGTAGCGCAGCAGGGTCTTGGTCTGCTCCATCAGTTCGGCGAAAGCCGGGTCCAGGTGGCCTATGGTGGGGCGCGCCATCGCGTCCAGGATGCGTTGCGGCACGTCTGAGGGGCCGGGGCCCATCAGGATGCGTTGCGGCGGGGTGAAGCTGGAGATCATGGTGGGGTCGCCAGGGAAAGGAAAAGTCGAGGCGGGCGATTCTAAGGGCTTTGGACGAGGGATGCGCTCGGGGTGAACCCGCCGCGCGGGGAACGGAGTCGACCTTCACCCGAAAGTCATGATGACGGAGTGATTGCGGCGGCGTATCTTCTCGCCTTTGCTCTTGTCCTTGCGGCTTTCCTCGGTTGTTCTCTTAGCGTCTTCTTTTTCCACGGATTCCACATCATGTCCCTGCGCCTGTTCGGCAACGGCCTGGCCGCCTGCCTTTCTTCCCTTGCCCTGCTGCTTGCATCTCCCGCTTTCGCCGAAACTCCGCCCGCCGCCGCGGCTGCGACCTCCCAGGCCAGCGAGCTGGAAGCCGCCTCCGAGGCCGCTTCTGCGGCGCAGCAACACGGCCCGGCGCAGATTTCCCTGGGCGACCAGGGCGCACTCGACCTGCCGGCCGGCTTCTCCTTCATCCCCAAGGTAGAAGCAGCCCGGCTGATGCACGCCATGGGCAATCTCACCGACGGCGATTTCCTCGGCCTTGTCATCGGCGAGCAGATGAACGGCTTTGTCAGCGTGCGCTTCGAGCGCGCCGGCTATGTGAAGGACGACGACGCCAAGGACTGGGATGCCGACGAACTGCTGCAAAACCTCAAGGACGGCACCGAGCAGGCCAACGAGCAGCGCGCCGCCCGCGGCATCGCCGAATTCGTCGTCGCCGGCTGGGTGGAGAAGCCCGCCTACGATGCCAGCACCCACAGGCTGGTGTGGTCGGCGGAGGTACGGGACAAGCACCCCGCCGAGGATAGCGGCGCCGGGGTGAACTACAACACCTACCAGCTCGGCCGCGAAGGCTATTACTCGATGAACCTGGTGACCGACCTCGCCAGCGTCGAGGCGGAAAAGCCGATCGCCCGCCAGTTGCTCGCCGGCCTCAGCTTCAACGAGGGCAAGCGCTACGGCGATTTCGACAGCAGCGTGGACAAGGTGGCCGAGTACGGACTGGCGGCGCTGGTGGGCGGCGCGGCGGCGAAGAAGCTGGGCCTGCTGGCGGTGATGGGTGCCTTCCTGGCCAAGTTCGCCAAGGTGATCGCACTGGCCGCGCTGGGGGTGGGCGCGGCGGTGAAGGGCTGGCTGGGGCGCAAGAACAAGAGCGTCTGAGTACCGGGCGGGTAATCGCCACCGCCGGGTGCACCGGCGGCGGCGATTACCCGAAGCCGGCCCTCTCGACTGCCGTCCCGGGCCCATGTACCGCGGCCGCGCTTTCCTGCCTTACCCTTGGGCGCCGTGCCCAGATCGAGGAACAGCAGATGGAACTGAACCGCAAGGCGCTCCAGGACGCGAGCGCCGCCGGCGTGCTGAGCGAGAGCCAGGCCGAGGCGCTGTGGCGCTTCCTGGAAACGCGCAACCAGGACGTGCCGCGCTTCAAGGCGGCGCACATTCTCTACTACCTCGGCGGCATGCTGGCGATAGGCGCGATGTCGCTGTTCATGAACTTGGGCTGGGAGCGCTTCGGCGGCTGGGGGCTGATGGCGATCGCTCTGGGCTACGGCGCTGCCGGCCTGGCCTTCGTCGAATTCCTGCTGCACAGGCGGCTGGCCATTCCGGCCGGCATCGTCGGCGCCTTCGTCGTGGTGCTGGTGCCGCTGGCGGTGTATGGGTTGCAGGTCGGCCTGGGCTGGTGGGCGGATGGCCGGCCCTTCCGCGCTTACCACACCCATATCGACTGGCGCTGGTTGATGATGGAGCTGGCGACGCTGGCAGCCGCCGCCATCCTGCTGTGGCGCTACCGCCTGCCTTTCATGGTCATGCCGGTAGCGGTGACGTTGTGGTACATCAGCATGGACGTGGTGCCCTACCTCAGCCTGGATGGCGACTACGACTGGCAGTTGCGCAAGCTGGTGTCGCTGTGGTTCGGGCTGGCGATGGCGTTGTTCGCCTTCTGGGTGGATGTGCGCACCCGGCAGCAGCGCGACTTCGCCTTCTGGCTCTACCTCTTCGGCGTCGTCGCCTTCTGGGGCGGGCTGAGCGCCATGGACTCCCATGACGAGCTCGGCAAGTTCCTCTACTTCTGCATCAACCTGGCGATGATAGGCATAGGCGCGGCGCTGGCGCGGCGGGTCTTCGTCGTCTTCGGCGGCCTGGGCGCCTCCTTCTACCTCGGCCACCTCGCCTACGACGTGTTCAAGGACAGCGTGCTCTTCCCCTTCGTGCTCACCGCGCTCGGCCTGCTGGTGATCTGGTTGGGCATCCTGTGGACGCGCAAGGAGGAAGCCATCGTCGCCCGCCTGCGCGCCCTCCTGCCAGTGCCGCTGCGCGAGATGCTGGACGCGCGGCACTGAAGGAGAGGTGGGGCGCTTCAGGGCAGCAGGAAGGAACTCTGCTCGACGATGCGTACCGCCGGATCATCCACCGCGCTGATGTGGAAGCGCACCGGCTGGGCGCCGGAGCGCGAAGCGTCCGGCGCGGCGGCCACGGTGACCGACACCGGCAGCACGCTGCCCGCCGGCACGTCGAAGCTGCTGTTGCCGACGAGGCGGGCGCCGGCCGGGCCATCCACCGTCACCGCGAAGCGGCGCGGCGCTTCCACCAGGTTCATCAGCTTCAGCGTGTAGCTGTTCTCTATGCTGCCGTCTGCCGCCTCCTGCAGCAGCACCGCGCGGTCGCGCAGCACGTCGGCCAGCAGCGGAATACGTTGCGACAGCGTCCACGCACCGAGCGCGGTAAATACCACCAGCAGGCTGGCGTAGATCTGCACCCGCGGCCGCAGCCACACCGCCTTCGCCTGGCCGCCGGCCAACTGCCGCTCGGAGGCGAAGCGGATCAGGCCGGTGGGGCTGCCGACCTTGTCCATCACCTTGTCGCAGGCATCCACGCACAGGCCGCAGTTGATGCACTGGTACTGCAGGCCCTCGCGGATGTCGATGCCGGTGGGGCAGACCTGCACGCACAGGCTGCAATCCACACAGTCGCCATGCGCGCCGCCGGTGCGCTTGGCCTTGCGCGGTTCGCCGCGGCGGGCGTCGTAGGACACGGTCGAAGTGTCGGCGTCGATCATCACCCCCTGGAAACGGGAATAGGGGCACATGTGTTGGCACACCATCTCCCGCGCGAAACCGGCCTGCAGATAGGTGAAGAGAGCGTAGAAGCCCACCCAGAAAGCCGCCCAGCCGCCCAGCGAAAGCTGCGCTATCTCCGCCAGCAAACCCTGCAGCGGGGTGAAGTAGCCGACGAAGGTGATGCCGGTCCATAACGAGATCGCCAGCCAGGACGCGTGCTTGGCCGCTTTCAGCGCCAGCTTGCGCGGGCCGGCCGGCGCCTGGTCCAGGCGCATGCGGGCGAGGTGGTCGCCTTCGATGCGCGCCTCCACCCAGCGGAAGATGGCGGTATAGACCGTCTGCGGACAGGCGAAGCCGCAGAACAGCCGGCCGGCTACCGCCGTGGCCAGGAACAGCGCGGTAGCGGAGATGATGAGCAGGATGGCCAGCAGCAGCGCGTCCTGCGGCCACAGCACCAGGCCGAAGAAGTAGAACTTGCGCTCGGCGATGTCGAACAGCAGCGCCTGACGGCCGTCCCAGCTGAGCCAGCAGGCGCCGTAGAACACGATCTGGGTGAGCCAGACCATGGCCCAGCGCAAGCTGTCGTAGTAGCCGCGGACTTCGCGGGGATGGACCTTGCCGGTCTTGGTGTAGAACAGGATGCGGGCATCGTGGGCCCGGCTGGTGGATGCTGACATGGTGGTGTTTTCCTCGTCGCGCCGCCTGCCCGGACGCCGGAGTCGAGCGCCGGAGGAACGGCAGCGGGAGTACACCATCGGGCACCGTTTCGTAACAGTGTCAGCCTGTTCGATTTCTGAGCGTAACAGTTTGCCGGCAGGGAAAAACATCCTCGGCTTGATTTTGTAGACGATCGGTCTAATATTCCGGGCATGAGCTCATCAGCCCCGACCGACCTCCCAGTGGATAGCGCGACCGACCCGGCCGCCAGTCCTCCGATGCGCCGCAAGCCTGGCCGCCCGCCGCGCGCGGAGGGCGCCCGTGATACTCGGGGAGCCCTGCTGCGCGCCGGGCTGGAGGTCCTCACCGAGAAGGGCTTTGCCGCCAGCGGGCTGGACGAACTGCTGCGCCGGGTCGGCGTGCCCAAGGGCTCCTTCTATTACTACTTCGACAGCAAGGAAGCCTTCGGCGCGGCGCTGATAGAGCGCTACGCCGCCTACTTCGCCCGCAAGCTGGATCGCCATTTCCTCGACGAGGCGCTGTCGCCGCTGGCGCGGCTGCAAGCCTTCGTGGATGACGCTTGCGCCGGCATGGCACGCCACGCCTTCCGCCGCGGCTGCCTGGTCGGCAACCTGGGGCAGGAGATCGCCGCGCTGCCGGAGGCCTACCGGGAGAGCCTGCGCGCGGTGCTGGCCGACTGGGAGAGCCGCCTGGCCGCTTGCCTGGAAGCAGCGAAAGAGGCCGGCGAACTGGCGGCGGGCGCCGACTGCACCCGTCTTGCCGCCTATTTCTGGACCGGCTGGGAAGGCGCGGTGCTGAGGGCCAAGCTGGAAGGCAACGAGCGGGCGCTGCGCCTGTTTGCCGAGGGCTTCGTCGCTACCTTGCCGCGCCGCTGAAGCGGCCGGCCCCATGCCCGGCGGCGCCGGGCGACATCATGGAGGAAGGCAGGATGTTCAAGGCAATCCGGATCGACAAGGACGAAGCGGGCTACCGTGCCGTGCTGACGGAGCTGGACGAGGGCGCGTTGCCCGAGGGCGACGTGACGGTGGATGTTGCCTATTCCACTCTCAATTACAAGGACGGCCTTGCCATCACCGGCACCAACCCGGTGGTGAGGCGCTTTCCGATGGTGCCCGGCATCGACCTCGCCGGCACGGTGACGCACAGTGGCCACCCGGAGTACAAGCCGGGCGACCAGGTGGTGCTCAACGGCTGGGGCGTGGGCGAGGTGCATTGGGGCGGGCTGGCGCAGAAGGCGCGCCTGAAGGGCGACTGGCTGGTGCCGCTGCCGGCAGCCTTCTCGCCGCGCCAGGCGATGGCCATAGGCACCGCCGGCTATACCGCGATGCTGTGCGTGCTGGCGCTGGAGCGTCACGGCGTGACGCCCGGCTGGGGCGAAGTGCTGGTGACTGGCGCCGCCGGCGGCGTCGGTAGCGTGGCGGTGGCGGTGCTCGCCCGCCTGGGCTACACCGTGGTTGCTTCCACCGGCCGGCCGGCGGAGGCGGACTACCTGAAGAAGCTGGGCGCTTCCTACATCATCGACCGCGCCGAACTCTCCGCGCCGGGCAAGCCGCTGGGCAAGGAGCGCTGGGCGGCGGCGGTGGACACCGTAGGCAGCCACACTTTGGCCAACGTCTGCGCCAGCCTGCGCTACCGCGGCGTGGTGGCGGCCTGCGGCCTGGCGCAGGGCATGGACCTGCCGGCCTCGGTGGCGCCCTTCATCCTGCGCGGCGTGACCTTGGCCGGGGTGGACAGCGTGATGTGTCCGCGGCCCGACCGCCTGCAGGCCTGGGAACGCCTGGCCCGCGACCTGGACCCGGCGCTGCTGGAGGTGATGACGCAGGAGGTTGGCCTCAGCGAGGCCATTCCGCTTGCCGGCGAACTGCTGGCCGGCCGGGTGCGCGGCCGCGTGGTGGTGGATGTGAATCGCTGAAGCGTTGAATCGTCGCCGCACTGGCCTCGCCCAGGCGCGGGTCCAGTTGCGCGGAGCCGCAGCCTTGCTTCCTCCCCCTCGCGGGAGGGCAGGGGAGAAACTCCTGCGAGGGGCGGTTGCCTGGATCTTCCCCAAGCGCCCGAGCGCGCTCGAGGCGCCACGATCAAGCCGGGCGGCCTGGCGGCTCAAGCGCCGCCTGGCTGCAGCACTACTTGCACTTCCCGTGTCTTGCCGTCGCGCTCCAGCGTCAGCGTCACCGTGTCGCCGACCCGGTAGTCGTCGAGCCGCGCGCTGAAGCGCCCCACCGAATCCACCTTCTTGCCGTCGATGGCGACCACGATGTCGCCCGGCAGCACTGCGCCCTCCGGCGTCAGCCGTACGCCGGCGAGGCCGGCCTGGGCGGCGGCGGAGCCGGGGTTCACCCGCAGAACGAACACGCCCTCGCGGCCGAAGGCGGCGGCCAGCCGGCGGTTGAGGGTGTCGTCTATCTCCACGCCTACTGCCGGCCGGCTGTAGCGGCCGCGGGCGATCAGCTCCGGCACCACCCGGTTCACCGTGTCCACCGGTACCGCGAAGCCGATGCCGGCGCTGGCGCCGCTGGGGCTGTAGATGGCGGTGTTGATGCCGATCAGCCGGCCGGCGGAATCCAGCAGCGGGCCGCCGGAGTTGCCAGGGTTGATGGCGGCGTCGGTCTGGATGAGATGAGAGATGGTGTTGCCGTCGCCGCCGTCCAGCGAGCGGTCCAGCGCCGAGACGATGCCGGTGGTCAGCGTCCAGTCGAGGCCGAAGGGGTTACCGATGGCAAATACCTTCTGCCCCACCTTCAGGTCGTGGCTGCTGCCTATGGGCACCGGCCGCGGGCGCTGGAAGCCGGTGGCGATGCGCAGTACCGCGATGTCGTGCGCCGGACTGGCACCGACCAGCACCGCGCGGTAGTCGCGGCCATCGGCCAGCTTCACCATGGCTTCGCTGGCGCCCTGGATGACGTGGAAATTGGTTACCACATGGCCGTCCTCGTCCCAGATGAAGCCGGAGCCGGTGCCGCGCGGCACCGAGAAGACGTTGCGCGTCCACGGGTCCCGCACCTGGCTGCGGGTGGTGATGTAGACCACCGAATCCCGGCTGTTCTCGAACAGGGCGATGCTGGCCTGCTCGTCGGCGGCGAGGTCGCCGCGGGCGGTGATGGCGCGGGGTTCGGCTGCCGGCGTGCTCAGCAGGGCATAGCCCTGCCACAGCAGCAGGAGGATTCCGATGAGTGCCAGTAGCTGCAGGGCGCGGGCGGCGGAGTTGGGGCGGCGGTTCATCTGAACTCCCGGGAGGGCGGCATGAAGAAGGCTGTTCCGTGGCCGGAGCCGGTGGACGGCAACCCGCCCTCAGCCCTGGCTGCGCGCCCAGCGCACGATATCCGCGCTGCCCATGGCACCGGCCTGGCGCGCCACTTCGCGGCCGTGGCGGAACAGGATCAGCGTGGGAATGCTGCGGATGCCGAAGCGGGCGGCCAGCTGCGGCACCGCCTCGGTATCCACCTTGGCGAGGCGGAAGGCTGGCTCCAGCGTGGCCGCGGCAGCGGCGAAGGCCGGCGCCATGCTGCGGCAGGGGCCGCACCAGGGGGCCCAGAAATCCACCAGCAGCGGTATCTCTTCGCGCTGCAGATGGCGGTCGAAGCCTTCCTCGTTCAGCGCCAGCGGCTGGCCGGTGAACAGCGCCTGGTGGCAGCTGCCGCAGGCCGGCTGCTGGCTCAGGCGCTGCGCTGGCAGGCGGTTGATGGCGGCACAGTGGGGACAGGCGAGATGCAGTTTGTCGTTCATGAGGGCTCCTGGCCGGCGGGTGATGTCATGGCTTGCTGGCGCCGGTAGCCTGCAGATTGGGGCTGCAAGGCCGGCTTCCAAGTGCCTGCCGGTGCTGCCGCGCCGGCCTTGCCCCGGTGCGCCGTTCAGGCCAGGCCCGCGCGGCGCAGGCGGGCGCGCAACCGGTCCATCTCCTCCAGCATGTCGGCCACCAGGGCGGCGAGCTCCGGCACCGCGTCGAAGTTGCGTTCCAGTTCGCGCATGCGCCGGGCCCTGGCGAGGCCGATGGTGGAGAAGCGCCAGGTGCCGCCGACGCTGGCCATGCCGACGAAGAGGCCGTCCTCGATGTGGCGCAGCAGCCATTCCGGCTCGACCGCGCAGGCCGCAGCCACCTGTTCCAGCGGCAGCCAGCAGTCCTCCAGCGCGCTGCCGGTGGGGATGTCCTTGTCGTTGTGCATGGTCAGCTCCTCGCTTCGGCGCGCGGGTCGAAAGCCATGTCCCGCGCCATGGTTTCATACAGCGCCTTCGCCTGCGGGGTGTCCGCCGGCGGCAGCACGATGCGCAGATCCAGCAGCAGGTCGCCGGGCGGATCGCCGGGCAGGCCCTTGCCGCGCACCCTGAGCTGGCGGCCGTGCTGGGCGCCGGCGGGAATGCGCACTTTCAGCGTGCTCTCCGGCAGCGCCAATTCCACCACCGCCCCCAGCGCTGCTTCCCAGGGCGCCACCGGCAGGCCGAGGTGCAGGTCGCGGCCCTCGGCACGGAAGCGCGGATGCGGGCGGAAGCTCACCTCCAGCAGCAGGTCGCCGGCCGGCGCATTGCCGAAGGCGGGCGCCCCCTGGCCGGCGAGGCGGATGACCTGCCCTTCGCGCACGCCGCGCGGTATGCGCACCTCCAGCGTACGGGTGCGCAGGGCGACGTGGCCGTCGGCGGTCAGCTCCGGCACGCGCAGCGAGATCTGCCGGGTGGCGCCGGTAAAGCTGTCCTCCAGGTCCAGCACCACCCGGGCGTGGTGGTCTTCGCCGCGGTGGCGCCCGTTCGGCCCGGCGCCGCTGCCGGCGTTCATGCGGCCGAACAGCTCGGCGAAGAAGTCGCTGAAATCGGCGTTGCCGAAGGGCGAGCCGCTGGAGAACTCGAAGCCGGCGTCCCAGTCCGGTGGCGGGCGGAAGTCCTCGCCCGGCCGGCGGCCCTGCGACAGCTGGTCGTAGGCGGCGCGGCGCTGCGGGTCGGACAGCACCGCATAGGCCTCGTTGACCTCTTTCATGCGTTGCTCGGCATCCGGCTCCTTGGAGACGTCCGGATGGTATTTGCGCGCGAGCTTGCGGAAAGCCTTCTTGATGTCCTCCGCGCTGGCTTCCCGTGTCACTCCCAGCGCCTGGTAGTAGTCCTGGAACTGCATGCTCAGACTCCCTGCGGCAAACCGGGGAATTCCCGTCCCCCTTTAAATGGCTGCGGCGGCGCGGAATATCAAGCGCCGCGGCGGCTCGGTGGCGCGCCGCCGGGCCGGCGTCATCGGGGTGTCAGGCCGGGGCGGAGGGGGCTTCGGCGGCGAGCTGGCCCAGGGTGGCCATCGCCTGCTCCAGCGGAGCAGACCAGGGGTGGCCGAAGTTCAGGCGGATGCAGTGGCCGTATTCCCGCTTGGCGGAGAAGATGGGCCCGGGGGCGATGCTGATGCCGCGGGCGAGGGCGGCGCGGTGCAACGCCAGCGCGTCGCTGCCAGCCGGCAGCTCCACCCAGCTGAAGTAGCCGCCGCGCGGCCGCGTCATCCGGGTGCCGGGCGGGAAGTGGCGCTCCACCGCGGCGGCCATGTCGGCTTCCTGCAGTTCGAGCGCGCCGCGCAGCCGGCGCAGGTGGGTGTCGAAGGCGCCCTGGCGCATGAAATCGGCCAGGGCGATCTGCACCGGCACCGTGGTCGCGAGGCTGGTGGCGAGCTTGAGGCGCTGCACCGCGCGGGCGTAACGGCCGGCCGCCACCCAGCCGATGCGGTAGCCGGGCGCCAGGCTCTTGGAAAAGCTGGAGACATGCAGCACCAGGCCCTGGCGGTCCAGCGACTTCAGCGCCAGCGGCGCCTCCTTGCCGAAGTACAGCTCGGCATAGGTGTCGTCCTCCACCAAGGGCACCTGGTGGCGGGCGAGCAGGGCGACGAGCTCGCGCCGGTGCGCCTCCGGCATCAGGCTGCCCAGCGGGTTCTGGAAATTCGCCATCAGCAGGCAGGCTTTCACCGGATGGCGCTGCAGCGCCTCGGCCAGCGCCGGCAGGCTGATGCCGTCGCGCGGATGGGTGGGGATCTCCACCACCCGCAGCCCCAGCCGCTCTATCGCCTGCAGGCCGGCGTAGAAGCTGGGCGATTCCACCACCACCAGGTCGCCCGGCCGGGTCAGCGCCTGCAGGCAGAGGTTGAGCGCCTCCATGGCGCCGGAGGTGATGACGATCTCGTCCGGCGATAGCGCACCGCCGTGGGCGATGTAGCGCAGGGCGATCTGCCGCCGCAGCTCCTCGTTGCCCGGCGGCAGGTCGGTGACGGTGGCCAGCGGGTCCATGTGCCGGGCGGCGGCGGCGAGGAAGCGGCCGAGCCGGGCCAGCGGAAAGAGGAAGGGGCTGGGGAAGCTGGAGCCCAGCGGTACCACCGCCGGATCCTTCACCGACTCCAGTATCTCGAAGATGAAGTCGCTCACCTCCAGCGCGGTGGAAGTGGCCGGCGGCCGCGTCATCTCCGGCTCCGGCAGCGGCCGCGAGAGCCGCGCCTTCACGTAGTAGCCGGATTGCGGCCGCACCTCGATCAGCCCGCGGCTCTCCAGCAGGTAGTAGGCCTTGAGCACGGTGGAGGGGCTCAGGCGCAGGCTGTGGCAGGCCTTGCGCACCGAGGGCAGGCGCTCGCCGGCGCGCAGCAGGCCGTCGCGGATGCGCTGCTCGGTTTCCAGGGCGAGGCTTTCGTAGCGGGTCATGACATGGGCGGGAAGCGGGCAGGGCGCAGTGTAAACGCTGGCTGGCCGCGGGAGTGCCTCTCGCTGCCAGCTGGCGGGCGATACGGCAAACAACTACCCGCCGGCACTACCCGCTAGAATTCCGCCTTTGCACCGCGACGGTGCCCCGGACGCCGGCGCAGGCCGCGTTCCCTTCCTTCCGACTCCGAGGATCGTTCCGTGAAGTACATCTCCACCCGCGGCCACGCCGGCCAGCCCGCCAACCCCCAGTTCTGCGACATTCTGCTTGGCGGCCTGGCGCCGGACGGCGGCCTCTACCTGCCGGAGACCTATCCGCAGGTGACGCGGGCCGAGCTGGACGCCTGGCGCTCGCTGTCCTACGCCGAGCTGGCCTTCGCCATCCTGTCCAAGTTCATCACCGACATCCCGGCGGCCGACCTCAAGGCCATCTGCGACAAGACCTACACCGCCGACACCTATCGCCACGCCCGCACCGGCGACGACCCGGCCGACATCACTCCGGTGCGCTGGCTGGAACAGGGCCGCCTCGGCCTGCTGGAGCTGTCCAACGGCCCGACGCTGGCCTTCAAGGACATGGCGATGCAGCTGCTCGGCAACCTGTTCGAGTACGTGCTGGACAAGCGCGGCGAGACCATCAACATCCTCGGCGCCACCTCCGGCGACACCGGCTCCGCCGCCGAATACGCCATGCGCGGCAAGCACGGCGTGCGGGTGTTCATGCTCTCGCCCCACGGCAAGATGAGTGCCTTCCAGCGCGCGCAGATGTACTCGCTGCAGGACGACAACATCCACAACATCGCCGTCACCGGCATGTTCGACGACGCCCAGGACATCGTGAAGGCGGTGTCCAACGACCACGCCTTCAAGGCGAAGTACAAGATCGGCGCGGTCAACTCCATCAACTGGGCGCGGGTCGCGGCGCAGATCGTCTACTACTTCAAGGGCTACTTCGCCGCTACCGAGAACAACGACCAGCAGATTGCCTTCTGCGTGCCCTCGGGCAACTTCGGTAACATCTGCGCCGGCCACATCGCCCGGCAGATGGGCTTGCCGGTGGCGAAGCTCATCCTCGCCACCAACGAGAACGACGTGCTGGACGAGTTCTTCCGCAGCGGCATCTACCGCCCGCGTAAGACCGCCGAAACCTACGTCACTTCCAGCCCGTCGATGGACATCTCCAAGGCCTCCAACTTCGAGCGCTTCGTCTACGACCTGGTCGGCCGCAACCCGGAGATCGTCGCCTCGCTGTGGAAGCAGGTGGATGCCGGTGGCGCCTTCGACCTCACCAGCACGCCGCATTTCGGCCGCCTGGGCGACTTCGCCTTCGCCTCCGGCCGCAGCACCCATGCCGACCGCCTGGCCACCATCCGCAAGGTCTACGCCGACTACGCCACCATGGTGGACACCCACACCGCCGATGGTCTCAAGGTCGCCTTCGAGCAACTGCCGTCGCTGCCGGCCGGCGTACCGCTGCTGGTGCTGGAAACCGCGCTGCCGGTGAAGTTCGCCGAAACCATCCGCGAAGCGCTGGCCCAGGAGCCGGAACGCCCGGCCGACCTCGCCGGCATCGAAGCCTTGCCGCAGCGGGTGGAAGTGATGGCGCCGGACGTGGATGCGGTGAAGGCCTTCATCGTCGCCCACGTGTGAGCGGAATCACATAGCCAGCTAATGGCTGGCTTGCCATTAACTGCATAGGCAGGTATTGTCCGGCCTCGTAATCCCGTTTTCCGTTGAAACGCTGTGCCGGACTCCCAAGCCCCATCCTCCGATTCGAAGCCGCTGTACTCCGTGGAAGGCTACCAGGCCGAAGAAAGCCTGGGCTTCTACATCGGCTCGGTGCGCTCGCGCATGATCAACGCCTTGGACGTGAAGCTGGCGCCCCTGGGCCTGACCAGTGCGCAGTGGCTGGTGCTGGTGCGGGTGCAGGCCCGCCCCGGCTGTACCGCCGCCGAGCTGTGCCGCTGCACCAACACCGACACCGGCTCGATGACGCGGATGATAGACCGCCTGGAAGAAAAGGGCTTCATCCGCCGGGTGCGCAGCCAGGAAGACCGCCGGGTGGTGCACCTGGAGATGACCGAGGCCGGCAAGGCGCTCTATCCCCAGGTGATTCCGCCGGTGGTCGATCTGCTCAACGCCCATCTCCAAGGCTTCAGCCAGGAAGAGCTGGATACGCTGATCGGTTTCCTCAAGCGCATCGTGGCGAATAATGAAATCAGCTTTTCTGGAAGCTGAATTTTTTTAAGCAAATACCTGCATAGGCAGTAACGTGCTAAACAGCAAAAATACAATTCAATCGGTATCCGGGCAGGCTGAATGCTCCGGCCCGGACGGCTTTCGAGGCGGCCCTGGCCTGGTCCCGGCGGGTTTCTCCCGCCTCCGCCGCGGACGTCGCCTGCTGGCCCTGGCGGTAACGCTCGCGCTGGCCGCATGTGCATCGCCCGGCGGCCTCGGTCCGAATGCCAGTCTGCACGATACCGCCGGCATCGGCACCCAGCTCGCCACCGGCGCCCACGGCGCAGCGGTGGAGGAGGGCTGGTGGCGGGGCTACGGCGATCCGCAGCTGGATGCCCTGGTGCAGGAAGCGCTGCAGGGCAGTCCCGACCTGCGGGTGGCGGAAACCCGCATCGCCCAGGCGCGCGCCCAGGCGGCGCAGGCCGGCGCCGCGCTGCAGCCCTCGGTTTCCGCCACTGCCTCGGCCACCCGCCAGCGCTACAGCGCCTATGGCATGGTGCCGGCGCCCTATGCCGGCAACTACGCCAACACGCCGGAAGCGACGCTGGACTTCAGCTTCGAGCTGGATTTCTGGGGCCGCAACCGCGCCCGCCTGCAGGCGGCCATGAGCGGTGTCGAGGCGGCGCAGCTGGAGCGCAGCCAGGCTGGGCTGGTGCTGGCCGCCGCGGTGGTGCGCACCTACGGCGAGCTGGATCACCATTACGCGCTGCGCGATCTGGCGGCCGCCACCGTGGCGCAGCGCAGCCGCATCGGCGAATTGACCGCGGCGCGCCAAGCGGCCGGCCTGGAGACGCGGGTGGAGCTGCGCCAGTCCGAGTCCGCGGTGTTCGCCGCACGCACCACGCTGGCGGCGGAGGACGAGCAGATCGCCCTGCTGCGCAACCAACTGGCGACGCTGGTGGGCGCCGGGCCCGAGCGCGGCCGCCAGCTGAGCCGCCCGGCGCTGGCGCCAGTAGCCACGCTGCCGCCGGAAGTGCCGGCAGACCTCGTCGGCCGCCGGCCGGACCTGCAGGCCCGCCTTGCCCGCGCCCGTGCCGCCGGCGCCAGCGTGGATGCCGCCAAGGCCGCCTTCTACCCGAACGTGAATCTGTCCGCCTTCGTCGGCCTGCAGGCGGTGGGCTTCGACCACTTCCTGCGCAGCGACAGCCGCATCGTCGGCATCGCCCCGGCGCTCAGCCTGCCTATCCTGGACGGCGGCCGCCTGCGCGCCGGTCTCGCCCAGGCTTACTCGGAGCAGGACGAAGCGGTGGAGCAATACAACGGCGCGGTGCTGGGCGCGCTGCAGGACGTGGCGGACCGGCTGGTGTCCTGGCAGGCGCTGGATCGCCAGCGCGCCGAGCAGCAACAGGCGCAGGCGGCGGCGGAGGAGGCGTATCGCCTTGCCCTGCTGCGTTACCGCGAAGGGCTTTCCAACTACCTCACCGTGCTGAGCGTGGAAACCCAGGTGCTGGAGCAGCGCCGCCAGGCGGTGGAACTGGCCGCCCGCAGCCGCGACAACGCCATCGAACTCAGCCGCGCCCTGGGCGGCGGCTTCTCGGCCACGCCGGCCGCAGCCCAATCCTGATTCCCGGAGACATCATGTCCGACACGGAAAACCCTTCTCCCGCCAGTTCCGCGCCGCGCCGGCGCCCCGCCATGCTGCTGCTGACCGCCTTGGTGTTCGGCACCATAGGCATCGCCTGGGGCGCCTGGTGGGCGCTGGAGGCGCGCCACCATGTGGATACCGACGACGCCTACGTGGCTGGCGACGTGGTGCAGATCACCCCGCAGATCGCCGGCACCGTGCTGGCCATCCATGCCGACGACACCGACCAGGTGCAGCCCGGTACCGTGCTGGTGGAACTGGACCCGGCCGACGCCCAGGTGGCGCTGGACCAGGCGGAAGCCGCGCTGGCGCGCACCGTGCGCGATGTGCGCACGCTGTTCGCCACCGGCGCCTCGCTGGACGCCACCGTGGCGCAGCGCGAGTCCGATCTCGCCCGCGCCCGCGACGACCTGCGCCGGCGCGAGGCGCTCACCGGCACCGGCGCGGTGTCCGGCGAAGAACTGCAGCACGCCCGCAGCACGGTGAACGCGGCCGAGGCGGCGCTGGCGAATGCCCGCGAGCAGCGCGCCTCCAACCATGCGCTGATCGACAACACCACGGTGGAGCAGCACCCCAGCGTGGCCCAGGCCGCCGCCAAGGTGGAAGAGGCCTGGCTGGCGCTGCAGCGCGCCAGGCTGCCGGCGCCCATCGCCGGCCAGGTGGTGAAGCGCAGCGTGCAGGTGGGCACCCGGGTGTCGCCGGGGCAGCCGCTGATGGCGGTGGTGCCGCTGGACAGCCTGTGGGTGGAGGCCAACTTCAAGGAATCCCAGCTGGGCGGCATGCATCCCGGCCAGCGCGCGGTGCTTACCGCCGACCTCTACGGCAGCAAGGTGGAGTACCACGGCCGTGTCGTCGGCCTGGCCGCTGGCACTGGTTCCGCCTTCGCCCTGCTGCCGGCGCAGAACGCCACCGGCAACTGGATCAAGGTGGTGCAGCGGGTGCCGGTGCGCATCGCGCTGGACCCGGAGGAGCTGAAGGCGCACCCGCTGCGCATCGGCCTCTCCATGGTGGTGGATGTGGATAGGCGCGATCCGGGCGACGGCCAGCCGCTGGCCAGCGCCGGGGTGACGGCGCGCCGCAGCAGCGAAGCCATGCCCGCGCTGCCCGATGGCGCGCGCCAGCGGGTGAAGGCCATCGTTGCCGCCAACCTCGGCGCCGCGGTGTCGCGCGGCAGTCCGGTGGCCGGCACTCCGGCGGCCGGCCATGCGCCGCTGGCCGCGCTGCGCTGAGCGGAGACGCTGCCATGCAGGCCGCCGCGCCTACACCGACGCCGCCACCGCCGCTGAGCGGCCGCACCTTGGCCGTCGCCACGGTGTCGCTGTCGCTCGCCACCTTCATGAACGTGCTGGACACGACGATTGCCAACGTGTCCATCCCAGCCATCTCCGGCGACGTCGGCGTCAGCCCCAGCCAGGGCACCTGGGTGATCACCTCCTTCGCGGTGGCGAACGCCATCTCCATGCCGCTCACCGGCTGGCTCACCCAGCGCTTCGGCCAGGTGCGGCTGTTCGTCGGCTCGGTGCTGTTGTTCGTGCTGGCTTCGCTGCTGTGCGGTCTCTCCAGCAGCCTGGAAATGCTGATCGCCTTCCGCGTGCTGCAGGGCCTGGTAGCCGGGCCGATGATTCCGCTGTCGCAGGCGCTGCTGCTGCAGAGCTTTCCGCGCGCCAGGGCGGGCGCGGCGCTGGCGGCCTGGTCGATGACGACGCTGATCGCGCCGGTGCTGGGGCCCATCCTCGGCGGCTGGATCTCGGACAATATGTCCTGGCCGTGGATCTTCTACATCAACGTGCCCGCCGGCCTGCTCGCCGGCCTGGTCACTTGGCGCATCTTCCGCCACCGCGAGTCGCCCATCCGCAAGTTGCCGATAGATGTGGTCGGCCTCGGCCTGCTGGTGCTGTGGGTAGGCGCGCTGCAGGTGATGCTGGAGAAGGGCAAGGAGCTGGACTGGTTCGCCTCCGGCCAGATCGTCGCCCTGGGGGTGACCGCGGTGGTGGGCTTCTGCTTCTTCCTGATCTGGGAACTGGGTGAGAAACATCCCATCGTCGATCTATCGCTGTTCAAACGGCGCAACTTCTCCACCGGCGTGGTGGCGATCGCGCTCGGCTACGGCATGTTCTTCGGCAGCGTGGTGCTGATGCCGCTGTGGCTGCAGCAATACCTGGGCTACACCGCCACTTGGGCGGGGCTGGTGACCGCGCCCATCGGCATCTTCGCCATGATCCTGTCGCCAGTGGTGGGCAAGACGCTGCACAAGACCGATCCGCGGCTGTACGCGAGCGCCGCCTTCATCCTGTTCGCGGTGGTGAATTTCATGCGCTCCGAATTCACCCTGGGCGTGGGGCCGTGGCAACTGGTGCTGCCGCAGCTGATCCAGGGCGCGGCGGTGGCGGCCTTCTTCATTCCGCTGACTTCGCTGACCCTGTCCGGCCTGTCGCCGGATCGCATTCCGGCGGCGTCCGGCCTGTCCAACTTCCTGCGCATGGTGGCGGCGGCGGTGGGCGCTTCGGTGTCCACCACCACTTGGGAGAACCGTGCCTCCATGCACCACGCCCAGCTGGCGGAACATGTGAATGCCTACGAGCCGGCGGCGCGCAGCTACCTGGACAGCCTGATGTCGCTGGGTATGAGCCGGGACGCGGCGCTGGCGCAGATCGAGCGCCAGCTCAACGCCCAGGCCTACATGCTGTCGGCCAACGAGTACTTCTGGCTGTCCGGCCTGTTGTTGCTGGGGCTGGCGGCGCTGATCTGGCTGGCCAAGCCGCAGCGCCAGCCAGCGGGCGGTGGCGGTGCGGCGGCGATGGACGCCGGCCATTGAGTGATGGCCATTGAGTGATGGTGCCGGCGGACGGTTCGCCCGGCGCTGAAAAACGGAACGGCCCGCAGGTGCGGGCCGTTCTGCTTTGCGGGAGCCGGCTCATGCCAGCCGCCTCATTCCTCGACGTGGCGCAGCGAGAGGTCCAGCGCGGTGACGTCCTTGGTCAGGCTGCCGATGGAGATGCGGTCCACCCCGGTTTCGGCGATGGCGCGCACCTTGTCGAAGCTGACGCCGCCGGAGGCTTCCAGCTCGGCGCGGCCATTGGTGATGCGCACCGCCTCGGCCATTTCCTCCAGGCTCATGTTGTCCAGCAGTACCATGGTGACGCCCGCATCCAGCGCCTCGCGCAGCTCTTCCAGGTTCTCCACCTCGACCTCGATGAAGACGTTGGACGGCGCGATGGCGCGCGCCTGTTCCACCACCTGGCGGATGCCGCCGGCGGCGATGATGTGGTTCTCCTTGATCAGGATGCCGTCGTACAGGCCGATGCGGTGGTTGGTGCCGCCGCCCACCGCCACCGCGTACTTCTGCGCCAGGCGCAGGCCGGGCAGGGTCTTGCGGGTGTCGATGATCCGGGCGCGGGTGCCGGCCACCGCGTCCACGAAGCGGCGGGTGACGGTGGCGGTGCCGGAGAGCAGCTGCAGGAAGTTCAGCGCGGTGCGTTCGGCGGTGAGCAGGGTGCGGGCGCCGGCCACCACGTCGCACAGGGTCTGGCCGGCTTCGACGCGGTCGCCGTCGCGCACATGCCAGAGCACGGTGGAGGCCGGGTCCAGCGCGGCGAAGGCGGCGTCGAACCAGGCCGTGCCGCACACCACCGCGTTCTCGCGGGTGATGACGCGGCCGCGGGCATCTGTATCGGCGGGGATGAGGCGGGCGGTGAGGTCGCCGGTGCCGATGTCCTCGGCCAGGGAGGTGGCGACGTTGCGCTGGATCTCGACGCGGAGCTGCTCGGAAAGAGTCATGAGTGGAGTCGCTTCTAGGTTGACCGGGCGATTTTAGCACCGGCCCCCGGCCGCAACGGACCCGGCCGGCCTCAGCCCGGCTCCACCGCGGGCCGCAGGCGGCGGCTGTCCAGCGCGATGATGGCGCCGGCCACGGCGATGGTCAGGATGCCGCCAAGCGCGGCGCCGTCCGGCACATGGTCGAACACCAGCCAGCCGAACAGCGTCGCCCACACCAGTTGCACGTAGAGGATGGGCGACAACACCGAGGCCGGCGCGTCGCGGAAGGCGCGGATGAGCAGGAAGTGGCCGAGGCCGCCATACACACCCATGGACAGGAACAGCAGCCCGTCCACCAGCCCCGGCATCGGCCCGCCCCAGATCCAGGGCAAGGCCAGCGACATGCCGGCGCTGCCGATGAGCGCGGTGTAGAACAGCATGGTCACAGGGTTCTCGGTGGGCGAGAGCTGGCGGGTGAGGATCTGGTAGATGGCATAACTGACTGCGCCGCCCAGGGCGAAGGCGATGCCTTCCGCCACCAGGCCGCTACCGGGGCGGGCGATGAGCAGCACGCCGACGAAGCCGACGGTGACCGCCACCCAGCGCAGCGCGCCGATGCGTTCTCCCAGCACTGGCCGGGCGAGCAGGGTGACGATGAGCGGCGCGGCGAAGACGATGGCGGTGGTTTCCGCCAGCGGCATGCGCGACAGCGCCGCCATGGCACAGAAGGTGGTGCCCAGCAGGCAGAGCGAGCGCACCACCTGGCGGGTCGGGCGCCGGGTGTTCACCAGCCGCAGCCGCATCGACGGCGCGAGGAACACCACCATCAACAGGAAATGCACCACGTAGCGCGTCCACACCAGCATGGGCACCGGGTAGTTGCGGCCGAGGTACTTGGAGGTGGCGTCCAGCAACACGAAGAGAACGAGCGCGCCGAGCAGCAGCAGGACGGCGCGCAGCAGGTGGGTAGGGGAGTCGGGCATGGTCCTTGTTCTTGTTATCGGCGGGAGCGGGCCCGGCCGGTGCAGCGATGGAGAAAGCGCGCGGGTGAGTGCTCAGCCGCTGCCCTCGACGTAGTAGTCCACCCGGCCGCGCGGAGCGAGGTACTCCACCACTTCCACCGGCAGCTTGGCCGGGCTGAGGGCGCTGGCGACCTTGAGGTCCACCTCCTTCAGGTCCAGCAGCATGGCTTCGTTGCGCGGCACATCGGCGTCGTGGAGCATCACCAGCGGCCGCAGCAGGTCGTCCGAGTGGGTCTCCACCACCAGGCCGACGGCGCCGTTGGAGAGGGCGACGAAGCTGCCTGGCGGATACACGCCCATGGTGCGGACGAAGAGCTGCAGCAACGCCGGGTCGAAGTGGGCGGCTTCGCTGCGGAACATCTGCCGCAGCGCTTCGGCCGGCGTCTTGGCTTCACGCAGGTCGAAGGGGTTGCACAGATTGTCGTAGCGGTTGCCGATGGCGGCGAAGCGCGCCAGTCGCGGGATCTTCTCGCCGGCCAGGGCGTTGGGAAAGCCGCTGCCGTCCCAGTGCTCATGGTGGCAGGCGATGATGTTGCGCACCGGTACCGGCAGTTCGCGCACTGCCGCCACCGCCTTGATGCCGTAGCCGATGTGGGCGCGATAGAACGCTTCCTCGGGCGGGGTGCGGGCATGGCTGCGCAGCACGCGGGCGGGGATCTCCGCCTTGCCGATGTCGTGGAGCAGCGCGCCCAGGCC
The DNA here is from genome assembly GCF_012911025.1 of Azoarcus sp. TTM-91. GTDB lineage: Bacteria > Pseudomonadota > Gammaproteobacteria > Burkholderiales > Rhodocyclaceae > Azoarcus. Next base: position 34,050 of record NZ_WUEI01000004.1, on the reverse strand, counting down.
CAGCAGCTTCAACTCTTCCTCGCTCAGCTTGGCGGCGCGGCCCAGCAGCAGCGACAGCACCATGACGTTGAGCGAGTGGAAGGCGATGCCGGCCTCGCGGCTTTTCTGGTTCACCAGGTGGATGACCATGCTCTCGCTTCCGACCAGTCCGCTGACCACGCCACCCACCAGGTTCCTGGCCTTGGCGTGGGATTCCGCCGGCTTGGCGGCGAAGCCTTTGAGGATCTCGCCGGCGGCGATGGCTTCCTGCTCGTACTGGCGCTCGCGCCGGGCGAGGCCCTCGCGCTGCTGGCGCAACTGGGCGGCGCGCTCGCGCTTCTCGTCCAGCATGCCGGCCAGGGCGGCGCTGCCGAAGTCTTCCTCGTCGGCGGGGCCGCCCTGGGCAGCGGCGCCGGCACGCTCAGGCAGGGGCTGGGCGCTGCTGCGCGCCGGGTCCCAGGCGATCTCGGTCAGGCCCATCTCGCGCAGCGTCTGGATCTGCTTCTCGCTGGAGAGCCGGAACTCGTTGATCAGGAAGGGATGGCGCAGCCAGCCCACGGAGGCGAGGGAAATGAAGATGCCGGGCTGGAGGCGGTCGATGCTGAGTTTCTGCATGAACTCTGGCTGCTTGGGGTTGCATCGATTGTAATCCGCGTCGGCGCGCCGGCAAGCGTTGCGAGGCTTCCGCTTGCCCGGCAGGGCCGGCGGGCCGTGAGATTGGCCCGCCGGCGGCGTCCTTGCCGCTCAGAACGGCAGCTGGCGCTGGCCGAGCTGCACGGTGATCCACTTCAGCTCGGTCATGTCGGCCACCGAATAGCGGCCGTTCTCGCGGCCGTAGCCGCTGTCCTTCTGGCCGCCGAAGGGGGCGTTGGGATCGTCGTCGAAGGAGTTGTCGTTGATGTGCACCGCGCCGGCTTCCACCCGCAGAGCGAAATCGAAGGCCTTCTGCAGGTCGTTGGTGACGATGCCGGAGGAGAGGCCGTAGGAGGTGTCGTTGGCCAGCTCCACCGCATGCTCGTAGTCGCGCGCTTCCAGGACGGAGGCCAGCGGGCCGAAGCTCTCCTCGTTGTACACCTCCATGCCGGGCCTGACGCCAGCCAGCACCGAGGGCTCGAAGATGGCGCCGTGGCGTTCGCCGCCGGTGAGCAGGCGGGCGCCCTTGGCGAGGGCGTCGTCGATGTGGCCGCGGATGAAGTCGCACTGCGCCGGGTTGATCAGCGGGCCGACCGCGGTGCCGGGGTTGGCCGGGTCGCCGTAGGGCACGGTGCGAACCTTGGCGGCGAAGGCTGCGCAGAAGCGTTCGTAGATGGGCGCCTCGACGATGATGCGGGAATTGGCCATGCACACCTGGCCCTGGTTGAAGAAGATGCCGAAGGCGGCGGCGCGCACCGCGTAGTCCAGGTCGGCGTCGGCGAGGATGACGATGGGGCTCTTGCCGCCCAGTTCCAGCACGATGCGCTTCATGTAGCGGCCGGCCAGCTCGGCGAGGATGCGGCCGGTTCTGGCCGAGCCGGTGAAGGTCACCAGCTTCACCCGCGGGTCGGCGAACAGCTTGTCGCCCAGCGCTTCGTTGGTGGTCGGGATGACGTTGAACACGCCCGGCGGCAGGCCGGCTTCTTCCAGGATTTCGGCGAACTTCAGCGCCGCCAGCGGGGTGTAGGGCGAGGGCTTGAGCACGAAGGCATTGCCGGCGGCCAGCGCCGGCGCGAGCTTCTTGCCGGTGAGCAGGAAGGGGGCGTTGAAGGGGCCGATGCCGGCGACCACGCCCAGCGGCTGGCGCACCGTCATCGAGATGCGGCCCGGCGCGTCCGCCGGCATGGTTTCGCCGCGCACGTCGCGTGCCTGGCCGGCGGCGATGCGGAAGGTGCTGATCATGTAGTCGCACTCGAACATCGCCTTGCCGAAGACGTTGCCGCCTTCCTCGATCAGCACCTTGGCGATCTCCATGCGGCGCTTCTCGACGATGTCGGCGGCGCGGCAGAGGATGGCCTCGCGCTCGGAGGCCAGGGTCTTGCCCCAGGCTTTCTGCGCTTCCTGTGCGGCGGTGATGGCGGCGTCGATGTCGGCGGCGGTGGCCTGCCGCACCAGGGCGATGGGTTTCCGGGTGTAGGGGTTGATCACCGGCGTGACCGGTTGATCGGCGGACTCCCAGGTGCGGCCGCCAATGTAGGGAGCGTAGGTCTGCAGTTGCGGATCGTGCGGGGCGTTCATCTTCGTGGGCCTCTCTCTGTCGATACGGGTCGGGGCGCCGCGACGTTTCGTCGATGCAAGAAGCGGATAGCGTGCGGGCAGGCTTCGCGCAATCGTTGCGGGATGCGTCTTGGCGTCAGGCAGTATCGGCAGCCGCCGGTGGCCGGTCTTGGACGGAGGCGCATGGCGGATTGTCCTGATCCGCCGCCTGGGCTTGCCAAGGGGAGTCGTCATGGGCGTGATGCGGACCTGGAGTACCGAAGGCTTGTCGGAGCGTGACGGCGTGGCGTTCTGGAACGACGCGGTGTGCGACGCCTTCCTGCGGGTGCGCACTGAGCGTTCCGGCGGCGGCCGCCCCTTCCGCGCACGGCTGCGGGCGCTGGACCTGGGCACGTTGGCGGTGAACAGCCTGGAGGCGGAGTCCTACCGGGTGAGGCGTGGCGGCAGCGGCGGCGAGAGCGGCTGGGCCTTCATCAATCTGCACCATCGCGGCCGCTGCCGGCTGCGGCAGAACGGGCGGGAGCAGTTGGTTGCCCGCGCCGGCGTCAGCATCAACTTCGGCATCTCACCCTTCGAGCTGGATTTCCAGGAAGAAGTGAGCATGACCTGCTTCCGCGTGCCGCTGGCCGGCCTGGCGGCGCGGAACGCCGAGCTGGGCGAGGCGGTGGCGCGGCCGCTGGTGCCCGGCGGCGCGAGCGAACTCTTCCTCGGCTATGCCGGCACGCTGGCGCGCACCGCGGCCTCGCTGGACGCGACGGCGGCTGATCACGCGGCGGGCTGCTTCATGGACCTGCTGGCGGTGGCCATCGGTGTGCAGGAGCAGGCCGGGGAGGCGGCGCGGGCGGCGGTGCGGCGGGAACTGTTCCGCCGCGGCTGCGCCTACATCCGTGCCCGCCTGGGCGAGCCGGCGCTGGACCTGGCGGCGGTAGCGGGCTACCTGAACCTGGCGCCGCGCACGCTGCAGGCGTTGTTCAAGGAGCAGGGCCAGACCTTCACCGGCCATCTGCTGGAGCAGCGCTTGCTGGCGGCGGAGCGGCAACTGGCCTGCAACGGCCGGGCGCGGGTGGGCGAGATCGCCTATGCGGTCGGCTTCTCCGACCTGTCCTACTTCAACCGCGCCTTCCGCCGCCGCTTCGGCATGACGCCGGGCGAGCGGCGGGGCGCTTGATCAACGGCCGCGAGTAGCCTCGATGAGCCAGCCGTTGTAGACGCCGCGGGCGGCATCGATGACTTCGCCGGCGGTGAGGCCGATGGGGCCTATGCCTTCCCGCGCCAAGCGGTCGGCGGCGGCGCCGTGCAGGTGGACTGCGGCGATCAACGCCGATTCCGCCGGCCAGCCCTGGGCCAGCAGGCTGACGACCAGGCCGGTGAGCACGTCGCCCATGCCAGCGGTGGCCATGCCCGGGTGGCCGGTGCCATTCACATACCAGTTGCCCTCGGGCGTGGCGATGAGACTGCCGCAACCCTTGAGCACCACCAGCGAGTGGAAGCGGCGGGCCAGTTCCAGTGTGGCGGCGAGGCGGTCGCGCTGCACGCTGGCGGTGTCGCTGCCCAGCATGCGGCCGGCTTCGGCCGGATGGGGCGTGAGCACGGTGGGCGCGCTGCGCTGGAGCAGGGCGTCGCGCAGGCTGGCGTCCTGGCCCAGCAGGTTGAGGGCATCCGCATCCAGCACCAGCGGAATGTCACGCGCCAAGGCGGCTGCCAGCAAGGGCGCGGCTTCCGGCCGGGTGCCGAGGCCGGGGCCGACGGCCAGGGCGGTGAGCCGCTCGGGCAGGGCGTCGGCCTTGCGCAGCATGAGTTCAGGGTGCAGCGGATCGACGGCGGGCGCCTGGGCATCCAGCAGGCCGATCAGCACCCGGCCGGTGCCCAGCCACAGCGCGGCGCGGCCGGCGAGCAGCGCGGCGCCCACCATGCCGGCGTCGCCGCCCAGGATGCCGACGTCGCCATGCAGGCCCTTGTGGGTGTTGCGCGGTCGCGGCACCAGGTGCTCGCGGAACAGGCTGGGGCGGATGGCGCGGCCCAGTGCCGGCACCCAGGCGGGGCCGTCGACCTCCAGCCGCTGCACCGAGATTTCGCCGCAGTGGTCGGGGCCGTCCAGCGTCAGCAGGCCGGGCTTGAGGGCGATGAAGGTGGTGGTGTGGGTGGCGTGGAAGGTGGCGCCTAGCAGGCGGCCGGTGTCCGCATCCAGGCCACTGGGCACGTCCAGGGCCATGCGCGGCGCTTGCTGGGCGTTGAGGGTATGGATCCAGGCGGCGAGGCGGCCTTCGACGGGGCGGGTGAGACCGATGCCGAACAGGGCGTCCACCACCAGTGCCCAGCCCTGCGCCGGTGCGGCCGGCAGATCGCATACGGTGCTGCCGCCAGCGGCAAGATAGTCGTGATGAGCCTTGGCGGCTTCCGGCGGCAGGCTTTCCGCGTTGCCGGCGAAGGCGACGGTGACGTCGCGCCCGGCCTGGCGCAGCTGCCGCGCCATGACGAAGCCGTCGCCGCCGTTGTTGCCGGGGCCACAGGCGATGAGGATGGGGCCGGGGCGATCCATGATGAGCCGCACCGCATCCTCCGCCGCGGCGCGCCCGGTGCGTTCCATCAGGGAGGGGCGGGCGGTGGGTACGAGGGTCTTCTCGATCTCGCGGATGCCGGCGACGGAATAGATGGGGAGAACAGGCGAGAACATGGCGGCGTCTTTCGGCCTATCGGAGAGGGAAGAGCCTGGATTCTAAGCGCTGGACCCCCGCAGTGGGCCGTCGTCGGCGTGCTTGCAGCCGCGACGGGGGCGGGCTGCTGCCCTTCCGGGGCGCATCGGGCGGCCCGGGCGCCGCCCGTGGCCGGTGCCTTCAGCGCTCGCCGTTGCGGCGCTTCTCCAGCCGGGTCTCGTGGATGAGATCGACGTCGCCGTCTTCGTCGACCGCTTCCAGCCGAACGGTGAAGCCCCACAGCCGGGCGATGTGCTTCATCACTTCCTCGGTGCTGTCGCCCAGCGGCCGGCGGCGATACTCCTGCAGGCGCAGGGTGAGGGAGCGGTCGCCGCGCAGATCCACGTTCCACACCTGGATGTTGGGCTCGCGGCTGCCGAGGTTGTAGTGCTCCGACAGCACCTCGCGCACCCTGCGGAAGCCGGAATCGTCATGGATGGCGGAGACCTTGAGCTTGTCCTCGCGGTCGTCGTCCAGCACCGCGAACATGCGGAAGTCGCGCATCACCTTGGGCGAGAGGTACTGGGCGACGAAGCTCTCGTCCTTGAAGTTCTTCATCGCGAAGTCGAAGGTCTCGCGCCAGTCGCTGCCGGCGACTTCCGGGAACCAGCGACGGTCTTCCTCTGTGGGCGACTCGCAGATGCGGCGTATGTCCTGCCACATGGCGAAGCCCAGCGCGTAGGGGTTGATGCCGTTGTACCAGCGGGTGTTGTAGGGCGGCTGATAGACGACGTTGGTATGCGACTGCAGGAACTCCAGCATGAAGCTGTCCGCCAGCAGGCCCTCGTCGTACAGGGTATTGAGCAGGGTGTAGTGCCAGTAGGTGGCCCAGCCCTCGTTCATGACCTGCGTCTGCCGCTGCGGGAAGAAATACTGGGCGATCTTGCGCACGATGCGGACGATCTCGCGCTGCCAGGGCTCCAGCAGCGGCGCGTTCTTCTCGATGAAGTAGAGCAGGTTTTCCTCGGGCTCGTCGGGGAAGCGGCGTTCCACCGCGGCGCTGCTGTGGGTGTCGTGGGCGGGCAGCGTGCGCCACAGGTCGTTCACCTGCGTCTGCAGGTACTCCTCGCGTTCCTGCTGGCGCAGCTTCTCCTTGGCCAGCGACAGCTTGGGCGGACGCTTGTAGCGGTCCACGCCCAGATTCATCAACGCGTGGCAGGAGTCGAGCAGCAGTTCCACCTCCTCCTCGCCGTAGCGTTGTTCGCAGTGGGCGATGTAGTTCCGGGCGAAGATGAGGTAGTCGATGATGGCGTCCGCATTGGTCCAGGTGCGGAACATGTAGTTGCCCTTGAAGAAACTGTTGTGGCCGTAGGCCGCATGGGCAATCACCAGGCCCTGCATCGGCAGGGTGTTTTCCTCCATCAGGTAGGCGATACAGGGGTTGGAGTTGATGACGATTTCGTAGGCCAGCCCCATCTGTCCACGGCGGTAGCCCTTTTCGGTCGCCAGGAACTGCTTGCCGAAGGACCAGTGGTGGTAGTTCACCGGCATGCCGACCGAGGCGTAGGCGTCCATCATCTGCTCGGCGGTGATGACCTCGATCTGCACCGGATAGGTGTCCAGGCCGTATTGCGCGGCGACGCGGGCGATCTCGGTGTGATACCGCTCTATGCTCTCGAAGGACCATTCCGAGCCGCCGGGCAGGGGCTTTTTCTTTTCTGTCCGCTTCATGCCAGATTCTTCTTGAAGAGTTCTCTGAACACCGGATAGATGTCGGCCGGTTCCTCGATCCGCTGCAAGGCGAAGTTGGTGTGCGCGCCCTGCAGTTTTTCGTATTCGCGCCAGAGGTTCTGTGGTTCCCCGGGCGTGATCTCGATGTAGGCGAAGTACTGGCACCACGGCAGGATGGCTTCGCTCAGCACCTCGCGGCAGATGGGCGAGTCGTTGTCCCAGTTGTCGCCGTCCGAGGCCTGGGCACCGTAGATGTTCCATTCGCCACCGGTGTAGCGCTGGTGGATGACGTCGCGCATCAGGTTGAGCGCACTGGACACTACCGTGCCGCCGGATTCCCGCGAGTGGAAGAACTCATCTTCGTCCACCTCTTTTGCCACCGTGTGGTGACGGATGAAGACGACCTCGATGTGCTCGTAGCTGCGGTTGAGGAAGAGGTAGAGCAGCATGAAGAAGCGTTTGGCGGTGGCCTTTTTCTCCTCGTCCATGGAGCCGGAAACGTCCATAACGCAGAACATCACTGCCTGGGTGGTGGGGCGTGGCACCTTTATCCGGTTGTTGTAGCGCAGGTCGAAGCTGTCGATGAAGGGGATGCGCTCGATCTTGGCGCGCAGCTTGCCCATCTCTTCCCGCAGGGCGCGTACCTCGTCGCTATCTTCGCCCTGCTCCTTCAGCAGGGCTTCGAGTTCCTTGTGCAGCTCGCGCAGCCGTGAGTTGTAGGGCGAGCCGACCGCCAGCCGGCGGCCGAGTGCGCCGCGCATCGAGCGCACGATGTTGATGTTGGCGGGCACGCCGTCCGAGGTGAAGCCGGCGCGCTGTGTCTTGTAGTCGGTAATACGTGCGAGCTGGGTGCGGACGAGATTGGGCAGGGCAAGATCGTCGAAGAAGACGTCGAGGAATTCCTCGCGCGAGAGCTGGAAGACGAAATCATCCTCCCCTTCGCCCTCGTTGCTGGCCTTGCCGCCGCCCGAGCCGCCGGCGCCACCCCCCATGGGACGGTTGATGAGGTCGCCACCGGAGAACTGGTCGTTGCCGGGGAAGACCTGCTCCCACTCGCCGCCACGGCCATGCTGGAAATGCGGTTCGGAGAGGTCGCGGGTGGGAATGGAGATCTTCTCACCATTGTTGAGGTCGCGGATGGAGCGCCCCTGGATCGCGTCCGAAACCGCGCGACGGATCTGCTGCTTGAAGCGCCGCATGAAGCGCTGGCGATTAACCGCACTCTTGTTCTTGCTGTCGAAGCGCCGATCGATGATGCGCACCTTGTCTTCCTCCGGTGGCAGCCCACGATGCGTGGGGAAGGTGTTGCCTGGGGGTGACCGGACTGCGGCGCAGTTCCGCGTGTGCGGCTATGTCCGGACACGGCAGCGCCGTCACAGGCGCTGCAGCAATGCCGTAAGGCGGCGTTCCGTCCTCCCGGGGCGCGGAACGCCGTACTGCGTCAAGAAGACTTGCGCACCCGCAGGTACCACTCGCACAGCAGCCGCACCTGCTTCTCCGTGTAGCCCTTCTCGATCATGCGGTTGACGAAATCTTGGTGCTTCTTCTGCTCATCGGCGCTGGCCTTGGCGTTGAAGCTGATGACCGGGAGGAGGTCCTCGGTGTTGGAGAACATCTTCTTCTCGATCACCGCCCGCAGCTTCTCGTAGGAGGTCCAGCTCGGGTTGCGGCCCTCGTTCTTGGCGCGCGCGCGCAGTACGAAGTTGACCACCTCGTTGCGGAAATCCTTCGGGTTGCTGATGCCGGCCGGCTTCTCGATCTTTTCCAGTTCGTCGTTGAGTGCGGAACGGTCAAGGATTTCGCCGGTATTCGGGTCGCGGAATTCCTGGTCCTGGATCCAGAAGTCCGCATAGATCACATAGCGGTCGAAGATGTTCTGGCCATACTCGGAATAGCTCTCGAGGTAGGCGGTCTGGATTTCCTTGCCGATGAACTCGGCGTAGCGCGGCGCCAGATACTCCTTGATGAAGCCAAGGTAGCGGGCTTCGACTTCCGGCGGGTACTGCTCCTGCTCGATCTGCTGTTCCAGCACATACATCAGGTGCACCGGGTTGGCGGCGACCTCGCGGTGGTCGAAGTTGAAGACCTTGGACAGCACCTTGAAGGCGAAACGGGTGGACAGACCGGTCATGCCTTCGTCGACGCCGGCATAGTCTCGATACTCCTGGAAACTCTTGGCCTTGGGGTCGGTGTCCTTCAGGTTCTCGCCGTCATAGACCCGCATCTTGGAGTAGATGCTGGAATTCTCGGGCTCCTTGAGCCGAGACAGCACCGCGAACTGGGACATCATCTTCAGGGTGTCGGGTGCGCAGGGCGCCTCCGACAGGGAACTGTGGGTGAGCAGCTTCTCGTAGATGCGGATCTCGTCCGACAGCCGCAGGCAGTAGGGCACCTTCACCGTGTAGATGCGGTCGAGGAAAGCCTCGTTGTTCTTGTTGTTCTTGAACGACACCCATTCCGACTCGTTCGAGTGGGCCATGATGATGCCGTCGAAGGGAATCGCGCCGAAGCCTTCCGTGCCCTTGTAGTTACCTTCCTGGGTGGCCGTCAGCAAGGGGTGCAGCACCTTGATCGGCGCCTTGAACATTTCAACGAACTCGAGCAAGCCGCGGTTGGCCAGGCAGAGGCCGCCGGAATAGCTGTAGGCGTCCGGGTCGTCCTGGGAGTATTCCTCCAGCTTGCGGATGTCGATCTTGCCGACGAGCGAGGAAATGTCCTGGTTGTTTTCGTCACCCGGCTCGGTCTTGGCCACCGCAATCTGGCGCAGCACCGATGGGGTCAGCTTCACCACCCGGAACTTGGTGATGTCGCCGCCGAATTCGTGCAGGCGCTTGACCGCCCACGGACTCATGATGGTGTTCAGGTAGCGGCGGTGAATGCCGTAGTCGTCCTCCAGGATGTGACCGTCCTCGGTGACGTCGAAGAGGCCCAGCGGCGATTCATGCACCGGCGAGCCCTTGATCGCATAGAAGGGAACCTTCTCGATCAGGGTCTTCAGCTTCTCGGCCAGCGAGGACTTGCCGCCCCCCACTGGGCCGAGCAGGTACAGGATCTGTTTCTTTTCCTCCAGCCCCTGAGCGGCGTGTCGGAAGTACGACACGATGTGCTCTATCACTTCCTCCATGCCGTAGAAATCGCGGAAGGCGGGGTAGAGCTTGAGGACCTTGTTGGAAAAAATGCGGGAGAGGCGAGGGTCCAGGCGGGTATCGACAAGTTCCGGCTCGCCGATCGCCATGAGCATCCGTTCGGCTGCCGTGGCGTACGCGGAGCGGTCGGCCTTGCACAGCTCCAGGTATTCCTGGATCGACATCTCCTCTTCACGGGCGGCTTCGAAGCGGGCTTGGTAGGCGTTGAAGATGCTCATGGGGACGTCTCCTAAACTAGCGGGCTCCAGGTGCCCGGCGCAGGTTCGTCGAAGCGTCGGCGCTGCTGGCCTGCCGGCCTGCAAGGAACGCCGTGCCTTGCATTCTCACCCTTCAGAGGGCCACGCGATAGAGCGAGTTCCACGCCCAAGTGCGCATTTTTTCACCGGCCCGCGCGCATTTTCCGGCCGGATGGCCGCTGGAAGGAAGACCCGCCCCCTGTGCTAGAATTGCAGTTTGCTTGAAACAAGCCCGAGTCGCACGCAAGCCCCGGATTTAATAGGAAGTAAGCCGGGCTGGTGGGCGTTCGGGCGGTATTTTTGACCACTCAGGATCGATTTAATGCAGACCAACCAGGAAATCCCGAGCGCACTGGAGCGCCGCATCGACATGTCCGTTCCCATGGCGGAAATCGACAAGGAAGTGGAATCGCGCCTGAAGCGGATGGCTCGCACCGTGAAGATGCCGGGTTTCCGGCCGGGCAAGGTGCCGATGAAGATCGTCGCCCAGACCTATGGTGCTCAGGCCCGCTCCGAGGCGATTGGCGCTGCGGTGGAGAAGGTGTTCGGCGAAACCGTTCGGGAACAGAATTTGCGTGTGGCTGGTTACCCGCGTATCGAGCCGAAGGATGTCGCGGGTAGCGATGCGCTGGAATTCAGCGCGGTGTTCGAGGTCTATCCGGAGGTCGTGCCGGGTGATCTGTCCGAGCAGCAGATCGAGCGGCCGGTCCTGAGCGTCGGCGATGCCGAAGTGGACAAGACCATCGATGTGCTGCGCAAGCAGCGCACCACGTTCCAGATTGCTGAGCGTGCTGCAGCGGAAGGTGACCGTGTCGTGATCGATTTCGCCGGCCGCAAGGATGGCGAACTCTTCGACGGGGGGCAGGCGAGTGACTTTCCCTTCGTTATCGGCGCCGGCTCGATGCTGAAGGATTTCGAAGCCGCGGTGACCGGTCTGAAGGCGGGCGAGAGCAAGACTTTCGACATGACCTTCCCGGAGGACTACCACGCCAAGCATCTGGCGGGTCAGACGGTGCAGTTCGAAGTGACGGTGAAGGCGGTGGAGGCACCGGTGCTGCCGGAAGTCGATGCGGATTTCGCCAAGGCGCTGGGCGTGGCAGACGGTGACGTCGCCAAGCTGCGCGAAGAAGTGAAGGGCAACCTGGAGAGGGAAGTGAAGCGCCGCATCCAGGCCAAGGTGAAAGAGCAGGTGATGGACGCGCTGCTGGCGGTCACCCCTATCGAAGTGCCGAAGGCGCTGGTCGAGGCGGAATCGCGGCAACTGGCGGACAACGCCCGGCGGGATCTGGAAATGCGCGGCATGAAGTCGCAGGACATTCCGGTCGAGCCCGCGTGGTTTGCCGAGCAGGCGGTGCGTCGTGTGAAGCTCGGTCTGATCATGGCCGAGTTGGTCAAGGACCAGGAATTGCACGCCAAGCCGGAGCAGATCCGCGCCCTGGTGGAAGAGATGGCGCAAAGCTACGAGGATCCCTCGGAGCTGGTACGCTGGTATTACGCTCAGCCCGAAAGGCTGGCGCAGGCTGAAGCAGTGGTGATCGAGGACAATGTCGTGGGCTGGGTGGTCGACAAGGCCAAGGCTACCGACAAGCCGGTCGCTTTCGATGAACTGATGGGCAATGCGGCGTAAGCCGCGGAAGAACTGACGATGAACAACGGAACACCACAGCACAGCACCTGGGATCCGGTCGGCCTTGGCCTGATTCCGATGGTGGTAGAACAGAGCGGTCGCGGCGAACGGTCGTACGACATCTACTCCCGCCTTCTCAAGGAGCGAGTGGTGTTCCTCGTCGGCCCGGTGAACGACGTCACCGCCAACCTCATCGTTGCCCAGCTGCTGTTCCTGGAGTCGGAGAACCCCGACAAGGACATCCACTTCTACATCAATTCCCCGGGCGGCTCGGTGACGGCCGGCATGGCGATCTACGACACCATGCAGTTCATCAAGCCCCACGTCAGCACGCTGTGCATCGGCCAGGCGGCCAGCATGGGCGCTTTCCTGCTGGCGGCGGGCGAGAAGGGCAAGCGTTTCTGCCTGCCGAACTCGCGCGTGATGATCCATCAGCCTCTGGGTGGCTTCCAGGGTCAGGCGTCCGACATCGAGATCCACGCTCGCGAGATCCTGCATCTGCGTGCCCGCCTTAACGAGATGCTGGCGTCCCACACCGGCCAACCCATCGAGCGGATCGAGAAAGATACCGACCGTGATAATTTCATGTCTGCCGCAGCTGCCGTCGAGTACGGCCTCGTCGACAAAGTGCTGACCAGCCGGGCAGATACCTGAGGAGAATCAGACCATGACGGAAAAGAAGACGGGTGGCGAAAAGCTGCTTTACTGCTCGTTTTGCGGCAAGAGCCAGCATGAAGTGCGCAAGCTCATCGCGGGTCCGTCCGTCTTCATCTGCGACGAATGCATCGAGCTCTGCAACGACATCATCCGTGATGAGATTGCAGGCGACGTCGAGACTGAGGGCGTCAAGGGCAAGCTGCCCACGCCGCATGAGATCTGCGAGATCCTCGATCAGTATGTGATCGGTCAGCCGCAAGCCAAGCGCAGCCTGGCGGTGGCGGTGTACAACCACTACAAGCGTCTGCGCCATCTGACGGGCCGGCAGGACGAAGTCGAGCTGTCCAAGAGCAACATCCTGCTGATCGGCCCGACCGGTTCGGGCAAGACGCTGCTGGCACAGACCTTGGCTCGTCTCCTCAACGTCCCCTTCGTGATGGCTGACGCCACTACGCTCACCGAAGCAGGTTATGTCGGCGAGGATGTCGAGAACATCATCCAGAAGCTGCTGCAGAAGTGCGATTACGACGTCGATAAGGCTCAGCAGGGCATTGTTTACATTGATGAGATCGACAAGATTTCCCGTAAGTCGGACAACCCTTCCATCACCCGTGACGTGTCGGGCGAGGGGGTTCAGCAGGCGCTGCTGAAGCTGATCGAGGGCACGGTGGCGTCCATCCCCCCGCAAGGTGGTCGCAAGCATCCCAACCAGGATTTCATCCAGGTCGATACTACCAACGTGCTGTTCATCTGCGGCGGTGCTTTCGATGGCCTAGACAAGGTCATCCGCAACCGGACCGAGAAGGCGGGCATCGGTTTCGGGGCCGAGGTGAAGAGCCGGGAGGCCAAGAACCTCTCCGAGACCTTCCGCAACGTCGAGCCGGAAGACCTTATCAAGTTCGGCCTCATCCCCGAGTTCGTCGGTCGTCTGCCGGTGGTGGCCACCTTGCAGGAACTCGACGAAGATGCGTTGATCAAGATCCTCATCGAGCCCAAGAATGCGCTGGTTAAGCAGTACCAGAAGTTGTTCTCGATGGAGGGCGTGGAACTCGAGATCCGGCCAGGCGCGTTGCATGCCGTCGCGCGCAAGGCGATTCGCCGCAAGACGGGCGCGCGTGGCCTGCGCTCCATCCTCGAAGCTGCATTGCTTGATGTGATGTATGACCTGCCCACACTGGAGTCGGTGGAGAAGGTCGTGGTGGACGAGGGCACGATCGAGGACGCCGCCAAGCCGCTGCTTATCTACGCTGAACAGCAGAAGGTTTCTGGCTCCAACTGAACTGTCTTTAACCCGCCGCTTGAATTTCCAGGTCACGCCCGCATATGGGTGTGACCTTTCTCGCAAGGAAAATGAAAATGTCGGGCCATCCTGAACTCCCCAACGACCAGATGGAACTGCCGCTGCTACCGCTGCGTGATGTAGTAGTGTTTCCTCACATGGTCATTCCGCTTTTCGTGGGCCGCCCCAAGTCCATCAAGGCGCTGGAAAATGCGATGGAAGCGGGCAAGAGCATCCTGCTCGTCGCCCAGAAGTCGGCGGCCAAGGATGAGCCCTCGGTCGAGGATCTCTATTCCATCGGCTGCGTTGCCAATATTCTGCAGATGCTGAAGCTGCCGGACGGCACCATCAAGGTGCTTGTTGAAGGCGTTCAGCGTGCGCGCATCGATTCGGTCGAGGATCTGCGCAACCTCTTCGTTGCCAAGGTGACGCCAGTTCCGGTGCCCGAGATCGATAACAATGAAGTCGAGGCGATGCGCCGGGCGATCATTGCTCAGTTTGATCAATACGTTAAGCTCAACAAGAAGATCCCGCCCGAGATCCTGACCTCCCTCGCGGGTATCGAGGAGCCGGGGCGCTTGGCCGACACCATTGCAGCTCACCTGCCGCTCAAGCTGGAGCAGAAGCAGGAAGTGCTGGAAATGTTCGATACCGGCGAGCGTTTGGAGAAGCTGCTCTCGCAACTTGAGACCGAGTTGGACATCCTCCAGGTCGAGAAGCGCATTCGGGGCCGTGTAAAGCGCCAGATGGAGAAGAGCCAGCGCGAGTATTACCTCAACGAACAGGTCAAGGCGATCCAGAAGGAACTCGGGGAAGGTGAAGAAGGTGCCGATCTCGAGGAGATGGACAAGAAGATCAAGTCCTCGGGCATGCCCAAGGATGCGATGGCCAAGGCGCAGGCGGAGTTCAAGAAGCTGCGGTTGATGTCCCCGATGTCGGCCGAGGCGACGGTGGTTCGCAATTACATCGAGACCCTGATTGGCCTGCCCTGGAAGAAGAAGTCCCGCGTCAGCAAGGATCTGGCTGAAGCCGAAAAGGTGCTGGACAAGGATCACTACGGGCTGGAGCGGGTCAAGGAACGCATCCTTGAATACTTGGCCGTGCAGCAGCGGGTGGACAAGGTCAAGGCTCCCATTCTTTGCCTCGTCGGCCCTCCGGGCGTAGGCAAGACCTCGCTCGGACAGTCGATTGCCAAGGCGACAAACCGCAAGTTCGTACGAATGGCGCTGGGTGGCGTGCGCGACGAGGCCGAGATCCGTGGTCACCGCCGGACTTACATTGGCTCCATGCCGGGCAAGATCCTGCAGAACATGAGCAAGGTTGCGGTGAAGAACCCGTTGTTCCTGCTGGATGAAGTGGACAAGTTGGGCATGGACTTCCGCGGCGATCCTTCCTCTGCTCTGCTGGAGGTGCTTGACCCGGAGCAGAACCATACCTTTCAGGATCATTACGTGGAGGTCGATTTTGACCTCTCCGACGTGATGTTCGTGGCGACCGCGAATACGCTGAACATTCCGCCCGCCTTGTTGGACCGGATGGAGGTCATTCGCCTCTCGGGCTACACCGAGGATGAGAAAGTCAATATCTCCCAGCGCTACCTGTTGCCGAAGCAGATGAAGAACAACGGGTTGAAGCGGGATGAGTTGTCCGTGACCGAGGAAGCGCTGCGGGATGTTTGCCGTTACTACACCCGTGAAGCGGGCGTGCGTAGCCTCGAGCGTGAAATCTCGAAGATGTGCCGCAAGGTGGTGAAGTCGTTGGTGCTGAAGAAGCGCTCCAGCAAGATCGTCATCAATGCAAAGAACCTGGATAAGTATCTGGGCGTTCGCAAATACAGCTTCGGTATTGCGGAAAAGGAGAACCAGGTCGGGCAGGTGACAGGTCTCGCTTGGACCGAGGTCGGCGGCGAGCTCCTGACCGTGGAGGCGGTCGCGCTGCCGGGTAAGGGCAAGGTGATGACCACCGGCAAGCTCGGCGAGGTCATGCAGGAGTCCATCCAGGCTGCCTTGTCCGTAGTCCGCAAGCGTTCGCGCTCACTGGGAATTGATGAGGATTTCTATCAGAAGAGCGATATCCATATCCACTTGCCGGAAGGTGCAATTCCCAAGGACGGACCATCTGCCGGTATTGCGATTTCGACCGCGCTGGTATCCGTGCTGACCGGTATCCCTGTGCGTTGTGATGTCGCGATGACAGGGGAAATCACCCTGAGGGGCGAGGTTCTCCCGATCGGCGGACTGAAGGAAAAGTTGCTGGCAGCAGTGCGAGGTGGAATTCGGACGGCCCTGATTCCCGAGGAGAATGTAAAGGATCTCGTGGACATTCCGGACAATATCAAGAATGCGTTGGAGATCGTCCCGGTAAAGTGGATCGACCGTGTTCTCGAACTGGCCTTGGAGCGTAAGCCTGAGCCGTTGCCGGAGAAGGTCGAGGTGGAAGGCGCGGTGCCTTCTTCAGAGGATGCTGCTTCGGCGCAGAATATCCGCGCGCACTGAGTTTGATTCTCTTCCGATTGTTGTTGTGACGACGCCGCACCCTTGTATTACATGGGTGCGGCGTTTTCTTGACATGCTCGAATTTCGCACGCTATAAAGCCCTTGCAGCTTGCAACGCATTTGGAATGGTCTGGAATCCCGCGCCATTCCTGGGTTTGGCAGAGATAGTCCCGTCGCAATTCCATCGAGAAGGGGGTTTACGTGAACAAATCCGAACTGATCGAAGTCATCGCCAAGCAGGCCGAAATCTCAAAGGCTTCTGCGGGCAAGGCGTTGGATGCAACCGTAGCGGCAGTCAAGCAGGCATTGAAGAAGAAGGATAGCGTGACCTTGGTCGGATTCGGCACTTTTTATGTCGGGGACAGAGCAGCGCGTACCGGGCGCAATCCTCGCACCGGGAAGAGCATCAAGATCAAGGCAGCCAAAGTTCCGAAGTTCCGCGCTGGCAAAGGCCTCAAAGATGCAGTAAACTAACGGGCTTGCTTGAAGCGGTTGCCGATAAGGTAATCGTTTCCAGCGCGGGTGCTTAGCTCAGTTGGTAGAGCGCTAGCCTTACAAGCTGGATGTCGGCGGTTCGATCCCGTCAGCACCCACCAAGAATTCAAAAAGCCGATCCGTTTGATCGGCTTTTTCATTCCAGAGTTGTAGATGCTGCTTGACGCAGTACGCGTGCAACTCCTACAATCCGGCCTCTTTCGCGAGGGGCGGTTAGCTCAGCGGTAGAGCACTGCCTTCACACGGCAGGGGTCACTGGTTCGATCCCAGTACCGCCCACCACACTGGGCCTCGGCGAAAGACCTGAAAAGCTGCGTGTTCCAAGCGCGCTGATCGGGCGGTTAGCTCAGCGGTAGAGCACTGCCTTCACACGGCAGGGGTCACTGGTTCGATCCCAGTACCGCCCACCACGAATATGAAAGCCCTGAAACGATGCTTCGTTTCGGGGCTTTTGCTTTTCGGCGGCGTGATGTGGGGACCATCGTCTAGAATTGCGCCTTTACCGTTTGCTTCGCCTTCCAAATGTCTTCCAGCCTTACTGTTCGTACCCGCTTTGCTCCCAGCCCGACCGGTTTTCTCCATATCGGTGGCGCCAGAACCGCGTTGTTCTCCTGGGCCTATGCCCGTCGTCATGGTG
Organism: Azoarcus sp. TTM-91; assembly: GCF_012911025.1. Classification (GTDB taxonomy): domain Bacteria; phylum Pseudomonadota; class Gammaproteobacteria; order Burkholderiales; family Rhodocyclaceae; genus Azoarcus. The sequence goes on along the minus strand of NZ_WUEI01000004.1, from coordinate 16,945 downwards.
GGCAGTTCGTGCTGCGCATCGAGGATACCGACGTGGCGCGCTCCACGCCGGAGGCGGTGCAGGCCATTCTGGATGGCATGCAGTGGCTGGGGCTGGAGCATGACGAGGGGCCGTTCTACCAGATGCAGCGCATGGACCGCTACAAGGAAGTGATCCAGCAGATGCTGGCAGCGGGGACTGCGTATTACTGCTACACCTCGGCCGAGGAACTGGAGCAGATCCGCGAAGAACAGCGTGCCCGGGGAGAGAAGCCGCGCTACGACGGCCGCTGGCGGCCTGAGGCGGGCAAGACCCTGCCGATGCCGCCGACGGGTGTGGTGCCTGTCGTGCGCTTCCGCAACCCGATGGATGGCAGCGTGGCTTGGGACGATTTGGTCAAGGGCCGGATCGAGATCGCCAACGCCGAGCTGGACGACTTCATCATCGCCCGCGGCGATGGCACGCCGACCTACAACTTCTGCGTGGTGGTCGATGACTGGGACATGGGGATCACCCAGGTGATCCGCGGCGATGACCATGTCAACAACACCCCGCGCCAGATCAATGTGCTGAAGGCGCTCGGTGCAACGGTGCCGCAATACGCGCACCTGTCCATGATCCTCGGCGACGACGGCACCAAGCTCTCCAAGCGCCACGGCGCGGTCAGCGTCATGCAATACGACGAGGAAGGCTATCTGCCGGACGCGGTCATCAACTACCTCGCGCGGCTGGGCTGGAGCCACGGCGACGATGAGGTTTTCAGCCGCGAGCAGTTCGTCGAATGGTTCGACCTCGATCACATCACGCCGTCGGCGGCCCAGTTCAACACCGAGAAGCTCAATTGGCTGAATGCCCAGTACATCAAGAAGGCGGATGACGGCTATCTGGCTGCGCAGATCGCCAGCCGTCTGGCCCGGCGTGGCGTCGACCCTGAGGCGGGGCCGACGTTGGAGCGTGTGATCGCCCTGTACAAGGATCGCGCCACCAACCTGAACGAACTTGCCGACGCGGCCGAGTTGTTCTGCGTCGAACTGCACCCGGCGCCGGAAGTGCTGGCCCAGCACCTGACGACGGCTGCCGTCGCTGCGCTGAAGAGTCTGCATGGCCGCTTGGCTGTGGTCGATTGGGAGAAGGCCGCGCTCAACCAGGCGATCAAGGACACCATGGCGGAGCATGGCTTGAGGATGCCGCAGGTGGCGATTCCGCTGCGGGTGGCGGTGCTCAGCGTGCCGCAGACGCCTTCCATCGACGCCGTGCTAGAAGTGCTGGGCCGCGAACGCGTGCTGAAGCGCCTCGCGCGCTACCTCGGCTGAACTCCGCCGCGGGCTCGCGGGAGGTTCATTCCTCCCGCAGGGGTTGGCGCAGGGGACGCAGCAGATAACGGGCAGGATCCACCGCCTCCCACAGATCCTTCTCCAGGGGCATGGGCTCATTCTCTAGCCGCGCGGCCAGGGCTTCCGCCATCAGCGAAGCCCATACCAGTCCGCGGGCGCCGAAGCCCGATACCGCGTAGAGCCCGTGATGGCGCGGGATCTGCGCCAGCGGCGTGCTCGGTGCATAGGTGCCAGGCGCGGGCAGGGCGCCGACCATGGGGAGCCGGTCTGGAGAGGCCGGGCGAAAACCGACGCGCCCGGCAGCCGGGCTGCCCTGGAAGGGCCGGGTGTAGCCGGGCAGCATCGCCTCCAGCTTTTCCAGGTTTTCGAGATGGTCTGCGTCCCGCAGGCGGGTTTCCTCGTCATCCACGCTGAAGGTGGCGCCGGCGCAGCGCAGGCCGTCCACCTCCGGGCTGACATAGCCGCCACGGCAAACCACCACCTTGGGCGGGGAGCCCGCCGAGGCTGGCAGCAGGCTCACCTGGCCGCGGGCTGAGACCACCGGCAGCGCTGCCGCCTCGGGGAAGGCGGTTATACCAACGCCGCTGGCGAGGATGGCGACCGGCGCGCTGGCAATGAGCCCGCCGTCCGCCGACAACAAGCGCCAGCCCTCGGCCTCAGTGTCCCGCTCCAGGCGGACCGCCTGCACGCTGAAGTGAGCCCGTATCTTCTCTGGATGCGCCGCCAGATTAGCGCGGCACAGCGAAGGCGGCTGTACCCAGCCGCTGGAGGGGAACCACCAGCCGCCGCTGGACACCGGCCAGCCGGCGATGCCGGAAGCCTCCTGCGCATCGACGAAGCGCAGGAAGGACGGCGGTGGCACATGGCGTTCCACGACTGCTGCCATCTTCTGCTCTTGCTTCTCGTCACGCCCCAGATGAAGCACGCCGTTGGCGTTCCAGCGGGGTGACAGGCCGCGCTGGCCGAGTGCGGCGATGTGACGCAGTCCATAGAGGCTACCGGCCCGAGTCAGGCGGCTCATGCGGTTGTCGTCCAGACTGGGTAAGGGGCGGAGCACGCCGGCGTGGTTGCCGGAGGCGCCTTGGCCCGGGCCGCTGGCGGCGTCCACGATGTCCACCGTCCAGCCGCGGGCGGCGAGGCGTTCGGCGAGGGAGGTGCCGGCCACGCCAGCGCCCAGGATCAGCGCATGCCGGGCGTGAGCCGCGGTGTCCCCAGCGGCTTGCGGGGCGGGGTAGTCGCGTCCGCCGTAGCTGCCCAGCAGCATCTGGCGCTTGCCGCCGAAGCCAGGCGCTTTTGCAACTTCGAAGCCCGCGCGCCGTAGGCCTTCGCGGACTTCGCCGGCTACCGACCAGGTCGCCAGCGTCGCCCGCGGCGAGGCCAGGCGGGCGAGTTGATGGAACAGGCGTGGCGACCACAGCTCGGGGTTCTTCGCCGGGGAGAAGCCATCCAGATAGAAGGCGTCGGCCTGGAGGTCGAACTGGCCGAGCAAGTGGGTGGCGTCGCCCAGGCCCAGCGTGAGGGTGACGCGGCCCTGGTCCAGATGCAGGCGGTGCAGTCCTGGCACCAGGGTTGGCCATGCACCCTGCAGTTCCTCGGCGAGTGCAGCGAATTCCGGCCAGCGTTGGTGCAGCTGGACGAGGTCATGCCGCTCGAAGGGATGCAACTCGCAGGAGACGAAATGCAGTCGCTCGCACCGCGCCGGGTCGTTCCGCCAGGCCTGCCAGGTGGCGAGGAAGTTGAGCCCCAGGCCGAAGCCGGTCTCCAATACGGTGAAGTGCCGCCGCCCCTGCCAGCGTTGCGGCAGCTGGTTGCCGGCAAGGAAGACGTGGTGAGCCTGCCCCAGGCCGCCGTCGCTGGAGTGATAGACGTCGCCGTAGGCGCTGGAGTAGGGCGTGCCGTCCGGGGCGTATTCGAGGCGGGCTGGCTGTATCGGCATGGTGGATCGCTCGAAGCTGATCTGTGTTCTCGGGGCTCCGGCAGCTTGGGCTGCAGCGGGCTGCAAAAGGACAAAACCCGCTGTGCGGAAGCAGCAGCGGGTTTCGGGCGCGACAGCGGGCGGCAGCCTTATTCGGGACGCATCTGCGGGAACAGGATGACGTCGCGGATGGAGGGGCTGTCGGTCAGCAGCATCACCAGGCGGTCGATGCCGATGCCGCAGCCGCCGGTGGGTGGCAGGCCGAATTCCAGCGCGCGGATGTAGTCGGCGTCGAAGTACATGGCCTCCTCGTCGCCGGCTTCCTTGGCCTTTACCTGCTCCATGAAGCGGGTGGCCTGGTCCTCCGGGTCGTTCAGCTCGGAGAAGCCGTTGGCGATCTCGCGGCCGACGATGAAGAGCTCGAAGCGCTCGGTGATGTCCGGGTTGGCATCGTTGCGGCGCGCCAGCGGGGACACTTCGGCGGGATAGTCGATGATGAAGGTCGGCTCCCACAGCTCGGCTTCGGTGGTCTCTTCGAACAGGGCGAGCTGCAGGCTGCCCAGGCCCATGCCGGCACGGGCCGGCGCCTTCAGGGCTGCCAGCTTGGCGCGGATCCACTCGGCGTCGTTCAGCTGTTCCAGGCTGTAGCCCGGATGGTACTGGTGGATGGCTTCGGTGATGGTGAGGCGGGCGAAGGGCTTGGACAGGTCCAGCTCGCGGCCTTGGTAGACGAAGCTCTCGGTGCCCAGTGCCTCGCGCGCGGCGTTGCGGATCAGGCCCTCGGTGAAGTTCATCAGGCTGCGGTAGTCCGCGTAGGCCTCGTAGAACTCCATCATGGTGAATTCCGGGTTGTGGCGCGGGCTCAGGCCTTCGTTGCGGAAGTTGCGGTTGACTTCGAACACCTTCTCGAAACCGCCGACCACCAGGCGCTTCAGGTACAGCTCGGGCGCGATGCGCAGGAACAGTTCCATGTCCAGCGCATTGTGGTGGGTGACGAAAGGCTTGGCCGCGGCGCCGCCGGGGATGGGGTGCATCATCGGCGTTTCGACTTCGAGGAAGCCGTGGCCGGTCATGTAGTTGCGGATGGACTGCACCATGCGGCTGCGGGCGACGAAGGTGAAGCGCGTCTGCTCGCTGACGATCAGGTCCAGGTAGCGCTGGCGGTACTTCTGCTCGACGTCGGTGAGGCCGTGGAACTTGTCCGGCAGCGGGCGCAGGCTCTTGGTCAGCAGGCGGATCTCGGAGGCCTGCACGGTGAGTTCGCCGGTCTTGGTCTTGAACAGGGTGCCGACGCAGCCGACGATGTCGCCGATGTCCCAGTGCTTGAAGTCGGCGTAGATGTCCTCCCCCACCGCGTCGCGCTTCACGTAGAGCTGGATGCGACCGGACAGGTCCTGGATGGTGATGAAGCTGGCCTTGCCCATCACCCGCTTGAGCATGACGCGCCCCGCAACCTTCACCTCGACCGGCGTGGCTTCCAGCACTTCGGCTTCTTTCTCGCCGTAGAGCTCGTCGAGCTTGCCGGCGGTGTTTTCGCGGGCGAAGTCGTTCGGGAAGGCGCGGCCGGTCTGGCGCCATTGCGCCAGCTTTTCGCGGCGCTCGGCGATGATGTGGTTTTCGTCCTGGGGGGTAAGCGGGGCGTTCTGGTCGGACATGATTCGTCGGCGCTGTGGTCAAGAGCGCAATTGTCGCAGGCGCGCCACGCGGCGGCAAATCGAGCTTGCATGGAAGCGGGCGCAACCACGCGGGAAAACCGGCGCCGGATGTGCTCCGGCGCGGTCCTTGCATCGCTTTCCGCCATCCAAACCCTGGAGTGCCGGATGAGCCCCGAACAGATCGCCGACTGGGCACGTGCCCAGCTTACCGACCCGCTGGATGTGGATTGCACCACCACGGTCATGCTCAAGATCCTGGACGGCAAGTGCAAGATGGGGCCGCGGGACAAGGACGTGATCCCGCTGCTGTACGCCGCATTGCGCGGCCGCCCGGGCCGCCTGCTGGGCGAGGACATGCACACGCTGATCGCGCGGGCTGGCGCTGGCGAGCGCGAGGCGCTGGTGGCGGAGATCTACGAACACCGGGTGCTGGCGGAAACGGCGATCTCCCGGCCGGTGATGAAAGCTTACAAGGCGCGCTTGCGGGAAGCCGGAGTGCTGGGGGCTGGCGTGGATTGAGCGTTTGCTCTTTCCCTGTGCTGGCGCCGGCGATGCCTCAGCGCTCCGAGAAGGCCAGCCTCGCTCCGAGTACCGCGAAGGCGCCGGCGAAGCCGCGCCGCAGGGCGTGCTGCACCCGGCGGGAATTGATAACCAGGCGGCGGAAGCCGTGGGCGAGCAGGCCGTAGATGACGAAGACGACGAAGGTCATGGCCATGAACACGGCGCTGAGCAGGGTGAGGTCGGCCAGCGGCGTTGCCGAGTCGGCGGCGACGAACTGGGGCAGGAAGGCGAGGAAGAACAGCGTCAGCTTGGGGTTCAGGATATTGAGCAGGAAGGCGCGCAGCATGATGGCGCCGGGCGTGGCCGCGGCATTGCGCGCCGGCTCGAAGGCGGTGGTGTCGCGCCAGGTGGCGTAGGCGAGAAAGAGCAGGTAGGCGACGCCGGCGAATTTCAGCGCCTGGAAGGCCAGCGCGCTGGTGTGGAGCAGGGCGGCGAGCCCGGCCGCGGTGGCGAGCAGATGGGGCAGGATGCCGGCGGTGCAACCGAGCGCCGCATAGCAGGCCGCCAGCCGGCCGGCGAAGAGCCCGGTGGAAATGGTGAACAGCACGCCGGTGCCGGGAATCAGCACGACGACCAGGGCGGTGAGGAGGAAATCGGCTGAGATCATCGGCTTTGCTCGCTGCGTGGGGGTTGGGGCCTGCGTCGGGGAGGGAAACGCCACCAGGTGGCGGCGACCAGCAGGCCGAACAGGGTATAGGCGCAGATGAAGACCCAGGGCGGCGCCTGGAAGAACAGCAGCCGCTGAAGCCAGTATTCGATGAAGCCAGGCCCCGGGCCGCTCTGGCCGGCCTGCTCCCGCAGCCAGCCTTCCAGCGTGGTCAGCGGACAGGTTACTCCTAGCCAGGCTTCGGCGGCGACCACGGCGATGGTGGCGAGATGGGCGAGGCGGAACCAGAAGCGATTCACCCAGCGCCAGCCGGCCAGGTTGCCGGCGAGGATCAGCGGCAGGCCGCCGACGACGAAGAGCACCAGGGCGAAATGGGTGCTCAGCACCAGGTCGGCGAGCAGTCCATAAGGGAGGGCATTGTTCATCGGTGGCCGCGCAGTGCTCGCTTGGCGGGCGCCTGGCTGGAAGTGCAGCGCCCGGATTGGAGTGAGAGGCAGGCCGCGATGATATCGGACTATTTGCGCCTGTTTGCCAGAGACAGGGCGATGCCGAGCGCCAGCCCGATGCCTATGCCCAGGCCGATGTTGTCCAGCGCCAGACCGATGGCAACGCCGGCGACCACGCCCAGCCCGACGTTCGATGACGGTGTTCCTGACATGCCAGCCCTCCGCAGCCGAAGGTGAATCCAGGGGCCGGCCTGCGCGCAAAGACCGGCGCAGGCCGGTGCTCATGGGTTGTAGGTCTTCTTTGGCAGCGGATGGTTCGCGGGATGGCTGCCCGGCCCGGCGTGGGTGCGGCGAGCGAGTTGAACGGGAATCAAAGCCGCGTGGAAGCCGCTGCGGGCTTGTTCAAACCCGCAACCCAAACCCGCAACCCTCTCCGGCATGCAGTTGATGGGGCCCAAGCGCGGAGCGGAAGAAGATCGCGGCGGACATAGACATAGCTGCGTCTCGCGGGGCGCTCCCGGTCCGTGCCAACGCCCCGCGGCTTGCCGGCCACAGGGCGTTCCAGCGGATGAGGCAGCGCTTCTTCTTCCACTTTCCACCCATGCTCCGCGAGCGAGCAGGGCGTAGGGCGGCGGTTCCTGGGCCGGGCCGGTTCATCCGACCGCGCCGGTCCTAAACCGCGCGCTGCAGCACCCCGATCGGCGGCGCCCAGTTCTCTGCGGGCGGCTTCTTCCGCGTCACCAGCGTCAGCTGCGCCGGGGCGAACACATTGGCGTTGTGCGTCACCGGCGTGGTGATGAGGTATTGCGCGCGGGTGGCGCGCAGGAAGGTGCCGACGCGGTCGATGTTGGCCACGTCCAGGTGGGCGAAGGGCTCGTCGATGAAGACGAAGCCGCCGGGGCGGGCTTCGTCCATCAGCAGCGCGATCAGCAGGATCAGCGACTTCATCACCTGCTGGCCGCCGGAGGCCTCGCCGTCGTTGAGGCCGACCGCGCCCTTGCGGTCGAAGTCGAAGCGCACTTCCAGGCCGGCCTGGCCGAGGGAAAGGTCGTCGTTCTCCAGGTGCGGCATCGCGCAATCCACGCTGACGTTGGCGAGATCGCCCAGCGCCTTCAGGTTCTTGCTGTATTCGCGCACGGTGGCGCGCAATTTGGCGATGTAGGCGGCGCGGGCGTTGTCGGTGTGGTTGCGGGCGGTGACGCAGTAGCCCTGGCGGTCCAGGTAGTCGCGCTCGCGCAGGGCGACGTCGGCGCCCAGGCGGTCGCGCACCACCAGCACCGCCGGATCGGTGATCCACTCGCCTTCGTCCAGGTGGCGGCGCAGGCGCTCGGCCTGCAGGCGGGCGCCGCGGGCGTCGCCGTACTTCTCCGCCAGCAGGGCGAGTTCGTTCTGCTCCAGCCAATGCGCCGGCATGCCGCGACGGCGGCGGCGCAGCTTCACCAGGCGCTGGGCCTGGGCGTGGCGGCGCGGGCCGTGTTCGCGGGCGATGTCGGCCAGCCGCAGTTCGATGGCCTTGAGCTCGCGGCCGCGGCGGTCGGCTTCGATCTCGATGCCGCGCAGTCGCTCCACCAGCTCGTCCAGCGCGCCGCGGCTCTGGGCGCGTTCGGCGATGGCGGCGGTGAGCGCCTTGCGTGCCTGCGGCAGCTCGGTTTCGGCGTCGTTGTAGCGCTCGGTGTTGGCAGCCAGCAGCTGGGCGGATTGCAGGCCGAGCAGGCGCTGGCGCACGCCGCTGAGGCGCTTCTCGGCTTCGTCCAGCTTGGGGCGCAGGGCCTGCAGCTGCTTGTCGAGCTGGGCGATTTCGTCCTGCAGGCCGGCGAGGCGCGACTGGCGGGCGAGTTCGCCGAAGTGGAATTCGTTCGGCCGGCCGAGGTGGCGGGCGCCGCGGCGCTCGCGGTGGTAGCCGTCCTGGGTGATCCATTCCTGCTCGCGCGGCAGGTCGCGCGCGGCGTCGGCATCTTTCACCCGGCGGATGCGGTTCAGCAGATCGCTGAGCCAGCGCGGCACCGGCGCGCTGAAGTTCACCACCTCCGCCAGGCTCATCGGCCGCGGCGGCGGTGCGGTTTCGCGTTCCGGCACGATGAAGTGGCGGAAGCGTTCGCGCTCGCCCAGCGACCAGGCGAGGTGGCGGTCGGACTCCCGCTCCAGCAGCACCATATGGCGATAGGGCCGCAGGATGGCTTCCAGCGCCGCCTGCCAGGCGGGGTCGGTGACTTCCACCACTTCCGCCAGCCCTTGGTGGGCGATGCCCTCGGCGGCGAGGCGGGCGCGGAAGCGGGCAACTTCGCCATCGGTGGGCGGGCCGTTGCGATTGCGCTCGCTGCGCAGGGTGTCGGTCTTGTCCTCGAAGGCGGCGACCAGCTCGCGCTCCTTGCGCTTGAGGGCCACGACGGCGGCATCCGCCGCTTCGTGCTCCTTTTCCAGCGACAGTGCGTCGGCGCCATGCTCGGCGGCGAGCTGGGCGCGCAGGGCATCGCGTTCGGCCAGCAGCTTTTCCAGGTCGCGCACGCGGTCGTGGGCGGCGAGGTGGCGCTGTTCGGCCTCGCCGTCCTGTTCCTTCAGGCGCTTGCGCTCGCTGGCGCCGGCTTGCTGCTCGGCCTGCACCATGTCCAGGCGGGCGCGGGCGTCGCGTTGTTCGGCCAGCTTCTCGATGCGCTCGCGGTTTACGCGCTGCAAGTCCTCGCGCTCGGCCACCGTCTCGCGCGCCAACTCGGCGGTTTCCAGCCGCGGCACGATCTCCGCTTCCAGCGCCTGCACTTCGTCGGCCAGCTGCTTCCATTCGAGGAAACGGTTGGCCTCGGCCTTTTTCTCCTCGGCCTGGGTCTTGAGGCGTTCCAAGTCCAGCCCGAGTTCGTCCAGCTCGCGCTCGGCGCTCTTCTGTTCCTCGCGAGCGGCCTGGTAGTTGTCCAGTACCTCCTTGTCGCCGAAGACGTCGAACACCAGTTCCAGCAGGGCCTTGGGCGAGTATTCGCAGAGCTTGTCGGTGTCGCCCTGTTCCAGCGCCAGCACCTTGGTGATGGCGGGCGTCAGCCCGCCCCAGGCGAGGCGGTGCTGGTAGTCGCGCAGGCCTATCCAGTCGCTGGTTTCTTCCAGCGCTTCAATAGGCTGGTTGCCGTCCACGATGGTGTAGTCGCGTATCCAGTCGCCGCCGGCCTTGCGGATGCGGCAGGCCAGCGTGACTTCGTCCGACAGGCAGGGGAAGAAGGGGCGCTTGCCGGTGCTGCCCGGCAGGTTGGCGACGATGGCGCGTATCCAGGCGTAGCTGCGGTCGGCGCGGCGCACGTAGCGGCGGAAGTCGCGCTTGCCGGAGCAGCGCAGCGCGAACAGGGTGCGCAGGGCGTCGAGCAGGGTTGTCTTGCCGGAGCCGTTGGGGCCGACGATGGTGATGATCTGGGCGTCCAGCGGCAGCGAGAAGCGGCGCCAGAAATCCCAGTGCACCAGTTCCAGGGTCTTGATGTGGAACATCAGCGTTGTTCTCCGTTGTCGTCCTCGTCGCCGGCGTCTTCATCCGGCAGCACGTCGGCCATCTCGAAGGCGTTGGCTTCCGGTACTTCGTGGCCGGCAGCGGCCAGGATCTCGCCCAGGGTGCCGTGGATGATGCGGTCGGCCATGGTGCGGTAGTCCAGCGCCACGTCCAGCAGCGGGCCCTCACTGACGACGCCGTTGCGGCGTTCGAGGAAGCCGAGGCGGGCGAGCTTGCCGAAGGCGATGTTCATCTTGGTCTTGCCGCCGAGGCGGGGGCCGAAGTCGGCGATCAGCGAGGCCTCGGTGAGGCCGGCGGAAACGCTGTCGCCGTGCGCCACCGGCTTGTCGCCGCCGAACAGGTCGGTCTGGCCGTCGCCGGCGAGGTCGCGGCGGGTGACCTGGCGTTCGCGCTTGGGCAGCACGATGAGCGCCCACACCACCACCAGCAGCGCGATTTCGTCGCGGTTGAGGCCGAGGTTGCTGGCGGCGTACTCGCGGCCGGCGCCGAACACCGGCTCGGCCAGTTCCGGCTGCAGGGCGATGCCGACGTGGGCGGCGTAGGGGTTGTCCAGCAGCTGCATGCCGATGTCGCCGAGGCGGCGGTCCAGCTCGAAGCGGAAGGTTTCATCCACCAGCGCGCGGCGCACCAGGCGGTCGCCGCGCGGCAGCCAGCGCAGGGCCAGCAGGCGGGCGATCAGGGTCTTGAGTTCGTGTTCCATGTGCGGCTCAGGGGGAAATCAGCGGGGCGCCGTCGGCATCGACGGCGTCGGTGGCGGGCACAGGGCTTGCCGCGCCGCGCGGCCGTACTTCGCCCAGGGTCATCGCGGCGATTTCGTCTTCACCCACCGGTGTCAGCGTGTCGTTGAAAACCACGTCAAGCGGCAGGCGCATGAAGTCGCCGACCGGGCCTTCTTCCGGGCTGGCGTCCTCGCCGTCCGCCAGCAGGGCGAGCAGCGACAGGCGGTAGCTGGCCGGGCCAAAGCCGCCGCCGGCGATCACCGCATGCAGCGGCTGCGGCGCCGGCAGGCCTTCCAGCCGGCCGGTGAAGTGTTCCAGCAGGGCGAGATCCTCGGTGGGCGGCGCGCTGGCCACCGGCGCGAGGTCGGCCGGCGGCAGGGGGGCAGCGGCGTCGATGGCGTTGGCCTGGCCGTCCAGCACCGCTTCGGCGCGGTCCAGCAGCTCGTGGCCGCCGGCCAGCAGCGCCGGGTCGGGAATCGCCGCCACCGCGTCGGCCAGCAGGCCGGCGAGGCTGGCGGCATCCTGCTTGCGCAGCCAGGCGGCAACGTCCGACGACGAGATGCCGGAGCCGCCCAGCGTGACCCGCTGCGATTCGATCTTGTTCAGCGCGCGCTGGAAAGCGGCATCCACCCGCGCCAGGCGGGACTGGGCGAGGCCGATGCGCTGGGCGATGCGGGCGATGTCGAAGGACACCTCCGGATCGGCCAGCAGCTGGTTGAGGATGTCGGTGCCGCGCTCCAGCCAGCGGCCGTTGGCGGAGAGCCGGCGGCGGGCATCGACGATGCGGAATTCCGAGCCGGAGGCGATGGCTTCCTCGAAATGCCAGGACAGGTCGTTGAGCTTGGACAGCAGGTGGCCGAGCGCTTCCGGCGTGAGGCTGCCGACCGCTTGCAGGCCGGCGAGCTGGGCGGTGAGGAAGCCCAGCTCCGCATCCTCTTCCTCGCCGAAGCGCAGCAGCATCACCAGCGCCGCCACCGCGTTGCGGCCGATGTCGGAGAGGAAATAGTTGCCGTCCTCGCCGATGGAAAGCAGGGCGTTGTCGCGCAGGCGCTTGAGCACCGTTTCCAGCTTCACCGGGTCGAGGTAAGCGAAGCGGGCGCGCAGCGCTTCCGGCGACCAGCGCGGCATCTCGGCCTCCTGGCCGATCTCGCGCAGCACCAGCAGGCGCATCAGCACCTCCGCCTCGGTGCCGCGGAACAGGGTGATGAAGGCGTCCAGCATCGGCCGCGCGGCGGAGAGCGCGGCCAGTTCGGGCACTTCGTCGGCCTCCACGCCGGAGGCGAGGAAGTCGGAGAGCAGGTTGGGGTTGTCGTTCAAGGGCCTGGCCTGGCTGGATTGAAGAAACCCGCCCGCGGCTGGGCAGCGGGCGGAGGCAGGGGCCGTTGTTCGGCGTTGCGGGTGTTCGTGCTGCGGCTCGGGCGGCGCGGCGGACGGGCCACAACCCAGCAGCGGAGCGGCGGGCGCGAGCGCGGCGACCGCTGCATGCCGGCCGCCGCGTCCGCGCCCGGACTCACACGCCCTGCTTCAGGCTGGCGGCGATGAAATCGTCCAGATCGCCGTCCAGCACCGCCTGGGTGTTGCCCACCTCGTAGCCGGTGCGCAGATCCTTGATGCGGGACTGGTCCAGCACGTAGCTGCGGATCTGGTGGCCCCAGCCGATGTCGCTCTTGGCGTCTTCCAGCTTCTGCTGCTCGGCCTGGCGCTTGCGCAGCTCCAGCTCGTACAGCCGCGCCTTCAGCATGGACATGGCTTCGTCCTTGTTGCGGTGCTGGGAGCGGTCGTTCTGGCACTGCACGACGATGCCGGTCGGCGCGTGGGTGATACGCACCGCGGAGTCGGTCTTGTTGATGTGCTGGCCGCCGGCGCCGGAAGCGCGGTAGGTGTCGATGCGCAGGTCGGCCGGGTTGATCTCCACTTCGATGGAGTCATCCACTTCCGGATACACGAACACCGAGGTGAAGCTGGTGTGGCGGCGGGCGTTGGAGTCGAAGGGGCTCTTGCGCACCAGGCGGTGGATGCCGGTTTCGGTGCGCAGGTAGCCGTAGGCATAGTCGCCGCTGAACTTGATGGTGCAGTTCTTGATGCCGGCCACTTCGCCTTCGGTCTCTTCCATCAGCTCGACGGTGAAGCCCTTCTTCTCGCCGTAGCGCAGGTACATCCGCTCCAGCATGCCGGCCCAGTCCTGCGCCTCGGTGCCGCCGGCGCCGGCCTGGATTTCGATGAAGCAGGCGTTCGGGTCCATCGGGTTGGCGAACATGCGGCGGAATTCCAGCTTTTCCACCTGCGCGCCCAGCTCGCCGAGATCGGTCTCCACGGCGACGAAGGTGTCCTCGTCGTCTTCCGCGTCGGCCAGCTCGTACAGATCCTTCAGATCGGTGGATTGCTGTTCGATGTTCCGCAGCGTGAGAACCACGTCCTCGAGCTGGCGCTTTTCCTTGCCCAGTTCCTGGGCACGGGCGGCGTCGTTCCAGACGGCCGGGTCTTCCAGGGCGCGATTGACTTCTTCGAGCTTCGACGATTTCTCGTCGTAGTCAAAGATACCTCCGGAGTTCCCGGCCCCGCTCCGCGAGGTCGGCGAGTTTCAGGGCGATGGCGTTCTTGCGTTCGGCTTCCATGGAGGGGCTCCGGGGGATTTCGGAAAACCGGGCATTATACCGGCGAGCAGCTCGCCCGCCCTCGCCGCTGCCATGTTTTCCGCCGTGGGCGGCCGTCCGGGGGCGATCCCCGGTACTGAAGCCGTTTGCGGATACGCTGGGCAGCGGTTTCCGGCTGCGCCCGCCGGCCGCCGGAGAACCCCGCAAAACCGCGCATTGCCCCGCGGCGGCTGGCGACACGATAATCCGCCTTCGACCGGCAAGGCCCGCGGGAAGCCCTCCCGGCACGGCGCAAGCACTCCGCGGCTGCGCGGCCGGGAATGGAAGGTCGGCCAGCACTCTCACTGCAGCTTCTTACCGCCCAGGACATATGGACATCACCACTCCGGCGCTGCTGTTTCCCGCCATCTCGCTGCTGCTGCTCGCCTACACCAACCGTTTCCTGACGCTGGCGCAGGTCATCCGCCAGCTGCATGCCGCACCGGCCCAGGACAGCGCGGTGGTGATGCGGCAGATTCCCGGCCTCAAGCGGCGCATCCACCTGATCCAGTACATGCAGTCCTTCGGCGTGCTCAGCTTCCTGTTGTGCGCGCTGGCGATGCTGGCGCTGTTCATGCACGGCGAGATGGCCGGCAAGGTGCTGTTCGGCGTCAGCATCGTCGCGCTGGCGGTGTCGCTGGTGTTGTCGTTGCTGGAGGTGTTGATTTCCACCAATGCCCTGTGGGTGGTGGTGGAGGACATGCAGCGGCGCGGCGGCGGGCCGCAGGACTGAGTCGCGCGCCGCTGGCCGGAGGGCTGGCTCAGGCCGCCTCGAAGTGCTCCAGCATCAGTTGCACGCTGGAGACGCCGTTGTACTCGTTCACCGCCAGGCGGAAGGCGGCGTGGATGGTGTCCGGCGCGCCGTCAGCGTGGTTGAAGCGGACGGCCTCGTAGCGGCTGCCCTGCTTGCCCAGCTCCAGTTTCAGGTGGCGGTCCTTCAGCAGGCGCTGGCGTTCGACGCGGAACACGTCGTTGAACACCGGCGCCGGGAAGCCCTGGCCCCAGATTTCCTGGTCCAGCAGGCGGGCGGAATCCAGGCTGAGGTAGCCGGTTTCCAGCGCGCCGTCGGTTTCGATGCGGCGCTGCAGGTCGGCCGGCTCCAGCAGGCCAGAGACGATTTCCTCGAAGGCCTCGCGGAAACGCGGGTAGTCGGCCTCGCGTATGGTCAGGCCGGCGGCCATGGCGTGGCCGCCGAAGCGCACGATGAGGTCGGGGTGGCGCTTGGTCACCAGATCCAGCGCGTCGCGCAGGTGCAGGCCGGGAATCGAGCGGCCGGAGCCTTTCAGCTCGCCCTCGTTGCCGCGGGCGAAGGCCACCGTCGGCCGGTGCAGCTTTTCCTTGACGCGGCCGGCGACGATGCCGATCACGCCCTGGTGCCAGTCCGGCTCGAACAGGGCGATGGAGGCGCTGCCCTCGGCGTCGAAGCCTTCCAGCCGGGCGGCGGCTTCTTCCTGCATTTCGGCCTCGATGCTGCGCCGCTCGCGGTTCAGCTTGTCCAGCTCCTGGGCGATGTTGAGGGCGCGGCCGGGGTCGTCGGTGATCAGGCATTCGATGCCCAGGCTCATGTCGGACAGGCGGCCGGCGGCGTTCAGGCGCGGGCCGAGGGCGAAGCCGAGGTCGAAGCCGCTGGCGCGCGCCGGGTCGCGGCCGGCGGCGGCGAACAGGGCGCGGATGCCGGGCTGCATGCGGCCGGCGCGCATGCGCTGCAGGCCCTGGGAGACGAGGATGCGGTTGTTGTGGTCCAGCTTCACCACGTCGGCCACCGTGCCCAGCGCCACCAGGTCCAGCAGGTCGCCCAGGTTGGGCTCGCGGCCGTTCTCGAAGGCGCCGCGTTCCCGCAGCTCGGCGCGCAGCGCGAGCATGGTGTAGAACATGGCGCCGACACCGGCCAGGCATTTGCTGGGGAAGTCGCAGCCGGGCTGGTTGGGATTGACGATGACGTCCGCCTCCGGCAGCTCGTCGCCCGGCAGGTGGTGGTCGGTGATCAGCGTGGCCATGCCGTGGGCGCGGGCGGCGGCGATGCCTTCCACGCTGGCGATGCCGTTGTCCACCGTGATGAGCAGGTCCGGCTCCAGCCGGGCGGCGATCTCCACCATGGCGGGGGTGAGGCCATAGCCCAGGGTGACGCGGTCCGGCACCAGGTAGTGCACATCGGCGCCAAAGGTGCGCAGCGCGCGGATGCCGACCGCACAGGCGGTGGCGCCGTCGCAGTCGTAGTCGGCGACGATGACCATGCGCGCGCCGGCCTCGATGGCATCGGCCAGCAGCACCGCCGCTTCGCGGGTGCCGGTGAGGGCGTCCGGCGGTAGCAGGGCGCGCAGGCCGTAGTCCAGCTCGTTGCGGGCGCGGATGCCGCGGGCGGCGTAGAGGCGGGCGAGCAGGGGATGAATGCCGGCGTCCATCAGGGCGGCGACGGTGCGCTGGGAAATGGCGCGAGGCTGGATCTGGATCATGGGTTCTCGGGCGGCGGCTCGGTGGGCAGGGCCGCGGGCGGCGGGGCCAGGGTTTTCAGGAGGGCATCCAGCGGCTGCGGCCGGCGCCAGAACTTCCAGCGCGCCTGCCGGCCCAGGCGCAGCGTCAGCGTGTGGCGGTCGCCGGGGGCGTTGAGGGTGAGGGCGGCGAGGCGGCCCTGGTCCAGCGCGGCGGCGAGTGGGGCGAACCAGCGCGCTTCCACCTCGGCCAGCGCGGCGCGCCAGGCGTCGAGGTCCAGCTGCAGCGCCGGGCGGCGCAGGCTGTCCAGCACCACCAGCGTGTCGGTGGCGGGAGCAGCGAGGGCGGTGTCTGGATCGGGGTCGGCGGGGTTGAGGCCGGCGGCGCGGGCGAGGCCGCGCAGCAGGGGATCGCTGGCCTGCACCCTGGGCTGCGGCGCCTTCAATGCGCCGGGCAAGGCGCCCGCGCCCCACAGCCACAGGCTGTTCACCGTGCGCCGGCCGGCGGCTTCGCGGGCCTGGTTCACCGGGTGGTTGTGCAGGACGATCTGCAGCTCGTTCATGGTCCGGTGCCAGATCAGGCCGTCGCGGCCCTCGGGCAGGAAGGGCGCGATCGGCCGGCCAATGACATCGTTGAGCGGGTACAGCGTGGCCTCGGTGGGCGCGGCCAGGCGCAGGTACCAGCGCGCCGGCGTCGGCGCCTCGAAGCGGCCGAGGTCGGCGAAGGTGTCGTTGAGGCTGGCGAGCAGCGCGGCGGTTTCGTCCGCATCCGGCGGATCGCCCTCGGCGGGGAAGTCGCTGAGCAGCATGCGGTCGCGCGCGAAGTGCAGATGCACCGGGTCGGCGCACAGCCAGTGGGCGGGCGGCTCGCCGGTCGTGGCGTCCGCCGGCGCGTCGGCTTCGCCGTGGCGGCGCAGCGCGGCCAGCGGCAGCTCGCCCTCGTTCAGGCCGAACAGGGCGGCGAGCTGGCGGTCCAGCGGCACGAAGTCGGCGATCTGCTGCTCGCCGCGGCCGAGCAGGCGCGATAGTGCCGGCAGCGCGAGGCCGGCGACCGGAGAAATCGCGGGAGCGCCCGGCCACAGCAGGCCGGGGAGAACGAGGTGGATCTGCATCTAGGGATGTCGCCCGGGGCGGGTTTGGGCCTGTCTCTTATCTGTCTCTTATACACCTCTGACGCTAGACCGGG
>NZ_WUEI01000049.1 GCF_012911025.1 Azoarcus sp. TTM-91 | reverse complement strand
GGCATTATAAGGGGCGTCCCTGCCCCGCTCCAGCCGGCTTTGTTGCAGCGATTTGCTTTACACCTCCCACTGTTGTTGCTAGCATTTCAGAGGCTTGCTCAGCAAAGTCGCCTAACATAAAGAAATTTAAGGATTTTCTTTGTGATTGAGTTCTCCCTATTTGGATCGAAAGCGCGACAGCTCGCTGGGTTGGATATCTCTTCGTCATCAGTCAAGATGGTCGAGCTCTCCGGTAGTGAGAAGGATGGCTACCGGATTGAGCGTTACGTGATCGAAACCCTGCCCAGGGATGCCGTGGTGGACGGCAATGTGGCCAATCTGGATGCTGTCAGTGAAGGCGTGCGCCGGGCGCTGCGCCGCTTCGGGCCGGGAGTGCGCAACGTCGCCATGGCTTTGCCGGCGGCGTCGGTCATCACGAAGAAGATCATCCTTCCGGACGGTCTGCGCGAGCAGGAGATGGAGCTGCAGGTCGAGTCAGAGGCCAATCAATACATCCCCTTCGCGCTAGACGAGGTCAATCTCGATTTCCAGGTGATCGGCCAGGCCAACAGCGGCGCCGGAGAGGTCGAGGTGCTGATTGCGGCTTCTCGCAAAGACAAGGTGGAGGACAGGGTCGCGGTTGCCCAGGCTGCCGGGCTGAAGGCGACGGTGATCGACGTCGAGTCGCTGGCGATGGAGTCGGCATTCGATCTCGTCAGGCGCCAGCTCCCGGGTGGCGGGGCAGAAAAGGTCATCGCCCTGATCGATATCGGCGCCACAGTGATGAATGTGACGGTGCTGCGAAACGGGCAACCCGTCTACTCCCGCGAGCAGGCATTTGGCGGCGCCCTGCTTACTCAGGATGTTGCACGGCAGTACGGCATGAGTGTCGAGGAGGCTGAAACAGCCAAGCGCAGTGGCAGCCTCCCGGACGATTACGCGCGCGACCTGCTGCGACCCTTCATGGACAGCCTTGCCCTGGAGGTTTCCCGCGCGCTGCAGTTCTTCTTCACATCCACCCAGTACAACCAGGTCGATTACGTGGTGCTGGCCGGCGGTTGCGCCGTCATGCCTGGCTTGGCGGAGGTCGTCGGCGGCCGCACCCAGGTGGAAACCGTGATCGCCAATCCATTTGCCGGCATGACGCTCTCCTCCAAGTTGCGGCCCAAGAGCCTGGCTGCGGATGCGCCTTCGCTAATGGTTGCCTGCGGCCTGGCGCTGAGGAGGTTCGACGCATGATACGGATCAACCTGCTGCCTCACCGCGAGCAGCGGCGCAAGGAGCGGCGTCAGCAGTTCTACGTGGTTTCGGGGTTGATGATTCTGCTCGCGGCAGTCATCGCCCTGCTGGTGCATACCGTATATGCGGGCTACATCGAGCGGCAGGAGCGCAAGAACGATTTCTTCAAGGCGGAGATCGCCAAGCTGGATACCGAGATCGCGGAGATCCGGCGCTTGCGCGAGCAGATCGATGCCCTGCTTGCCCGTAAGCAGGTGATCGAATCCTTGCAGGGTGACAGGGCCCAGACCGTCCATCTGTTCAATGAACTGGCCCAGCGCATGCCGGACGGTGTGTATCTGAGGTCGGTCAAGCAGAACGGACAGCGCATCACGCTGACCGGTTATGCGCAATCCAATGCCCGGGTGTCCAACCTGATGCGGAATATCGAAGCTTCCCCGTATTTGGCGCAGCCCAGTCTTGTCGAGGTTAAGGCCGCCACGGTCAATAATCGTCAGGTCAGCGAGTTCTCCTTGAACATGAGTCTCAAGCGGCCGGAAGTGCAGGCTGGTGCTGCCGCGCCTCAAGGAGGGGCGAGATGAAAGGGGGCATCGATTTCAATCGGCTGGCCCAGGATTTCAAGGGGCTGGACCCCAATGATCCGGGGGTGTGGCCTCTGGCTCCCCGGATCGCGGTCTTCGTGCTGGTCTTCGTGCTGACGATTGCCGCTGCCTGGTGGTTCGACTGGAGCGATCAAGCCTCCTTGCTTGCGCAGCGCGAGGCCGAGGAGCAGCAACTCAGGCAGAGTTGGATCGCCAAGAAGCGCCAGGCGGTCAATCTCGATGAGCACAAGCGTCAACTGGCCGAGATCGACCGTCAGTTCGGCGCATTGCTGAAGCAGTTGCCGAATCGGGCGGAGATGGACTCTCTGCTGTCGGACATCAACCAGGCAGGGTTAGGCCGCGGGCTCCAATTCGAGCTGTTCAAACCCGGTAGTGATGTGGTGAAGGATTTCTACGCGGAAATGCCGATTGAGATCCGTGTCACCGGCGGCTACCACGACCTTGGGGAGTTTGCTGCCGATGTGGCCCGCATGCCGCGGATTGTTACCTTGAACAATATTGCGCTCGATGGCCAGCCAACCGGCAAGCTGAAGTTCGATGCTCGAGCGGTGACCTATCGCTACCTTGATGAAGACGAGTTGGCGCGCAAGCGTCAGGCTGAACAGGCCGCCAAGAAGGGGGGCCGGCGATGAGGTTTTTTTGGTGGACGCTTGCTGCGTTGTTGCTGACAGCCTGCTCCAATGATCAGGAAGACATCCAGGCGTGGATGAACGAGCAGGCGAAGACCATGCGGGGGGCGGTCAAGCCTCTGCCGGAAATCAAGCCTGCCGACCCGGTTGCCTATGCGGCGGGTGCAGTGGCGGAGCCATTCCGGCCAGATCGGCTGGATCCCGAGCGCCGGACCGGTGGCGGGGTGCGCCCGGACATGGACCGTCGCCGTGAGCCGCTCGAGGCCTATCCGCTGGAGTCGCTGCGCATGGTAGGTGTGTTGACCCAAGGGCGGAGCACCCAGGCTTTGGTGCAGGCGGATCGCAATCTGTATCAAGTTAAGGTGGGTAATTACATGGGGCAGAACTTCGGCGTGGTTACAGCTATTTCCGAGTCCGAAGTTACCCTTAGAGAGCTTGTTCAAGACGTTAATGGCGACTGGGTTGAACGAACCAGTTCGCTACTGCTGCAGGAGCAGCAGGGGGCCGGAAGATGAGAACCAGAATTGCAGTGCTGCTGACCGCCTTCATGGCGGCTTGTCTGCCCTCGGTGGCTGCCGTCGCGCAGGACGCTGTCGCGGGGGCGACCGCTTCGAACCGGATCGAAACCTTGGAGGTCGCCGAGCAGGGGGGCGGTCTGTACATTCGTCTGGGGTTGCAGCATCCGCTGGCGACCGTACCGGCCAGTTTCAGCGTCGCCAACCCGGCCCGCATCGTCTTTGACTTCCCTGCCACAGCCAATGGGCTGGGGCGGAATGTACAGGCCATCGAGCAGGGCGAGTTGCGTAGCGCCAATATTGTGCAGGCGGGTGATCGCACGCGCCTTGTACTCAATATGGTCAAGATGGCCCCCTACGAGGCGCGTGTCGACGGCCGTAATCTGGTGATTTCGCTGTCGCCTCTCGGGGCGCAGAACGCAGCGAACACCGTCACTGGGCAGGCTTTTGCGAACTTTGCGGATTCCCGCAGCGCTGCACCAGACCGGCAGAGCGTGCGCGACATCAATTTCCGCCGCGGCAAGGATGGGGAAGGCCGCGTGGTGGTCCAGCTTTCTAGTCCCGATACCGGCATAGACATTCGCCAGCAGGGTGGCAATCTGGTCGTGGATTTCCTCAAGACCTCCTTGCCGGAGCATCTGCGTCGCCGTGCGGATGTTACGGATTTCGCCACTCCGGTGACGTCCATGACGACCCAGCAGCAAGGCGACAACGTCCGCCTGACGGTGACGCCCAATGGCTTGTGGGAACACAACGCTTACCAGAGCGACAGCCAGTTCGTTCTTGAGGTCAAGCGGGTCGTGGAGGATCCGAACAAGCTTGTTCAGGGCTCCAGGGGGCAGTACCAGGGCGAAAAGCTGTCGCTGAACTTCCAGAACATCGACGTCCGCTCGGTGCTGCAGGTCATCGCCGACTTCACCAACTTCAACATCATCACCTCAGACTCGGTGCAGGGAAATCTGACCCTGCGGCTAAAGGACGTTCCGTGGGATCAGGCGCTGGACATCATCCTGCAGGCCAAGGGTCTGGACATGCGGAAGAACGGCAATGTGATCTGGATCGCGCCGGGCGAGGAACTGGCTACGCGCGAGAAGCTGCAACTCGAGGCCAAGGCGCAGATCGGAGATCTGGAGCCGCTGCAGACGGAGAGCTTCCAGATCAATTACCACAAGGCCAAGGAGATCTTCGATTTCCTGAAGAGCAAGGATCAAACGATGCTGTCCAAGCGGGGCACGGTGGTCGTCGATGATCGCAGCAACAAGCTCTTCGTGACCGACGTGGCCTCGCGGCTGCAGTCGCTGCGGCGGCTGGTGGGCGAGATCGACGTTGCGCCCCGGCAGGTGTTGATCGAGGCGCGCATCGTCGAGGCGAGCAAGGAATTTGCACGTGATCTGGGTGTGCGCCTCACCTATGGCGACAACTCTTCGAAGAGCCTGGGTAATGGCGCAAAGCTCGGCTTCGGCTCATCCGCAGTGGGGACGGGAACGAACACTTTCACGCCCGGTACTTCGACCAGCGGCGGCTCCACGGCGGTGGCGGATTTTGCGCGCTTGAACTTGAGCCTCTTCAATAGCTCGATGACGCGCTTCCTCAACCTGGAGTTGTCGGCCCTGGAGACGGATGGCCGCGGCCGGGTGGTTTCCAGCCCGCGGGTGCTGACTGCGAACCAGGTGGAGGCCACCATAGAGCAGGGTACTGAGGTTCCCTATCAGGAGGCGAGCAGCTCTGGCGCCACCAGCGTTTCCTTCAAGAAGGCGGTGCTGTCATTGAAGGTGAAGCCGCAGATCACGCCCGATGGCCGAGTGCAATTGCAGGTACTGGTAAACAAGGACCAGCCCCAGTTCCTCTCCGGCTACGACATCCCGGCCATCAATACCAAGAACATCAAGAGCGAAGTGTTGGTGGAGAACGGTGGAACGGTCGTGATTGGCGGTATCTATGAGGAAGAGGAGACCACCAACGTCCAGCGCGTGCCCGTGCTCGGGGAGCTGCCGGTGGTCGGCGCGCTTTTCCGCACCAATTCGAGGGTTGCGAACCGCAGCGAGCTGCTGGTTTTCATCACTCCGCGCATTGTCAGCGACGCCTTGACGCTGCGTTAAGCTCATCCGTCGCTGCTACAATTCAAGGGCGGTTGCTCCTGCAGGGGCTGCCGCCCTTGGTTTTTAACGGATGGCCATCGGGTTTCATGTGACTTGCTTGATACTGATCGGCATGATGGGCGCCGGCAAGACCACCATCGGACGGGAGCTGGCGAAGCGGCGTGGCGTGCGCTTCGTAGACTGCGACCACGAGATCATCGCCCGCACCGGCGTGACCATACCCACGATATTCGAGATCGAAGGTGAAGCCGGTTTCCGCCGCCGTGAAACCCAGGTGATAGACGAATTGACCCGAGAAGCCGACATCATCATCGCTACCGGCGGTGGTGCGGTGCTGGATGAGAAGAACCGCGAGATGCTCATGCAGCGCGGGATCGTCGTCTATCTGAATGTTGCTCCGCAGATACTGTGGGAGCGTACCCGCAACGATCGCAATCGTCCGCTGCTGAACGTGGAGAATCCTCGAGCGCGCATCGAGGAGCTATACGCGATCCGCGACCCGCTTTATCGCCAGGTGGCTGACATCGTCGTAGACGGCGGCCGCTGCAATCCGAATTCCATGGTGCGCCAGATCGAGAAGGCGTTGCCGACGCTTCGTAAAACGATATGCATACACTGAATGTGGCGCTCGGCGAGCGTAGTTATCCGATTCATATCGGCCGTGGCCTGCTTGAGCGTGTCCGGCTGATCCTGCCTCATCTGAAGACGCCGCGGGTTGCCATCGTCACCAACGATGTCGTGGGGCCGCTCTACTTGGGCAAGCTTCGCGATGCGCTGGAGGCGCAGGGGATACGCGTTTGCCAGGTAGTCCTGCCGGATGGCGAGGCGAACAAGGACTGGCCGACGCTGAACCTGGTGTTCGACATGCTGCTGGAGCAGCGTTGCGAGCGCTCAACCACCCTGATCGCACTTGGCGGCGGTGTAGTGGGCGACATGGGCGGCTTTGCCGCTGCTTGTTACCAGCGCGGGATGCCCTTCGTACAGATTCCGACGACGCTCTTGTCCCAGGTCGATTCCTCGGTGGGCGGGAAGACTGCGATCAATCACCCGCGTGGCAAGAACATGATCGGCGCCTTTTACCAGCCCCGGCTGGTGCTGGCGGATACCGACGTATTGAGCACCCTGCCTCCGCGGGAATTGACCGCTGGCCTCGCGGAGGTCATCAAGTACGGTCTGATTCGTGATCCGGGCTTCTTCGAGTGGCTGGAAAGCAACATAGAACGCGTGCTGATGCGTGAGCCGGAAGCGCTGGCTTTCGCGATCGAGCGTTCCTGCGCCAACAAGGCGGAAGTGGTGGCGGCGGACGAGACCGAACAGGGGGAACGGGCGCTGCTCAATCTTGGCCACACATTCGGCCACGCCATAGAGACCGGGCTGGGGTACGGCGAGTGGTTGCACGGGGAGGCGATAGCAGCGGGTACCATGATGGCCGCTGAGTTGTCGCGACGGTTGGGTTGGTTGACTGACGCCGACATCGCGAGAATCGAGGGGCTTTTCATTCGTGCGGGGTTGCCGACTGTGGGGCCGCGGTTGGGCGTGGAGCGCTACCTGGAGTTGATGTCGCACGACAAGAAGGTGGAGGCGGGGCGCCTGCGTCTGGTCCTGCTCAAGGCAGTGGGGGCTGCGGTGGTTCATGGAGAGGCAGCCCAAGCTGACATCGCGGCAGCCATCGAGGGGCGCTGCCGATGAGCGCCGAGGGCCTTGCCACCTATGCGGTGACCGAGGCCAATTCCCGCGGCCGGGCCCATGCTGAGCCGCCACCCGCAGCGCGAGGGGCTTTCCAGCGCGATCGGGATCGCATCATCCACTGCACCGCATTTCGCCGGCTCGAGTACAAGACGCAGGTCTTCGTGAATCACGAAGGCGACCTGTTTCGGACCCGGCTGACTCATAGCATCGAGGTTGCTCAACTCACCCGCAGCCTGGCGCGTGCGCTGAGGTTGAACGAGGATCTGGCGGAGGCAATCGCGCTGGCCCACGACCTGGGACACACTCCCTTCGGGCACGCGGGGCAGGATGCACTCAATGCCTGCATGAAGGCGTATGGCGGTTTCGAGCACAATCTGCAGTCCTTGCGTACGGTCGATCTGCTGGAGGAGCGCTACGCCGCCTTCGAGGGGCTCAACCTGACGTACGAGACGCGGGAGGGCATTCTCAAGCACTGCTCCAGGCCGAATGCAGAGTTGCTCGGCGAGCTGGGGCGGCGCTTCCTCGACGGCACGCAGCCCTCGATCGAGGCCCAGCTGGCCAATCTGGCCGACGAAATCGCCTACAACAATCATGATGTGGACGACGGGCTGCGCTCAGGCCTGATTACGCTGGAGCAACTGGGCGAGGTGGACGTCTTCGCCGAGCAGCGCCGGGCAGTGGAGGCGGAGTGGCCGGGTCTGAATGGCCGCAAGCTGATCTACGAAACCATCCGGCGGATGATCAACGCGATGGCCTTGGACCTGATCGAGCAGACCCGCGCCAATATCGCCGGCGCGCGTGTGGAAACGCTGGACGATGTCCGCACTGCAGGGCGGCTCGTTGCCTACTCCGAAGGTCTCAAGCCCAGGCTGCAGGGTTTGAAGGTCTTTCTTCGCGAGCAGCTCTACTGGCATTACCAGGTGTTGCGAATGACCGATAAGGCCAAACGCATCATCAGTGATCTCTTCGAGGCCTTCATGGCGGATGCGCGCCTGTTGCCGCCGCAGTATCAGGAGCGCGCCCGTATCGACAAACCGCGTGCCATTGCCGACTACATCGCGGGCATGACCGACCGTTACGCGATGAAGGAGCATCGCCGGCTGTTCGCCGTCGGCGAAATCTACTGAGCGCCGTGTGCCGAATTTTCTGCTGCCTGGAGGTCTTGCGGCGGCGCAAAAACTGCTTGAGTCACGGGTTTTGCACGGGTATATTCGTCAATCCGCCTGAAGTGTTCGTAGCGACCCCTCGCCCTGTGCCCCGGTCGCGTAGAGCCGGTGTGCCTTGCGCCCGGCTTTTTTGATGTCCGCACGTTTCATAGCGTGCGGGTTTGGAGAGCGTGCGGCGCCTTGCGCCGTGCCGCCCGAACCGCGCCGGTTCCAGTCCGGCGAACGTGTTGTTTCGAGGAAGAACGAGATGGATCTCCCCCAGAAGCAGGGTCTTTACGACCCGGCCAACGAGCACGATGCCTGTGGCGTGGGCTTCATTGCCCACATCAAGGGTAATAAGACCCATGACATAGTTCTGCAGGGCCTGGAGATCCTGAAAAACCTGGATCACCGCGGCGCCGTTGGCGCCGATCCGCTGCAGGGCGATGGTGCCGGCATCCTGATCCAGATCCCCGACGCGCTCTACCGCGAAGAGATGGCCGCGCAAGGCATTGCTTTGCCTTCGCCTGGGAACTATGGCGTTGGCATGGTCTTCATGCCCAAGGAGCAAGCTTCCCGCCTGGCCTGTGAAGAGGAAATGGAGCGGGCCGCCCGCGCTGAGGGCCTGCAAGTGCTGGGCTGGCGCGATGTGCCGGTGAACCGTGACATGCCGATGTCGCCGGCGGTGAAGGCCACCGAGCCGGTGATCCGCCAGTTCTTCGTCGGCCGTGGCGCCGACATCATGGTCACCGAGGCGCTGGAGCGTAAGCTATACGTCGCCCGCCGTCGTGCCGCCAACGCCATCAACGCGCTGCAGTTGAAGCATGGCAAGGAGTTCTACGTGGTGTCGATGTCGGCACGCACGGTGAACTACAAGGGCCTGCTGCTCGCCACCCAAGTGGGTGAGTACTACCTCGACCTGGTCGATCCGCGCGCGATCTCCGCGCTGGCGCTGGTGCACCAGCGTTTCTCGACCAACACTTTCCCGAAGTGGAACCTGTCGCACCCCTTCCGTTACATCGCCCACAACGGCGAGATCAACACGGTGCGCGGCAACTACAACTGGATGCGGGCCCGTGAGAGGGGCGTGCATTCGCCGCTGTTGGGCGACGATCTGCAGAAGATCTGGCCGCTGATTTACCCTGGCCAGTCCGACTCCGCGGCCTTCGACAACGCGCTCGAACTGCTGGTGATGAGCGGCTATTCCATGGCCCACGCGGTGATGATGATGATCCCCGAGGCGTGGGAGTCCCACGCCCAGATGGACGAGAAGCGCCGCGCCTTTTACGAATACCACGCCGCCATGATGGAGCCGTGGGATGGGCCGGCTGCGGTGGCCTTCACCGACGGCCGCCAGATCGGCGCCACGCTGGACCGTAACGGCCTGCGCCCGGCGCGTTACCTGGTTACCGACGACGATTATGTCGTCATGGCTTCCGAGTCCGGCGTGCTGCCCATCCCCGACAGCAAGATCGTCAAGAAGTGGCGCCTGCAGCCGGGCAAGATGTTCCTGATCGACATGGAACAGGGCCGCATCATCGACGACAAGGAGATCAAGGACAGCCTGGCTTCGGTCAAGCCGTATACCGACTGGCTCTCCCGCATCAACATCAAGCTCGATGGCCTGGACGCCCCGGCCGATGCCGCCGCGCCGGAATGCGCCGCCTCCCTGCTCGACCGCCAGCAGGCCTTCGGCTACACCCAGGAAGACATCAAGTTCATCCTGGAGCCGATGGGCAAGGCCGGGGAAGAGAGCACCGGCTCCATGGGCAACGACTCGCCGCTGGCGGTGCTGTCGTCCAAGGAGAAGCCGCTCTACAACTACTTCCGCCAGCTCTTCGCGCAGGTCACCAACCCGCCGATCGATCCGATCCGCGAGCAACTGGTGATGTCGCTGGTGTCCTTCATCGGCCCGAAGCCCAACCTGCTCGAGATCAACGAGATCAACCCGCCGTTCCGCCTCGAAGTCACCCAGCCGGTGCTGGACTTCTGCGACATGGCGAAGATCCGCAACATCGCCCGCTACACCAAGAACAAGTTCCGCTCCGCCGAACTGGACATCTGCTACCCGGCCGCCTGGGGCAAGGAAGGTGTGGAAGCGCGCCTGGCCTCGCTGTGCGCCGAAGCCGAAGACGCGGTGCAGCAGGGCTACAGCATCCTGGTCGTGTCCGACCGCAAGGTGGACGAGAACAACGTCGCCATCCCGGCGCTGCTCGCTACCTCTGCCATCCACCAGCACCTGGTGGCCAAGGGCCTGCGTACCCGCGCCGGCCTGGTGGTCGAGACCGGCACTGCGCGTGAGACGCATCACTTCGCCGTGCTCGCCGGCTACGGCGCCGAGGCGGTGCATCCCTACCTCGCGTTGGAAACCCTGCAACAGCTGGCCGGGGATACCGAGGCGGGCGAGAAGTACGTCAAGCACTTCGTCAAGGGCGTGGGCAAGGGCCTGATGAAGGTGATGTCCAAGATGGGCATTTCCACCTATATGTCCTACACCGGTGCGCAGATCTTCGAAGCGGTCGGCCTGCAGCAGTCCTTCGTGGACAAGTACTTCACCGGCACCACCAGCCAGGTCGAAGGCATCAGCGTGTTCGAGGTGATGGAAGAGACCCTCCTCCTGCACAAGAAGGCCTTCAGCCCCGACCCGGTGCTGGCCAACATGCTGGATGCCGGCGGCGAGTACGCCTTCCGTATCCGCGGCGAAGAGCACATGTGGACTCCGGACGCGATCGCCAAGCTGCAACACTCCACCCGCTCCGGCAAGTACGACACCTACAAGGAATACGCCCGCATCATCAACGACCAGAGCAAGCGCCACATGACGCTGCGCGGCCTGTTCGAGATCAAGCCGGCGGGTCCCCCGGTGCCGCTGGACGAAGTCGAGTCGGCCAAGGACATCGTCAAGCGCTTCGCTACTGGCGCGATGTCGCTCGGCTCCATCTCCACCGAAGCCCACACGACGCTGGCAGTGGCGATGAACCGCATCGGCGGCAAGTCGAACACCGGCGAGGGCGGCGAGGATCCGATGCGCTTCAAGCCGATCACCAAGGCGATGAAGCTATCGCAGATCATCGGCGAGAACCGGGTCGAGCGCGACATCGAGCTGTCCGCGGGCGACTCCCTGCGCTCCTCGATCAAGCAGGTCGCCTCCGGCCGCTTCGGTGTCACCGCCGAGTACCTGGTCAATGCCGACCAGATCCAGATCAAGATGGCCCAGGGGGCCAAGCCTGGCGAAGGCGGCCAGCTGCCCGGCCACAAGGTGTCCGAGTACATCGGCTTCCTGCGCCACTCGGTGCCGGGTGTCGGCCTGATCTCGCCGCCGCCGCACCATGACATCTACTCCATCGAGGATCTGGCGCAGCTGATCCACGATCTGAAGAACGCCAATCCGAAAGCCGACATCTCGGTCAAGCTGGTGTCCGAGATCGGCGTCGGCACGGTGGCCGCGGGCGTGGCCAAGGCCAAGGCCGACCACATCGTGGTTGCAGGCCATGACGGTGGCACTGGCGCTTCGCCGTGGTCGTCGATCAAGCACGCCGGTTCGCCGTGGGAACTGGGCCTCGCCGAGACCCAGCAGACCCTGGTGCTGAACCGCCTGCGCAGCCGCATCCGCCTGCAGGTGGATGGTCAGATCAAGACCGGCCGCGACGTCGTCGTCGGCGCGCTGCTGGGCGCGGACGAGTTCGGCTTCGCCACTGCGCCGCTGGTCGTCGAAGGCTGCATCATGATGCGCAAGTGCCACCTCAACACGTGTCCGGTCGGCGTCGCCACCCAGGACCCGGTGCTGCGCAAGCGCTTCTCCGGCCAGCCGGAGCATGTTGTCAACTTCTTCTTCTTCATCGCAGAGGAAGTGCGCGAGCTGATGGCCCAGCTGGGCATCCGCAAGTTCGACGACCTCATCGGCCGTGCCGACCTGCTGGACATGAAGAAAGGCATCGAGCACTGGAAGGCCCGGGGTCTGGACTACGCCCGCATCTTCTACCGCCCGAACGTGCCGGCCAACGTGCCGCGCCTGCACACCGAGTTCCAGGACCACGGCCTGGAGAAGGCGCTGGACAACCAGCTCATCGAACTGGCCAAGCCAGCGCTGGAGAAGGGCGAGAAGGTGAACATCGACCTGCCGGTGCGTAACATCAACCGTACCGTCGGCACCATGCTGTCCGGCGCGGTCGCCACCCGCTACGGTCACGCCGGTCTGCCGGCCGACACCATCCACGTCAAGCTGACCGGCACCGCCGGCCAGGCCTTCGGCGCCTTCGTCGCCCGCGGCGTGACGCTGGAACTGGTCGGTGAAGGCAACGACTATGTCGGCAAGGGGCTGTCCGGCGGCCGCATCATCGTCCGGCCGAAGAGCGAGTTCCGCGGCAACACCGTCGACAACATCATCGTCGGCAACACCGTGCTCTACGGCGCCACCGAAGGCGAGGTCTACTTCGCCGGCGTCGGCGGCGAGCGTTTCGCGGTGCGCAACTCCGGCGCCACCGCAGTGGTGGAAGGCGTGGGCGACCACGGCTGCGAGTACATGACCGGCGGCACCGTGGTCGTGCTCGGCCAGACCGGCCGCAATTTCGCCGCCGGCATGTCGGGGGGCGTGGCCTACGTGCTGGACGAGGACGGCAGCTTCTCCGGCCGTTGCAACCTTGCCCAGGTTGCCCTCGAGCCGCTGCCCGAGGAGATCGAAGCCCGCAAGGGTTCCGAATCCGGCGACGAGCTCGAAACCCACGGCCAGGTGGACATCAACCACCTGGAGATGGGCGACGAACTCATCCTCAAGGGCCTGATCGAGCGCCATGCCCGCTTCACCGGCAGCCCGCGCGCGCGCCAGATCCTGGACAACTGGAGTGCCTGGCGGACCAAGTTCGTCAAGGTGATGCCGCACGAATACCGTCGCGCGCTGGCCGAGATGGCCGAGCAGCGCCAGCAGCAACTGGAGGCCGCGTAAGAATATGGGCAAGCCCACAGGTTTTCTCGAACACCAGCGTCTGTCCGAGGCCTATGCCTCGGTCGACGAGCGCCTGAAGTCCTACAAGGAGTTCGTGCTCCGCCTGGATGACGCGCAGGCTGCGGTTCAGGGCGCGCGCTGCATGGACTGCGGCATCCCGTTCTGCAACAACGGCTGCCCGGTGAACAACATCATTCCGGACTGGAACGACCTGGTGTATCGCGGCAACTGGCGCGAAGCCATCGAGGTGCTGCATTCCACCAACAACTTCCCGGAGTTCACCGGCCGCATCTGTCCGGCGCCCTGTGAGGCGGCGTGCACGCTGAACATCAACTCCGACCCGGTTGGCATCAAGTCGATCGAGCACGCCATCATCGACAAGGCGTGGGAAGAAGGCTGGGTCAAGCCGCAGCCGGCCGCCGTCAAGACGGGCAAGAAGGTCGCGGTGGTCGGCTCCGGCCCGGCCGGCCTGGCCGCTGCCCAGCAACTGGCGCGCGCCGGTCATGACGTGACCGTGTTCGAGAAGAACGACCGCGTCGGCGGCCTGCTGCGCTACGGCATTCCCGACTTCAAGATGGAGAAGGGCCTGATCGACCGCCGCGCCGAGCAGATGAAGGCAGAGGGCGTGGTGTTCCGCACCGGCGTGCTGGTCGGCACCAAGGAAATGCCTGCCGGCATCTTCAACGACGCCAAGGAAGTCATCTCCGCCGACGATCTGAAGAAGGAATTCGACGCGGTGGTGCTGGCCGGCGGTTCCGAAGTGCCGCGCGACCTGCCGGTGCCGGGCCGCGACCTGGCCGGCGTGCATTTCGCGCTGGAGTTCCTGATTCCGCAGAACAAGGAAGTGGCGGGCGACCGTCCGAACCCCATCTCCGCCAAGGGCAAGCATGTGGTGGTGATCGGCGGTGGCGACACCGGTTCCGACTGCGTTGGCACCTCCAACCGCCATGGCGCGGCCTCGGTGACCCAGTTCGAGTTGATGCCGATGCCGCCGGAGCAGGAGAACAAGCCGCTGACCTGGCCGTACTGGCCGACTAAGCTGCGCACCTCCAGCTCCCACGAGGAAGGCTGCGAGCGCGACTTCGCCGTCGCCACCAAGGAATTCATCGGCGAGAACGGCAAGGTGACCGCGTTGAAGGCTGTCCGCCTGGAGTGGAAGGACGGCAAGATGAGCGAGGTGCCGGGTTCCGAGTTCGAGATCAAGGCCGATTTGGTGTTCTTCGCCATGGGCTTCACCAATCCGGTGGGCGGCGTGCTGGATGCCTTCGGTGTCGCCAAGGATGCGCGTGGCAACGCCAAGGCCACAACCGACGGCGCCGGCTGCTACGCCACCAGCGTGGACAAGGTGTTCGCCGCCGGCGATGTGCGCCGGGGCCAGTCGCTGGTGGTGTGGGCGATCCGGGAAGGCCGCCAGTGCGCCCGCGCGGTGGACGAGTTCCTGATGGGCGAGAGCGTACTGCCGCGCTGAGCGGGGCAGGTTTCGTCGCCGGCATCAGGCAAGGGAAGGCGGCCGCAAGGTCGCCTTCTTGTTTTTGAGGCGCGAAAGCGCTGCAGCGGGAGCAGATGGCTTGGAACTGGGTGTCAGCGGCTGGATCGTCACCATCATCGCCATCCTGCTCACCGGCATCTCCAAGTCCGGACTGGGTGGCGCGCTGGGCGGGCTGGCGGTGCCTTTCATGTCGATGTGGATCTCGCCCCACGATGCGGTGGCGGTGGTGCTGCCCATCCTCATCGCCATGGATCTGTTCGGCATCCGCGCCTGGCGTGGCAAGGCGGATTGGGCCGAGCTGCGGGTGCTGATTCCTGCGGCGGTGCTGGGCATCCTGCTCGGCACGCTGGCCTTCGGCGTGATGTCGGAGCGCATGGTCAAGGGCGCGCTGGGCCTGATCGCGGTGGCGTTCGCGCTGGATCGCCTGCTGCGGCGGCCTGGGGTGGCGGTAGCTGCCGATGGCCGTCCGGGTGCCTGGGCATGGCTGTGCGGTGCCGGCGCAGGCTTCACCAGCACGCTGTCCCACGCTGGCGGCCCGCCGCTGCTGATCTACCTGCTGGGGCGCAAGTTGCCGCGCGAAGTCTTCGTCGCCACCTCGGTGTTCTTCTTTGCCGTCATCAACCTGGCAAAGCTGCCGTTTTACATCGGCCTGGGGCTGTTCTCCCGCGAAAGCCTGCTGATGTCCGCCATCCTGCTGCCGCTGGTGCCGATAGGCGTGCGGCTGGGCATGGCGCTGCTGGCGCGGATCCCGGAGCGCCCCTTCTACCTGTTCGCCACCGCGATGCTGGGCCTGTCCGGGCTCAAGCTGCTGTGGGACGCGCTGGTGGGCTAGAAGAGGCTTCCACCAGGGGGCTCGCTTGTCCCCAATTGGGGACAGTCCGCCTCCGCCGGCGTTCTAGCATGTCCTTCCTCGCCGCCTGGCGGCGTTCAAGGAGGAAAGGCGCATGCACCAGCCGGAAGCCCAACCCCGGGCCTCGCTCTACTTCGACTATCGCGTTCATCCTGCCTGGCTGCCATCCGCGCATGAGGTGGAGGAAGAAGTGCAGGTCGCCATCGTCGGCGGCGGGCCCATCGGCCTGGCGCTGGCGCTGGACCTGGCTCGCCACGGCGTGCGCTGCGTGCTGCTGGAGGCGGAGCGGCAGGTTTCCGAAGGCAGTCGCGCCATCGTCTTCACCCGCCGCAGCATGGAGATACTGCACCAGCTGGGCGTGGCCGGGCGGGTGGCGGCCAAGGGGTTGCCGTGGCGCTACGGTAATTCCTATTACCGCGGCCGCCGGGTGTTCCGCATGGCCGTGCCGCATGATGCCGACCAGCGCTTCCTGCCGATGACCAATCTGCAGCAGCCCTATCTGGAGCGCTATCTGGCCGAGGCGCTGGGGCAGTCTCCCCACGCCGAGCTGCGCTGGGGCAACCGCGTCAGCGCCATCGCCCAGGACGAGGACGGGGTGCGGCTGACGGTGGAGACGCCCGCCGGCGACTATGCCTTGCGCGCGCAGTGGGTGGCGGCGGCCGACGGCGCGCGCTCCACGTTGCGCCAGTTGCTGGGACTGAAGATGGAGGGGACGGCCTACGAAGGGCGCTTCGTCATCGCCGACATCCGGGCGGAGCTGGACTTGCCGACCGAGCGCCTGGCCTTTTTCGACCCGCCCTGGAATCCCGGCAACACGGTGCTGATGCACCGGGAGCCGGATGGCATCTGGCGGGTGGACTACCAGCTGCCGCCAGGGGAGACGGCCGAGGAGGCGCTGGCACCGGCGGCGCTGAGGTCCCGCATCGACGCCGCGCTGGCCCTGGTCGGCGCCGCCGGCCAGCAGTGGGAACTGGACTGGTGCTCGGTCTATTCCGCGCGGGCGATGACCTTGCCGGACTACCTGCATGGGCGGGTGGCCTTCGTCGGCGACGCCGCCCACCTGCTGCCCATCTTCGGCGTGCGCGGGGCGAACACCGGCTTCCAGGATGCGCACGATCTGGCTTGGAAACTGGCGCTGGAACTGCGCGGCTGCGCCGGCCCCGGCCTGCTGCCCAGCTACTCCCAGGAGCGGGTCGCCGCCGCACGCGAGATCATCGACGAGGCGGGCAAGAGCACCCGCTTCATGACGCCGCCCAGCCCCGGCTACCGCCTGCTGCGGGACGCGGTATTGTCCCTGGCGTTGAGCGAGGAGTTCGTCCGCCCGCTGCTGCACTGGCGCACCTCCCGCGCCCACGACTACGCCGCTTCCGCTCTCAACTGCGTTGGCGACGACGATGCACTGTTCGAAGCCGGCCCCGGCCATGGTGCGCCCTGCACCGACCTGCGGCTGGGCGGAGATGCTTTCCTGCTGGACCACCTGGGGCCGGCTTTCCAGCTGCTTTACTTCGGCGCCGGACCTACGCCGGAAGTGTTGGCCTGCATGGCAAGCTTTCGTCAGCGTGGCGTGCCCTTGCGATTGTTGTTGGTCGAGCGAAGCGGTGTTAACGGTGCAGTGGAGGCCGACCAAATCCTGCCCGACAGCGAAGGCCGCCTGCGGCAGCACTTCGGCGTGACGGTGGACGGTGCCGCCTACCTGTTGCGGCCGGACCAGCATGTCTGCGCCCGCTGGCTGACGCTGTCGGCTGATCGACTGGAGGCCGCCCTGAATGCGGCGCTCGGCCATTCCAACCGGAGCTTCACGTCATGAAGGCCTTGTCCATACCCGATCTGGAGCGCATCTACGACCTCCTCGCCGAAGCCATCGATGCAGTACCCGAAGGCGAAGTCCCGCGCTTCTTGACCAAGCTTGCCCTGCTGGCGGCGAATGAGATCGGGGACGCCGAACGCTTCGCTGGTTTGCTGGACTCTGCCCGCCGGGATCTTTGAGGCAGCCTTCCTGCCATCGCTATACTCCCCCGCAAAACACAGGAAGCGCCGCCACCGGGAAGGCGCTCGCGGAGGAGATGGCATGGAGTTCTGGACAGTCAGACCGCGGGCGAACGACCGTCTGCTGGATGCGGCCCGGGTGGCCGGGCTGCTGGCAGGCCTGGAGGGCGGCGGCCGTGGCCTGGCCGCTGATCTGCTGGAGCTGCTGGCGGCCCAGCTGCCGCTCGCCCAATGCACCGTTTTCGTCCACGACGGCGCCGCTTCTCCCGCCGTCCTGTCCTACGCCGACCGTGCGCGTACCCGCGAACTGCCGCTGATCTCGCGGGATTATGCCGCCCGCTTCCATGCATTGGACGGCAGCCGTCTGGCGATGGCCAGCCGCGAGGCGCGTGCCGGCGGCTTGCTGCTGCAGCGCCAGGCGGGCGAAGACATCTTCGAGCCGGAATACCGCCGCATCTGCTACGAGCGGCCGCGCATCGCCGATAGGGCCGCGCTGCTGTCGCGGCTGGAGGGTGGGCGCTGGCTGTCGGTGAATTTCTACCGCGGCCGGGAGCACGGCAAGCTGGGGGCGAACGAGCTGGGCGCCATCGAAGCCTGGGCGCCGCTGGTGGTCCAGCTCGCCCGGCTGCACGAAGCCCGCCAGCGCAGCGACGAGGCGATGCCGGCACTGCTGCTGGCGCGCTTGCAGCAGCGCTTCCCCGAACTTGCTGCCCGCGACCTGGACTTGCTGCGTGCTCTGCTGCGAGGTGGCGACGTAGCGGAAGTCGGCGCGGCGCTCGGCATCCGGCCCGCCAGCGCACGGACCTATCTCAAGCGTCTCTACCGCAAGCTCGGCATCGGCGGCCAGCGGGAACTGTGGGCTTTGCTGATGGCGCCGGTCGGTAGCGCGGCGGGGCGCGGGGTGGATTAGATGGCCGCGGCGTTCCAGCTTCCGGCCGGGATAGCTAGGCGCATCGCTGGGGCGAATGCCGGTCTGATGACGAGAAAGCACATCGGGGCTTCATCGAAAACACCAGGGCCAAAGAAAAAGCCCGGCATTGCCGGGCTTTTGTTTACAACACGCCAGGAAGGCGCGGGCTCAGAGCCCCAGCACCTCCACCGTGTAGCGGGCGATCATCGCTTCCTCGTTGGTCGGCACCACCGCCACCGCCACCTTGCTGTCCGGTGCGTCGATGCGCAGCGCGCCGGCGGCGTTGGCGGCGGCATCCAGCTTCAGGCCCAGCCAGCCGCAGCGGGCCGCGACCCGTTCCCGCACCTCCACCGCGTGCTCGCCGATGCCGCCGGTGAACACCAGCGCGTCCACGCCGCCAGCCGCCGCCGCCAGCGAGCCGAGTTCGCGGGCGATGCGGTAGCAGAACAGGTCCACCGCTTCCGCCGCTTCCGGCTTGTCGGAGGCGATCAGGGTGCGCATGTCCTGGCTGATGCCGGAGACGCCGAGCAGGCCGGACTCCTTGTACAACAGGTTGGTCAGCGCCTGCAGATCCATGCCTTTCTGCTCCATCAGGTAGAGCAGCACGCCGGGGTCCAGGCTGCCGGTGCGGGTGCCCATCATCAGGCCCTCGACCGCGGTGAAGCCCATGGTGGACGCCACGCTCCTGCCCTCGCGCAGCGCGCACATCGAGGCGCCGTTGCCCAGGTGGGCGATGACCACGCCGCCCTGCGCCCGCTCGCCCAGCACGTCCGGCAGCTGGCGCGCCACATAGTCGTAGGACAGGCCGTGGAAGCCGTAGCGCTTCACCCCTTCGGCGGAGATGGCGCGCGGTAGCGCAAAGGCCTGGGCGACAGGCTCCTGGGTGCGGTGGAAGGCGGTGTCGAAGCAGCCGACCTGCGGAATCTCCGGCATCAGCGCCGCCACCGCCTGCACCGCGCGCAGATTGTGTGGTTGGTGCAGCGGCGCCAGCGGCACCAGCTTCTGCAACTGGCGCAGCGCCGGGCCGGTGAGCAGCAGCGGCTCGCTGTAGTTCTCGCCGCCATGGACGATGCGGTGGCCGGCGGCGACGATCTCCAGCGCCGGGTTATGCGCGCTCAGCCAGCGGAACAGATGGGTGAGCGCCTCGCGGTGCTGCTCGGTGCGGCTGGTGCTGGTGACGGTGAGCGGCTCGCGGTAGCGGTTGCCTTCGCCGTCGCGCGCGGCCAGCACCGGCTCGGCGCCTATGCCCTCGACCTGGCCGGAGAGGGCGGCTTCATCGGCGAGGCCGGGCTGCAGGGAGAAGAGGGCGAACTTGAGGCTGCTCGACCCGGCGTTGAGTACCAGGATGGCCTTCATCGGCTCACCCCGCGCGCTTCTTGTGCGCCATCAACTGCGCCACGGCGCAGGAGGCGGCACGGGTTTCGGCGGTGTCGGCGCGGCTGGTGAGCACGATGGGCACGCGGGCGCCGAGCACGACGCCGGCCATCAGCGCGTCCGCCAGGTATTCCAGCTGCTTGGCGACCATGTTGCCGGACTCCAGGTCGGGCACCACCAGGATGTCGGCGTTGCCGGCCACCGCCGAGCGGATGCCCTTGGTCTTGGCGGCGACCAGGGAGACGGCGTTGTCGAAGGCCAGCGGACCGTCCAGCAGGCCGCCCTTGATCTGGCCGCGGTCGGCCATTTTGCACAGCGCGGCGGCGTCCAAGGTGGAGCGGATCTTGGAGGTGACGGTTTCCACCGCCGACAGGATGGCGACCTTGGGCTCGATCAGGCCCAGCATCAGGCCAAGCTCGATGGCGTTCTGGATGATGTCCACCTTGTCTTCCAGCGTCGGCTCGATGTTGATCGCCGCGTCGGTGATCATCAGCGGATGCGGGTAGGTGGGCACGTCGGCGAGGAAAACGTGGCTGATGCGGCGCGCGGTGCGCAGGCCGCCGGTGCGGGACACCACCGCGCCCATCAGCTCGTCGGTGTGCAGCGAGCCCTTCATCAGCGCCTCGGCGCCGCCGTCGCGGCAAAGGCCGACCGCGGCTTCGGCGGCGGCATGGCTGTGGGGCACGTCGATGATGCGGAAGGGGCGCAGGTCTAGCCCCTGTTCCTCCGCCACCGCACGGATCTTGGCCTCCGGGCCGACCAGGATGGGATCGACCAGCCCGGCCTGCGCCGCCTGCACCGGCCCGCGCAGGGATTCGGCGTCGCAGGGGTGGGCGACGGCGATCGGAATCGGCGACATGCCGGCGGTGATGGAAAGCAGGTGGCGGTAGCGCAGCTCGCGGTCGGAGATCTTGATCGCCGGCAGATTCACCCGCGGGCGCTTGATCTTCTCGCTGGGTGCCAGCACCTCGGAGGTGCCGTCGATGACCTTGAGGCCGTCCTGGTTCACCGCCAGGCAGTCGAACACGATGTGGTGGTTGTGCTCGAACTTCTGCTTGCAGGTCACCGTGATGGTGAGGGTGTCGCCGATGGTGATGGGGCGCCAGAAGTTCAGCGCCTGCGACACATAGACGGTGCCGGGGCCAGGAAACTCGGTGCCCAGCACGGTAGAGATCAGCGTGCTGCCCCACATGCTGTGGCCCACCACCTCGCGGAACTGGCTGGAGTGAGCGTATTCGGGATCGACGTGGGTGGGATTCACGTCGCCGGACATCACCGCGAACAGGTGGATGTCGTCCGGCTTGAGCGTGCGTATCAGCTGGGCAAATTCGCCAACGGCGATCTCGTCGAAGGTGCGATTCTGAATAAATTGCTGCACGGCATTTTCCATGTCCACGTTCTCGCTGTTTGCGTTGCAGTAAGGGCTATTCTAGACGGCAACAGGGTCTTTTTATTAGACGAGCGTCAAGCGACGCTGCGCCGCAACATATCGTTGACATTGACCCACTTGCCATGGCGTCCGTCACGCGGGGGGCGGAGGGGTGCATGCTAAAATCGCCGCCTTTCCGATTGCCCCCGGGGACCCCATGGAAGTCGTGATTCTCGCTGCCGGCCAAGGCAAGCGCATGCGTTCGGTGTTGCCCAAGGTGCTGCAGCCGATCGCAGGCAAGCCGATGCTGGCTCACGTGGTCGACGCCGCCCGCGCGCTTTCCGTTCAGCGCATCTGCGTGGTCTATGGGCATGGCGGCGAGGTGGTGCGGGAGCGGCTGGATGCGCCCGACCTGGCGTGGGCCCGGCAGGAGCCGCAACTGGGCACCGGCCACGCGGTGCAGCAGGCGCTGCCCCATCTCTCCGACGCCGAGTCCGCCCTGGTGCTCTATGGCGATGTGCCGCTCATCGCCGAGGCCACGCTGCGCCGCCTGGCCGAGGCTGCCGGCGGCAGCCGGCTGGCGCTGCTCACGGTGGAGCTGGATAACCCCACCGGCTACGGCCGCATCCTGCGTGACGGCAGCGGCCGGGTGACCCGCATCGTCGAGGAGAAGGATGCCTCCGACGCCGAGCGCAGGGTGCGTGAGGTCAATACCGGCATCCTGGTCGCGCCGGTCGCCCGCCTGCGCGACTGGCTGGGCCGCATCGGCAACGACAATGCCCAGGGCGAGTACTACCTCACCGACATCATCGGCCTGGCGGTGGTGGACGATGTCGAAGTCGTCACCGTTCAGCCGGGCGCCGCCTGGGAAACCCTGGGTGTGAACAGCAAGCTGCAGCTGGCCGAGCTGGAGCGCCTGCACCAGAACAACATCGCCCGCCGCCTGCTGGAAGACGGCGTGACGCTGATCGACCCGGCCCGCATCGACGTGCGTGGCGAACTCGTCTGCGGCCGCGACGTGGAAATCGACGTCAACTGCGTGTTCGAAGGCCGCGTTGAGCTGGCGGACGGCGTGCGCATCGGCGCCAACTGCGTGCTGCGCAACGCGGTGGTCGGCGCTGGCAGCCGCATCGCCCCGTTCTCCCATGTCGAGGACAGCACCATGGGCGAAGGCTGCGTCGTCGGCCCCTACGCCCGCACCAGGCCGGGCACGGTGCTGGGCAAGGAAGTGCATGTGGGCAACTTCGTCGAGATCAAGAACAGCCGCATCGAGGATCAATCCAAGGCCAACCACCTCGCCTACGTGGGCGACGCGGATGTCGGCCGGCGGGTGAACATCGGCGCCGGCACCATCACCTGCAATTACGATGGCGCCAACAAGTTCCGCACCGTGATCGAGGACGACGCCTTCATCGGCTCCGACACCCAGCTCGTCGCCCCGGTCCGCGTTGGCCGCGGCGCCACGCTGGGCGCCGGCACCACGCTGACCAAGGACGCACCGCCGGAGCAGCTCACCGTATCGCGCGCCAAGCAGCTCAGCATCGCAGGCTGGAAGCGGCCGCAAAAGAAGCGCTGAATCCGTTTCTCCCCTTTCTCCCTCCCCGTTCCCGGCCCAGCCTGACAAGGAAATCCCGCTATGTGTGGCATCGTCACCGCCATCGCAACCAACAATGTGGTTCCCGTGCTGCTCGAAGGGCTGCGCAAGCTGGAATACCGGGGCTACGACTCCGCCGGCGTCGCGGTGCTGGCGAACGGCCTCGCCCGCCTGCGCTCCACCGGCCGGGTCGCCGAACTGGCCGCGCTGGCCGATGCGCGCCAGCTCAGCGCCAACATCGGCATCGCCCACACTCGCTGGGCCACTCACGGCGTGCCCTGCGAGCGCAATGCCCACCCGCACATCTCCGGCGGCCTGGCGGTGGTGCATAACGGCATCATCGAGAACTTCGAGGCCATCAAGTCCAGCCTGCAGGCGCGCGGCTATGTGTTCGAGTCGGATACCGACACCGAGGCCATCGCCCACCTGGTACACAGCAAGCTCGCCACCACGCCGGACCTGTTCGAAGCGGTGCGCCTCGCGCTCAACGAACTGGTCGGTGCCTACGCCATCGGCGTCATCGCCGAGGCCGACCCCTTCCGCGCCATCGTCGCCCGCCGCGGCTCGCCGCTGCTGCTGGGCGTGGGCGAGGACGGCATGTACGCCGCCTCCGATACCGCCGCACTGCTGCAGGTCACCCGCAAGGTGATCTACCTGGAAGATGGCGACGTGGCCGAACTGCGGCTGAACGCCTACCGCATCGTGCGGCCCGACGGCACGCCGGCGGAACGGGAGATGCACATCTCCAGCCTGTCGGCGGATGCGGTGGAGCTGGGCCAGTTCCGTCACTACATGCAGAAGGAAATCTTCGAGCAGCCCCAGGCGCTGGGCAACACGCTGGAGATCATTGCCGGCGGCGGCTCGGTTTCTCCACAACTGTTCGGCTCGCGGGCGCCCGAAGTGCTCGATGGCGTCCGCCGGGTGCTGGTGCTGGCTTGCGGCACCAGCTACCACGCCGGCCTGGTCGCCCGTTACTGGCTGGAGTCGGTGGCCAAGGTGCCCTGCTCGGTGGAAATCGCCAGCGAGTACCGCTACCGCGAATCGGTGCCCGACCCCGACACCCTGGTCGTGGTCATCTCCCAGTCCGGCGAGACCGCCGACACCCTGGCCGCGCTCAAGCACGCCCACGGCCTGGGCATGGCCCGCACGCTGGCGATCTGCAACGTGCCGGAGTCGGCCATCGTGCGCGAAACCGCGCTGCGCTTCATCACCCGCGCCGGCCCGGAGATCGGCGTCGCCTCCACCAAGGCCTTCACCACCCAGCTCGCCGCGCTGGCGCTGCTCACTCTCACCCTGGCCAAGCTCAACGGCCGCCTGAGCGAAGCGGAAGAAGCTCGCCACCTCGGCGCGCTGCGTCACCTGCCGGTGGCGGTGCAAAAGGTGCTGGAACTGGAGCCCGAAATCGAGAAGTGGGCACAGCGCTTCGCCGCCAAGCACCACGCACTCTTCCTCGGCCGCGGCCGCCACTGGCCCATCGCCATGGAGGGCGCGCTCAAGCTCAAGGAAATCTCCTACATCCATGCCGAAGCCTATGCAGCCGGCGAACTCAAGCACGGCCCGCTGGCGCTGGTGGACAAGGACATGCCGGTGATCGCCATCGCCCCGGCGGACGAGCTGCTGGAAAAGCTCAAGTCCAACCTGCAGGAAGTCCGCGCCCGCGGCGGCGAGCTCTATGTCTTCGCCGACGCCGGCAGCGAAATCGCCGAATCCGAAGGCCTGCACATCCTGCACATGCCCGAGCACTACGGCATGCTGTCGCCGGTGCTGCACGTGATCCCGCTGCAACTGCTGTCGTACCACGCCGCGCTGGTAAAGGGCACGGACGTGGATAAGCCGCGGAACCTGGCAAAAAGTGTGACAGTGGAGTAAGGCGCTGCTCTTATTCCAGGTCTTGTGGACGTAAAAATAAAAACTGTCAGTAAAAAATAAAGACTGTCAGGTGGGGCTCGCCAGATCCTGCGGCCTTACCTGCCTGCAGTCGACGACAACTGTGCCGAGCGTCACTCAGTTCGGAATTTTCCCCCTGCGGCCACGGACCCGCCGAACTTACTCAATGGCAGCAACGGCTCCGTAATCCATCGTTCCACCGGTTGGCGATCAGGGGCTGTCTTCACCTACGACCTGCTGGGGCGGCGCACCCAGTCCAAGTACGCCAACAACAGCAGCGTCGCCAGCCACACCTGGGATGCGCTGGGCAGGATGCTCAGCACCACGCTGGGCACCAAGACGCTCACCTACCAGTACGACGCGGCGGGCAACCGCACCCAGCTGACCTGGCCGGAAACGAGCTTCTACGTCACCACCACCTTCGACGCCCTGAACCGGCCGACGGCGATCAAGGAACTGGGCACGACCCCCCTCGCGACCTACGCCTACGACGACCTCTCCCGCCGCACCACGGTGACGCTGGGCAACGGCACCACCACCAGCTACGGCTACAGCCCTGAAGGCACGCTGGCGAGCCTGGGCCACGACCTCGCCGGCACCGCACAGGACCAGAGCTACACCTACACCCGCAACCCGCTGCGGGAGATCGCCAGCCACAGCTGGAGCAACGACCTCTACCAATGGGCCGGCGCCGCCAACGGCACCCAGAGCTACACCGCGAACGGGCTGAACCAATACACCGCGGCCGCGGGCAGCACGTTGAGCTACGACACCAAGGGCAACCTGAGCGGCGACGGGGTGTGGACCTACACCTACGACGTGGACAACCGGCTCAAGACCGCGGCGAAGACGGGCTACAGCGCCACGCTGTCCTACGACGCGGAAGGCCGGCTGCATGCGACGGTGCTGGGTGGGGTGACGACGAACCTGCGCTATGACGGCACGGAGCTGGTTGCGGAGTACAACAGCAGCGGTGGCCTGCTGCGGCGCTACGTGCATGGCCCCGGGGTGGATGAGCCGCTGGTGTGGTACGAAGGCACGGGCACGACGAACAAGACGTGGCTGTACGCGGACCAGCTCGGCAGCGTGGTGGGCACCGCGAACAGCGCGGGCACGAGCACGGCGATCTACAGCTACGGCCCGTTCGGCGAACCGAACGTCACCACCGGCGTGCGCTTCCGCTACACCGGGCAGCAGTACCTGGGCGGGCTGAATCTCTACTACTACAAGGCGAGGTTCTACTCGCCGGCGTTGGGGCGCTTCCTGCAGACGGACCCGATCGGCACGCGGGACGATCTGAACCTGTATGCCTATGTGGGGAATAATCCGGTCAATCGGGCCGATCCCACTGGCCTCTCCAGCGATGATGCTCAAGACTTCGCTAATCCCTTTGCGACCGACTGGAGCCAAGGCGTCTTGGTGGCAGCAGGTGGGGGGCGGTCACGTGTTACGACTGGCGGGTCGGCAGCGGCGGAGATCAACCAAGCCGGCGTCAATCTGCGCTACAACGATGCACTGCGTCAGATTCAAGTCCTCAACCCAAATTTCCAAGCACCCGCGACAATTGGGCCGCCGGGCTCCGGACGCTCCGAAGCCGAGGTCCGATATTTGGAAAGTGTTCTGCAAGCCCGTCAGCGCTATCCAAAGGAGCCGCAGCGGATGGAAAATCACCATGTCACGCCTCAGTACCTGGGCGGGCCAAGGAACGGTCCCACGGTGCCGCTTGATGCGGCCCATCATGAAGTGATTACCCAGCAAATGAGACAAGAGATGCCTTTCAGACAGCCGCAGCCGATAAACCAACAGCAAGTGCAGGACTTCCTTAGGAACTTCTATCAACGTTATCCGCTGCCCCCATCAGAGGGAGGTCGGTAATGGGCGGAATACCAGAGGAGGAACAAGGATTCGTCTTCCGGTTGGCCTATCACAGCCCTCGTTCGGGAGCACGTCACTTAGCGTTTCCGTCGATGGACCCAATCGCCATCTTCGTGTCTGATGATGATTATCTCCGCAGCGACGAATGCCTTGGTGCCGAAATTGTGGGCAGGGGATCAGAAACAGTTCTGCGCGTGAAGCTAGGGCCGGGTGGGAGAGAAAAACTAAATCACTTGGCTGACTTGAATCGCCAAGCGGCCGAGATGGATGACTATGTAGCCTTGTTACTTTTCATTCACGGGAAGCCGGTGAGTCGTTTGGCTATGGTGTTTGAGCCGTTGCCCGCGTTTGAGATGGACTACAGTGGTCTATCGCAAGGTGAGGCGGAAACTTTGCTCTCGATAATTTCCGCAGGAAAGACCTCTCCCCAGTGCCCCGGGCGGGGTAGCTCCTAAGGCGAAGGACCGCAGATCGAGGTCCTTCGTTCGTCTGCGGTGTGCGGGCAGGGCCCTACCCAGGGCCATCGCATTTATTCATCATGAACCGGCCTGATCCCGGGCATCACCATTCTGTAGCCGTCACCCAGGTGGCTAGTTTGCGCTTCTTGGCGAGGCTGATCTTGCCGAAGGAGGTGGTCGCCGTTTCGACCTTCAGTATGTTGAGCACGATCCGCTTGAGCGGCACAGGGAATAGCGGCTGACGCCAAGTTCGCGCAGAAGACCTACGGTGCGATGTTTAGCGCCGAAGGAAAGTTTGCCGGCAAGAGCGTTGATGACGTCGCTGCATCTCTTCGGTCCGGTGCGATGGGGCTCGGAGAAGTTCCAGTTAATTACATCGTTCGGGATGGTCAGTCGATCATCTTGAA
Source organism: Azoarcus sp. TTM-91 (assembly GCF_012911025.1). Classification (GTDB taxonomy): domain Bacteria; phylum Pseudomonadota; class Gammaproteobacteria; order Burkholderiales; family Rhodocyclaceae; genus Azoarcus. Next base: position 5,435 of record NZ_WUEI01000049.1, on the reverse strand, counting down.
CACTCGCTCAGCCCAGGCGCTCGAAGCTGCGGGCATTCCTCGAACGCAGTGGAGCGGGGTCAATCAGATGGGTAATCAGTTCTTCGAGAACTTGCTCAATGGTCAGCTCGGCCGCAACCCTGGTGGCCCCTTCGAAACCGTTCGCCGCGCAGGTGCACCATGATGCAAAAGGCCAAGGTTCTGGAGTTGCCGTGCCCTTCGACAGCGGTTATCGGTGGTCCAACACTGGGCACTGACGGCGGGGACTTGCTGTTGTCGATGGACTTCGACGACGAGGGTAGAAGGCGATCGACCTGCCTTCGGTTCGTGAAGCAACGCGCGTTCCGAAAGCGCTCGGAAATCTACTGCACAGCATGGCATGTCACCGACACGTTTGACACAGTATGCGAGGTGCAAGGATCCGATTGGGTGCAGGAATTGCGTTCTGCATCAGTGCCGGATTGGCGCGATCAATGGGTCATGCGCCACTTCATGATCTATGTCGATAGCTTTGGCTGCCTAGAGGTCGTTGCGGAGTCCGCGGTGCTCGACGATAGTGTCAAGAACTCCGGCGGCACTTGATCGGTTAGCCACACGCCGTTGTCAGCGAGAAAGAACTTGAAGCCCTTCGCGTGCATGCGAAGGGCTTCAACCCTGAAGATGACGGGCTTGCCGTGACGCTGGCCAACGCGGTGCGCTGTAGCCTTGTCGAGGGACAGATGTACGTGCTGGCGACCCTGTGGTTTCAGCCCTTCCGACAAGATCGACCCGACGAACCGTGTTGCGGTCCCGTGGTAGAGCTCCGGTGGCGGCTCTTGCGGAGACAAGCCAAGCTTCAACGATACCGAGTGTCCTTGCGCAGCGCGAATACGCAGCCCGTCGTGCGAGACCGAGAACCGCTTTTTGTTGCTGGTCTCGACGACATGGAGCAGTTCCTTACGGTTGAACCACATTCCAGCCGTGTTGCCCTTCTCGATCAGTTCGTCAATGCTGACCCATCCTTGGGGGTCTAGTGCCAGGCCGATGGAATCGGGCCTGTGGCGCAAAACGAAGCTGAAGAACTTGCTGAGTTGAACGGGGTCGGCCGGCATCAACCTTTCACCCTCTTGCTCTTGTTCTTGGGCGTGACGAACCCGATAGGCTGCCTGAGCGGATCGGGCGGCGTCGTGAGTTCGCGCAGCGCGTTGACGGCCTGCTTGAGCTGATTGAGGGTGTCGCTGCTGAAGGTGTCGTACTGCATGGCTGGCCACCACCAGCCAGAACCGCTTGGACGCGGCGCAGTTCCGCTGGTCAAGGCAAGCAGCGGCCTTTTAGATTAGTGATCTCGGCTGTGGTCCCTGCAATTGCATAGGGTAGCTCGAGGGATCGACGCCGAACGCCGCGTCACGCAAACGACGGATGCCCTGGGCAAGCAGACCCGCTACGGCTACGACGCGGACGGCCGTCTGATCCGCACGGCGGCGCAGATCGGCACGCAGTGGCTGGTGAGCTGCAGCAGCTACACGACGACCGGCAAGCTGCTCAAGGCCTGGGGCCCGGCGGTGACGGCGGCGGCCACGACCTGCCCGACGGCCGCCGCCCCGGTGGCGGTGACCGACTACGCCTACGACGACCTCGACCGGCTGATCCAGGTGACCGAGAACCTGCCCGCGGCCGAAGGCGGCAACCGGGTGAGCGAGACGGAGTACAACGCCGACGGCAGCGTGATGCAGGTCAAGCGCGCGGTCGGTACCGCGCTGGCACAGACCTACGCCGCCTACACCTACAGCAACAACGGCCTGCCGACGACGCTGACGGACGCCAAGGGCAACCGGACGACCTATGAATACGACGGCCACGACCGCCGGGTGACGCTGCGCTACCCCCACCCCAGCACGCCCAACACGTCCTCCACAACCGACTACGAAACGTACGGCTTCGACGCCGCAGGCAACCTCACCAGCCACAGGAAGCGCAGCGGCCAGACGGTCACGCTCGCCTACGACAACCTCAACCGGTTGGTGGGCCGCAGCTACCCCGCCACCGCGGACAACGTCGTCTTCACCTACGACCTGCTGGGGCGGCGCACCCAGTCCAAGTACGCCAACAACAGCAGCGTCGCCAGCCACACCTGGGATGCGCTGGGCAGGATGCTCAGCACCACGCTGGGCACCAAGACGCTCACCTACCAGTACGACGCGGCGGGCAACCGCACCCAGCTGACCTGGCCGGAAACGAGCTTCTACGTCACCACCACCTTCGACGCCCTGAACCGGCCGACGGCGATCAAGGAACTGGGCACGACCCCCCTCGCGACCTACGCCTACGACGACCTCTCCCGCCGCACCACGGTGACGCTGGGCAACGGCACCACCACCAGCTACGGCTACAGCCCTCAAGGCACGCTGGCGAGCCTGGGCCACGACCTCGCCGGCACCGCACAGGACCAGAGCTACACCTACACCCGCAACCCGCTGCGGGAGATCGCCAGCCACAGCTGGAGCAACGACCTCTACCAATGGGCCGGCGCGGCCAACGGCACCCAGAGCTACACCGCGAACGGGCTGAACCAATACACCGCGGTCGCGGGCAGCACGTTGAGCTACGACACCAAGGGCAACCTGAGCGGCGACGGGGTGTGGACCTACACCTACGACGTGGACAACCGGCTCAAGACCGCGGCGAAGACGGGCTACAGCGCCACGCTGTCCTACGACGCGGAAGGCCGGCTGCATGCGACGGTGCTGGGTGGGGTGACGACGAACCTGCGCTATGACGGCACGGAGCTGGTTGCGGAGTACAACAGCAGCGGTGGCCTGCTGCGGCGCTACGTGCATGGCCCCGGGGTGGATGAGCCGCTGGTGTGGTACGAAGGCACGGGCACGGCGAACAAGACGTGGCTGTACGCGGACCAGCTGGGCAGCGTGGTGGGCACCGCGAACAGCGCGGGCACGAGCACGGCGATCTACAGCTACGGCCCGTTCGGCGAACCGAACGTCACCACCGGCGTGCGCTTCCGCTACACGGGGCAGCAGTACCTGGGCGGGCTGAACCTCTACTACTACAAGGCGCGGTTCTACTCGCCGGCGCTGGGGCGCTTCCTGCAGACGGACCCGATCGGCACGCGGGACGATCTGAACCTGTATGCCTATGTGGGGAATAATCCGATTAATCGGGTCGACCCGTTGGGGTTGTCGAGCCAGGAGCCGGTCCTGCTGGCTTGCGGCGCAGGTTGCGCTGGGATCTTGATTCCGCGCCCGTTTCCGCCGCCGGTACCGGGTATTCCTGGCATGGCGGGGGCGGGGGATACGGAAGGGTTGTTCTACATTCCGCCATCACGTGCGCCCAGTGGCTTCGAGAATGTGACCTTGCCTGGATCGGTCCCGGTTACGATCTTGAATGCCTTTGGGAGGGGGCTGATATTTAATGAGGGAGCAAAGGGACTAAGCGGTCCGGCTGATATATTGACTCCAAATGGTCATCCTGTGGGCCATGTCGACGGGGGAGCGACTCCGGATGTTCGTACGGTTACGCCCGGACAACTGGACGGAATTATCGATGGTCTCAAGGGGCTTGGGGCAACACGAGGATCTAGAGGTAATTATCCGGGCGAGTGGTACGACTTACCCCACAATCAAGGAGGGTTTGGGGTTCGGGATAGTCGGAACAGTGGACGGACTGTTGATATCAATATCCCCGGGGTTCCGGATGTGACAAAGGTTCATCAAAAGCCATGAAAAGAAATCACAAAACGTTTGGTATTTCGGATATTGAATGGTTCCGTCGGTCAATTGAGGAGGCTCATAGAGATCCCGTTGGAATGTGGCAAATGATAAAGGCAGGTCGTGATGGGTTCGGGCTAGATGGTCTATTCTTGGAAGAATTCGTTAGGGATTTTATTGTTGAAATGATTAAGGGTGGTGCTTTTCCGGTAATTGGGAATAAGGCATCTCCATTTGGTTGGAGCCCAGTTCCTAAGTACGGCGGGGATCCTGAGGAGATCGCCGATGCCCTTATTAAGGACTGGAAGAGTTCGAAAACTGATCCAGATGTTGATGGGGTTTGGTTTGCAGCCCAGTCGGTCTGGAAATAGGATCGAAAATGGTGGAGGCCGGGTTTTGGTCTCTACCCGCCTTCTACCTGCAGACCTCGCAGAAAAGCAAGATCGATGCCAGCGCTACGGTGGTGACCGCCGCCTATAACGCGGCCAACAAGTACCTGCCTCAGACGGTGGTGGCCGATTCGGACACCGGCAAGCTCAACCTCACGACCACTTTCTCCTTCGATGGGGTGGGGCAACGTGACCCAGGTCAATGGTCCGCGCACAGGTGTTACCGGCTGTGTCTGTGAAGCTGGCCGAATTGCATAGAGGGATGAGTGTTTGGTGTTGGTGGAAAATGAAATTAAGCTATTTCGGTGGCATTGGCCATGCTTCGGGCATCTTGGAGGAGTCCCGCAAGTCCGTGTGTTCAAACCGTCAGGAATATTCATGAAAATGTATCGCGTTATCCTCGTCCTTTTGCTTCTCGCGATTGCTCCCTTGTGTTCGGAGGCATTCGCGCAGGACATGAACCTCAGGCCAAAGTACGGCCTATTGCCCAAGAATGACGTACAGAAGGCACTGGATGCGAAGTTCCTCGCGAGTATCGACGACTATTACAAGGGAGATAGAAAGAAGGCGGCGGAGGACATTGCCAGCCGCGGCTGGCAGTTTCTACGGCAGGGGAATGCTGCGGACGCAATGAAGCGCTTCAACCAGGCGTGGCTTGTTGATGGTTCGAACGGGCGTGCGCTTTGGGGAATGGCTGCCGTTCAGGCGGGCTCTGGCAAGTTCGATGAGTCCTTGAAGCTCTTCGCCGAGGCCGAGCCGCTTGTTGGCGACGATGTCGATCTACAGGCCGACTATGCCAGGACGCTCGGTATTGCCGGGGTTCAGGCGAGAAGCGATGCATTCATGCAGGAGGCCTTTTCCCGTTTCGGACATGTCTACGAGAAGGCTCCGCAACATACGCTGAATCTGCAGAACTGGGCGATTACGTTGTTCTATGCCGGTGACTATGCCGCAGCGTGGGAGAAGCTCAAAGTGGCGGAGGCTACGCCTCGGCATGCGGAGCTCGATCAGAACTTCGTCGCGGCGCTTCAAAGCAAGATGCCCCGGCCATGATGTGAGAAAGAGCTGACCAGGCTGGGACCGGCAGCGTGGTGTGGTTTGCGCCAGTGCCAAATTGAAGACGCCCGGTAGTCCGGGCGTTTCGTTTTGGGCCAGGGCTGGTGTGGCGCTCAGTGATTCAGCAGCACCGACACGATCACCCCGGTGGCGATGGCGACGAGCACGTAGTCGGCGCCGACCTGCACCCAGCGGTGACCGCGCGGCGGCGGGGTCAGGCGATGGGCGCGCCAGTCGTCCACCACGTATTGGCGGCCACGGTAGTCGGCGGGCAGGCGGTCGCCCTTGTGGAAGTTGCCGGGGCCGGGGT
>NZ_WUEI01000048.1 GCF_012911025.1 Azoarcus sp. TTM-91 | reverse complement strand
AAGCCAGGCCGGAGAAGGTGCCGAGCACGCTGCCACCCAGGTAGTAGCTACAGAGGTAGAGCGCCGCCGCCAGCGCGCGCCGTTCCTGCGCCCGTCGGCCCACCCAGCCGCTGGCGGTGGTGTGGGCGCCGAAGAAGCCGAAGGTGAACAGCGCCACGCCCAAGATCACCACCAAGAGGTTGGCGGCCAGCGTGATGGCGATGCCGGCCATCATCAGCACCACCATGATCCACAGCACGTTGCGGCGGCCGAAGCGGTCCGCCAGCAGTCCCGACCAGGCGGAAGCCCAGGTGCCGACCGCATAGAGCAGGAAGATGGCGCCTATGGCCGTCTGGCCCAGGCTGAAAGGCGGCTCGTGCAGACGGAAGCCGAGGAAGTTGTAGAGGCCGACGAAGCTCCCCATGATCAAGAAGGCGGTGGCGAACAGCCACGGCAGGCCGGGGTCGGCGGCGATGCTGCGGGCATCCTGCAGGATGCGGCCAATGGCGGCGGCGCGCGGGCGGAAGTGGCGGGAAGCGGGCAGACTGCGCCAGAACACGATGGCCGCAATGCCGCCGAGTATGCCGAGCGTCGCCAGCGCCAGCCGCCAGGAACCCCATTCGGTGACCAGCGCCGACAGGAAGCGGCCGCTCATGCCGCCCATGGCGTTGCCGGCGATGTAGATGCCCATCGCCCGCCCCTGGGCATTCGGCGCCACCTCCTCGCCCAGGTAGGCCATGGCGGCGGCGGGCAGGCCGGCCAGCGCCGCGCCAAGCAGGGCGCGCAGCACCAACAACTGGTTGAAGTCGGTGACCAGCGCCGAGGCCAGCGCAATGAAGGCCGCCAGCACCAGGGAGCCCGTCATGACACGCTGCCGGCCGTAGCGGTCCGACAGCACGCTGGCCGGAATCAGCATCAGCGACAGCGCGGCGGTGCCGGCGGAGACGGACAGGCTGGCGGTCGCCGGGCTGACTTCGAACACGCGGGACAGCAGCGGCAGCATGGGCTGGGTGCCGTACATCATGGCGAAGGTGGCGAAGCCGCCGAGGAACATCGCCAGGTTGGTGCGCCGGTAGGCGGCGGTGCCGGCCTCCAGGCGGTCGGACACCAGAGGAGTGGAGGGCGAAGCGGAGCTCTCGGGGGAGGGGGCTGCTGCGGACACGCTGAATCATCCTGTTGTTGTCGGCGGCACTCCAGGCCGCGGGCGGCGGGGCCGTGCTTCAACAGTAGATTGTGTCCTGGGTGCCAGTCCAATATATTCGAAGTGGTCTTGTGATCTGTTGGATATATGAATGGAGCTGCGGCACCTACGCTACTTCATCGCGGTTGCGGAAGAGCTGAACTTCACCCGGGCGGCAGCTCGCCTGCATATCGGCCAGCCGCCCTTGTCCATGCAGATCCGCGACCTGGAGCAGGAACTGGGCGCGCGCCTGTTCGAGCGCAGCAAGCGCCGGGTGACGCTGACCGAAGCCGGCAAGCGCTTCCTGGAACGGGCGCGCGACATCCTCGCCCAGGCCGCGCTGGCCGCTGCCGAAGCGCGACGGGCCGGGCAGGGCGAGGTCGGCGAGCTGCGCATCGGCTTCACCTCTTCGCTGCCCTATACCGAGACGCTGCCGGCAGTGCTGGACGCCTACCGCCGCCGCTACCCGGACGTCCGCCTGCAACTGGAGGAGATGTTCTCCACCGACCAGTTCACCGCGCTCGCCCGGGGAGAACTGGATGTCGGCCTGGTGCGCTACCACTCGCCGGACGCACCGCCGGGGATCGACCTGCGGGAGATCGGCCGCGACGCGCTGCGGCTGGTCCTCAACACCGGCCATGCGCTGGCAAAGGCGCCGGCGCTGCGCTTCGAGCAGCTTGAGGGCGAGGGTTTCATCACCTTTCCGCCCGATGCCGGCACTGGTCTGCCAGCCATACTCCGGCACTTGTGCCGCCGGGCGGGTTTCGAGCCCAACGTGGTGCAGACCGCGCGGGAGGCGACCACCCAGATCGGCCTGGTCGCAGCAGGGCTGGGCATCGCGCTCTTGCCCTCGCCACTGGAATGCGTGCGCATCCCGCGAGTGAAGTACCTGCCGATAGAGGATGAGGAGGCTTACTTCAGTCTGGCAGTGGCGATTCGCAAGGAGGCTCCGGCGCCGCTGCTGGCAGGCTTTCTCGCGGTGCTGGACCATGTATGCGAGCCCTGACGTGTGTTTCCGGTGCACCGGATCTTGTTTGGCATAAAGCCGGTGGCATGGCCGGCCTGGCGGGTTTTGTTATGGCGTTGGAGCTGTTTGCGCCGACGCGTAGAATGCGGCCTTCCTTCCACCCGCGTGAGTGGGTGGATGACCAACCCCGCAGTTGCAGAACAGAACATAAGAAAGATGGCTTGTAGTCCAGATTCATCGTCCTCCCCCATGCCGCGCCGCTGGTGGGTGGATGCGCTGGTGTTCGCCGGCATGTTGTTGCTGCTCTACCTGAGTTTCCTGCTCGGTAAGTCGGACAGCATGGCGGTTCCCGGTGCGTCCGAAGTGCTGGCCGAGCCGCACCCCGCCGTGTTCTCCGGGGCGATGCTGTGCGTGCTCGGCGCCTTCCTCGGCGGCGGCGCGCTGGCGCTCATGCTGGCGATGCGGGGCGAGCGTGCCGCTCGCATCGGCGATGCGGCGCGGCGAGAGCGCGGCCGCTTCCTGCAGGCGGTACTGGACGCCATTCCTGCGCCGGTTTTCTACAAGGACGTCTCCGGCCGCTACCTCGGCTGCAACAATGCCTTTGGCGAGTTCCTCGGCCGCTCCAAGACGGAAATCATCGGTCGCACCGTCTACGAGGTCGCGCCCGCCGACCTCGCCACTGCCTATGAGCAGCGAGACCGCGCCTTGATGGATGCCCGCGGCACCCAGGTCTATGAAACGCAGGTCGAAACCGAGACCGGGCGACGCGACGTGATCTTCTACAAGGCCACCATCTCCAGCCCGGACGGCGAGGTCCATGGTGTGGTCGGTACGGTGCTGGACATCACCGAGCGCAAGGCGGCCGAGGAGAAGGTGCGGGAGAGCGAGCGGCGGATGAGCGCGTTGATCGAAGCGCTGCCGGACGCCATCTTCTTCAAGGACGGCGGCGGCCGCTGGCTGGTGACCAACCAACGGGCACAGGCCTTGTTCAACCTGCGCGGCGAGAAGTGGTTCGGCATGACCGATCGCGAGCTGGGCCTGCTTCGTCCGGAGTACGCTTCGGCGCTGCAGCAGTGCCTGGACAACGATGAGCTAGCCTGGAGCAGCGAGCAGCTGCCCTGCCATTCCATCGAGGTGGTGAATGATCCGGCGGGCGAGCGCCATTACTTCGACGTGACGCGCATTCCGATCCGCCGTGGAGACGGCAGCCGCGATGGCCTGGTCATCGTCGGCCGCGACGTGACCGCCCGGCGCATCGCGGAGGAACGCCTGCGGCAGGCAGCGACGGTGTTCGACAACACCATCGAAGGCATTTCCATCACCGACGAGAGCGGCATCATCCTGTCGGTGAATCCTGCCTTCAGCCTCATCACCGGCTACGACGAGATCGACGTGGTCGGCCGCCACACCCGCATCCTGCAGTCCGGCCGACACGACCGCGAGTACTACCGTGCCATGTGGAAGACGCTGAAGGAGCGCGGCCAGTGGCAAGGCGAGATCTGGAACCGGCGCAAGACCGGCGAGGTGTATCCCCAGTGGCTGACCATAGGCGTGGTGAAGGATGACGAAGGGCGGGTGAGCAACTACGTCGCGGTGTTTTCCGACATCTCCCAGATCAAGGACGCCGAGACCCAGCTGGAGCGCCTGGCGCACTACGATCCGCTCACCGGCCTGCCCAACCGCGCGCTGCTCGGCGACCGCCTGGAGCATGCGCTGGAGCGGGCGCGCCGCACCGGCTCCAGCGTCGCGGTGCTGCTGCTGGACCTGGACGGCTTCAAGAACGTCAACGACAGCCTGGGCCACCCCGCCGGCGACCGCTTGCTGCAGGTCGTGTCCGAGCGCCTGCGCGCGGCCCTGCGCGAGGAAGACTCGGTTTGCCGCTTCGGTGGCGACGAGTTCGCCATCGTGCTGGAGGACATCAGCCTGGGCGAGGCGGTGTCCGAGACCGCCGAGCAACTGATTGCGGAAATGGCGCTGCCGGTGGACCTGGACGGCCACCTGACGCGAGTCTCTGCCAGCATAGGCATCGCCATCTTCCCCCGCGATGGCGCTGATGCGACCTCGCTGATCAAGGCTGCTGATACCGCCATGTATCGCAGCAAGCAACTGGGCCGGGATACCTTCAGCTTCCATCACGACGAGATGGCCCTGGCCGCACGCCGGCGGCTGGAGATGGAGCACGGCCTACGCCAGGCGCTGGAGCAGGGCAGCTTCGAACTGTGGTACCAGCCGCAGCTGGACCTGTGTTCGGGGCGGGTGATAGGCGTGGAGGCCCTGCTGCGCTGGCGCGATCCGGCGCGTGGCCTGGTGCCGCCGCTGGAGTTCATCCCGCTGGCGGAAGAGACCGGGCTCATCGTGCCCATAGGCGCCTGGGTGCTGCGCCAGGCCTGCCGCGAGGCGCGCAGCTGGCTCGACGCCGGGCTCAACCCCGGCCGGGTAGCGGTGAACGTTGCGGCGCCGCAGATCGAACGCGGCGGCTTCGAACAGGTGGTCGCTCGGGTGCTGGAGGAAACCGGCCTGCCGGCGGCGGCGCTGGAAGTGGAGATCACCGAAAGCTCGCTGCTGCATAACGCGGATAATGCCAAGCGCGTTATCGCGGCGCTGCGCGAGCTGGGTGTCGGCTTGGCGATCGACGACTTCGGCACGGGCTATTCCTCGCTGGCTTACCTCAAGCACCTTGCGGTGCATCGCCTCAAGATCGATCGTGAGTTCGTGCGCGATCTGCCGGGCGACGGCAGCAACCTTGCCATTACCCGGGCGGTGATCGCCTTGAGCCGCAGCCTGGGCTTCGCGGTGGTGGCCGAGGGCGTGGAAGTACAGGCGCAGGCGGATCTGCTGCGCAGCGAGGGCTGCGACAGCGCGCAGGGCTTCCTCTACGCGAAGCCGATGCCCGGGGCGGATTTCGCGAACTGGCTGGCCGCGCGTCCGGACTGAGGCGCGCGACCTGCAATCTACCCCGAATATCCCGCTGCAATCCTTGGCAGAGTAAGCTAGCGCTTTTCCACTCGGGAGAGCCTGCGATGAAGCGCACCAGCCCCGCCGCGAATCCGATAGCGGCATTCTCGGACCTTTGGGTCGACGCCTGGACCCGCCCCTTCTCCGCCTGGCAAGGCTGGAACAGCTTCTGGGGCGAGCAGTGGCACGCTTGGCTGAGCGCATTCGGCTCCGGGCCCAGCCCTTGGCTGCCTGCGCTGGCGGAAGGGCGCGAAAACCAGCCCTCCCAGATCGATTTCTTCCTGCCCTGGCTGCCGCGGCTGGATGGCGGTGCATCCGCCGATGGTCATGATAGTGAAGAGGCGGTCAAGGTGATGCTGCGGGCTGCGCTGCCTTGGGCGCCAGCAGCGGATTGGCTGATGGTGGAGGCGAGGGCGGCCGGTTTCGGCATCCCGCTGCCGGCGCGTCAGCCGGCGGAAAAGGCCGCCCCGAAGGCGGCGGCTCCCGCTGTGCGTACCGTCGAGGCTTTGCCGGTGGCTGTGGCCAAGCCGGCGGCCGCGAAGAAGGCGCTGACGGCCAGGCCCGCGCCGGCAAAGGCGGCTCAGGCCAAGCTCGAAGCTGCGAAGCCCAAGGCTGCGCCGGGGGTGGCGGAAAAGGCCAAGTCCGCGCAAGCGAGCCCCGGTGTGCCTGGCTCGCGGGCCGCGGCAGCGAAATCCGGTGCAGTGGCAGCTGCCAAGCCGAAGGCCGCCGCGGCGGCCAAGCCGGCAGCAGGCGGAGCCTCGACCAAGGCGGCTGCGCCCGCTACAGCGGCAAAGGCAGAAGCCGCTGCTCCCAAGGCCGGGAGCAAGCCTGAGGCGGCGAAGAAGCCGGCGGTGAAGGTCAGTGCGGGCAAGACTCCAGCCAAGCCTGCTGCCGCCAAAGCCAAGCCGACCGTGGCCGAACCCGCTGCTACGAAGAGTGCCAGGCCCAAAGCCGTTCAGCCCAAGGCTGTCGCCGAGAAGCCGGTTGAGGCCACGTCCGCGGGCAAGCCGGAGGCCCCCGGCAAAGAGTAGGCAGGATGCTCCCGGCTGTGCCGGGGGCTTTGCTCAGGCGGTGAAGAAGCGCGCCAGATGCGCTTGGTCGATCGGCATGCCGGTCTGGCGGGCGCGCTGCAGCAGTTCCCAGTAATAGCGGTAGGAAGCGCGGTCGTGCAAACGGCCGCGTTGTTGTATCGGCCCCCAGTCGGCATCCTGCGCTGCAGCCAGGATTTCACCGGCTTCTTCCACTTCGGAAAAATCAGGTCGCATTGCTTCCACGATGGGCAGGATCTGGTTCGGATGGATGCTCCACATCCGCAGGTAGCCGAACTCGCGCCGGGCCCGGGTCGCATCGCGCCGGATGATTTCTAGATCCTTCAGCTCGGTGGTCACGTTGTGCGAGGGCACGACGCCGCAGCCCAGCGCCGCCGCCGCGATTTCCAGCTTGGCCCGCGCGACCAGGGGATGATCGAACTGGCCCGGGCTCTTCATCGCCGAGGCGGGAATGGCGCCGTGGTGGCCGGAGACGAAGTCCATCAGGCCGAAATCCAGTGATTCGACACCCGCCAGCGAGGCAATCTCCCAGGCCTCGCGCAGGGCGCCATGTGTTTCTATCAGTACGTGGACCGGCAGGGCACGGCTCAGGCCGGCCGACGCCTCCTGCCGCCTCAATTCCGCGATCTGGGCTTGGGCATCAGCGGCACTCCTGACCTTGGGCAGGGTGACGAAGGCCAGCCGTTCCCCGGCGGCGCCGATCAGGATCTCCAGGTCGCGCTGCCAGTGGGGGTGGGTAATGTCATGGATGCGGGCGCCGACACGGCCATGGATGTTCTCCGGGCCCGTCACCAACGCGGCGACCATCTGCGCATGTTCCGCTTCCGCGCCGGCGCGGGCGCCGTCCTCGCAGTCGCAGGTCAGGTCGAAGACCGGGCCGAGATCGCGCTGCAGCGAGAGCGCCTTCAGCATCAGCTTCTCGGCGCCGGCGTAGTGATCCACCGCCGGGAGGATGGGGAAGGGCTTTTCGCCGGCGAAGAGAACGTTGCTAGGGTGGGCTCGGGAATGCATCTGAGAAGTCTCGAAGGCTGCAGCGGGGTGGCCGAGGATAGCAGGGCTGCGGGGCAATAAAAAAGCGCACGGCATTGCCGTGCGCTTTCACCTTCTTTCAGCGACCCTGGCTGGCTCTCAGGCCAGCAGGTCCTTCACGCCTTCACGCTCTTCCAGCAGCTCGTTCAGCGTGTTGGTCATGCGCTCGCGGGAGAAGGCGTCGATGTCCAGGCCCTGGACGATCTTGTATTCGCCGTTTTCGGTGGTCACCGGGAAGCCGTAGATGATGCCTTCCGGGATGCCATAGGAACCGTCGGACGGAATGCCCATGGTGACCCATTCGCCCTTGGAGCCCAGCACCCAGTCGCGGATGTGGTCGATCGCCGCGTTGGCGGCGGAGGCGGCGGAGGAGAGGCCGCGGGCTTCGATGATGGCGGCGCCACGCTTGCCGACGGTGGGCAGGAACACATCCTTGTTCCAGGCGTCGTCGTTAATGAGGCCCTTGACGTTGTCACCGTTGGAGGTAACGAAACGGTAGTCGGCGTACATGGTGGGGGAATGATTGCCCCACACCACCAGGTTCTTCAGCGAAGCAACGTCACGGCCAGACTTGGTGGCGAGCTGGGACAGCGCGCGGTTGTGGTCCAGGCGCAGCATGCCGGTGAAGTTCTTCGCCGGAACGCGCCCGTATTTCTGGGCGACTTCCTTGGCGATGTAGGCGTTGGTGTTGCAAGGGTTGCCGACCACCAGCACCTTGCAGTCCGGATCGGCGTATTGGCCGATGGCTGCGCCCTGCACGGTGAAGATCTTGGCGTTCTCGGTCAGCAGGTCCTTGCGCTCCATGCCGGGGCCGCGGGGGCGGGCGCCGACGAGCAGGGCAACCTTGGCGTCCTTGAAGGCGACGTTGGGATCGTCGGTGGCGATCACGCCGGCGAGCAGCGGGAACGCGCAGTCTTCCAGCTCCATGATGACGCCCTTGACCGCTTTCTGGGCCTGGGGCAGGTCGAGCAGTTGCAGGATGACGGGCTGGTCCTTGCCCAGCATTTCACCGCTGGCAATGCGGAACAGCAGGCTGTAGCCGATCTGGCCGGCTGCGCCGGTGACAGCGACGCGCACAGGGGCTTTGCTCATGAAAGTACTCCCAAAAAACGGTCTTGATGAAAGGATGTTCATGCCCGCGCTGACGGCGCAGCAATCGCCCGAAAGCGCACAGCCTGGCTTGGTATAGGCGGCCTTGGGGCAGGGCGCAAGGATGGTAGAAGCTAAGGGCTGCCCTGTCAAATCATGTCTTTTGTCTTATATAAGATATGAGACATGGCATAGACGCTGGGAAAATTTTATGCTCAAATACGCCGATGGCCCAGGAATCCCCCACCTTCAGCCCCCTCTACCGTCAGATCAAGACGCTGATTCTGCAAGCGCTTGAGGCGGGGGAGTGGCGTCCCGGTCAAGCGATTCCCAGCGAGCAGGAGCTGGCCGCGCGATTCTCCGTTTCCCAGGGAACGGTGCGCAAGGCCATCGACGAGATGGCTGCGGAGAACCTGCTGATCCGAAAGCAGGGCAAGGGCACTTTCGTCGCCTCGCACAACGATCCGCGGGCCCTGTTCCGTTTCCTGCGCCTGGTTCCGATGGATGGCGACCTCTCCCACCCCCAGAGCGTGCCGCTGGACTGCTGGCGCGCCAAGGCGGGGCAGGAAGCTTCGCGCATGCTTGGCATCGAACTCGGCGCCCCCATCATCATCGTCCGCCGCCTGTTGCGCTTCGCCCAGAAGCCTGTGGTGGTCGACGAAATCTACCTGCCGGGGGACGTCTTTCCCGGCTTGACCTTCGAAGCCCTGCAGGACTGGAACGGCTCGCTTTACAGCTTGTTTGAGACGCGTTTCGGTCTGCGCATGATCCGTGCGCAGGAGCGCATCCGGGCGGTTGCGGCGGACCGCTCGACCAGCGAAGCGCTGAAGGTGCCCGAAGGTACCCCCCTGTTGTCGGTGGAGCGGGTGACTTATACCTACGGCGACAAGCCGGTGGAGTGGCGGCGGGGGTTGTATTCCACCGCGGAACATTTCTATCTGAACGAGCTGAATTGACGGGGTGCGGCTGGCTAACGTCGTATTCAGGAAAGCTATAATTATGAACTTTTTGAAGTCGGCGGCGGTTTCTCGTCGCAAATGTTCAGGGGAGTCTTCATGTCAGAAGTGACAGTGCGCAAGCAAAGGCCGAAGCATCTGGCCGTTCACGAGATCCGGCTGCCGCTGCCGGGCATCGTGTCGATTCTTCATCGGGTGAGCGGGGCGGGCCTCTTCCTGCTGCTGCCTTTCCTGCTGTTCCTCTTCGGTCGCAGCCTGGGTTCGCCGGAAACCTTCGCGACCTTCGAGGCAGTTGTCAGCCACCCGCTGGCGAAGCTGCTCTTGCTCGGCCTGCTGTGGGCCTACCTGCACCACTTCTGTGCGGGTATCCGCTTCCTGCTGCTGGATCTGCACCAGGGGCTGGACCTGCCGTCCGCGCGCAACTCCGCCCGCATCGTTCTCGTCGTGAGCCTGGCGCTCACCGTCATCATCGGGGTGAAGCTATGGTGAATCGTCACGTAGTCGGGGCTCACTATGGCCTCCGCGACTGGATCGCGCAGCGCGCAACCGCGCTCTTCATGGCCATCTATACCGTTATTTTCGGTATCTGTGCGCTGACCCTGCCGGAGTTGAGCTATGACGCCTGGTCGGGTCTGTTCTCCAACGGCTTGATGAAGTTCGCGACCTTCCTGTTCTTCCTCTCGCTGTTCTTCCATGCCTGGATCGGCATTCGTGACATCTGGATGGACTATGTCAAGCCGGCGGGCCTGCGCCTCGTGCTGCACCTGATCACCATTTTCCTGCTCGTCGGCTACGCCGGCTGGGCGGCCCAGATTCTTTGGAGGCTGTAAGCGTGAACGTCGCGAAGCGTACCTTTGATGCGGTCATCGTCGGCGCTGGCGGTGCCGGCCTGCGTGCAGCCCTGCAACTTTCCGAAGCGGGTCTCAAGACCGCTGTGCTGACCAAAGTGTTCCCCACCCGCTCCCACACCGTAGCGGCGCAGGGCGGGGTGGCGGCGTCGCTCGGCAACTCCACCGAGGACAACTGGCACTGGCACATGTACGACACCGTAAAGGGGTCGGACTGGCTGGGTGACCAGGATGCCATCGAGTTCATGGTCCGCAAGGCCAATGAGGTGGTGATCGAACTCGAGCACTACGGCATGCCTTTCGACCGTACCGACAACGGCAAGATCTACCAGCGTCCGTTCGGCGGCCATTCGATGAACTACGGCCAGGCGCCGGTGATGCGCTCCTGTGCCGCCGCAGACCGTACCGGCCACGCCATGCTGCACGCGCTCTACCAGCGCAACGTGCGGGCCAATACCCAGTTCTTCGTCGAATGGATGGCGCTGGACCTGATCCGCAACAGCGAGGGCGACGTCCTCGGCGTGACCGCGATCGAGATGGAAACCGGTGAAGTTTCCATCTTCCACGCCAAGGCGACCATCTTCGCCACCGGTGGTGCTGGCCGTATCTACTACAGTTCCACCAACGCCTTCATCAACACCGGCGACGGTGTCGGCATGGCGGCGCGCTCCGGCATCCCGCTGGAAGACATGGAATTCTGGCAGTTCCACCCGACCGGCGTGGCCGGCGCCGGTGTGCTGATTACCGAAGGCGTGCGTGGCGAGGGCGGCATCCTGCGCAACGCCTCCGGCGAGCGTTTCATGGAACGCTATGCGCCCAACCTGAAGGACCTGGCTTCGCGTGACGTGGTGTCCCGCTCCATGGTCACCGAGATCAACGAAGGCCGTGGCTGCGGTCCGGACAAGGACCACGTCCTGCTGGACATCACCCACCTGTCGCCCGAGACCATCATGAAGCGCCTGCCCGGCATTCGTGAAATCTCGATCCAGTTCGCCGGTGTGGACCCGATCAAGGCGCCGATCCCGGTCGTTCCGACCTGCCATTACCAGATGGGCGGTATCCCGACCAACTACAAGGGTCAGGTCGTTGCGCCGAAGAACGGCGACTCCAACGTGCCGGTGGCCGGCTTTTACGCCGCCGGCGAGTGCGCCTGCGCCTCGGTGCACGGTGCCAACCGCCTGGGCACCAACTCGCTGCTGGACCTGCTGGTATTCGGCAAGTCCGCTGGTGAAACCGTGGTCGAGGACTTCAAGTCCGGCAACCTGACATTGAAGCCCCTGCCGGCGGATGCCGCCGACGTTTCCCTGGCTCGTATCAACCGCCTGGAAACCCAGACCGGTGGCAGCGAGGTGCACGACGTGCGCCTGGCCATGCAGCGCACCATGCAGAAGCATGCCGGCGTATTCCGCTTCAAGGAACTGCTGCAGGAAGGCGTGACCCACATCCTTGAAGTTGCCGAGCAGGCCAAGGTCACCCAGATCGCCGACAAGTCCAAGGTCTGGAACACGGCCCGTACCGAGGCGCTCGAACTGGACAACCTGATCGAAGTCGCCAAGGCCACCATGATCTCGGCCGAGGCCCGCAAGGAGTCCCGCGGTGCTCACGTGCGCGACGACGCGCCGGATACCGCCGAGCATCCGAACGGCCGCGATGACCAGAACTGGCTCAAGCACACCCTGTGGTACAGCGAAGGCAACCGCCTCGACTACAAGCCGGTGAACCTCAAGCCCCTGTCGGCGGATGTCGAGCCGATCGCGCTCGCCAAGCGCACCTACTGAGCGCGGGAGAACAAACGAGATGAGCAAGCGTACCGTTCAATTCAAGATCTACCGCTACGATCCGGACAAGGACGCGCAGCCCTACATGCAGGACATTTCCGTTGAACTGGAAGCGTCCGACAAGAAGCTGCTCGACGCGATCGTCCGCCTGAAGACGAAGGACGATTCCCTGTCCTTCCGCCGCTCCTGCCGCGAAGGCGTGTGCGGTTCCGACGCGATGAACATCAACGGCAAGAACGGCCTGGCCTGCCTGACCGACATCGACAAGCTGGCCCAGCCGATCACGCTGCGTCCGCTGCCTGGCCTGCCGGTCATCCGCGACCTGATCGTGGACATGACCCAGTTCTTCAAGCAGTACCACTCCATCAAGCCCTATCTGGTCAACAACGACCCGGCGCCGGAGCGCGAGCGCCTGCAGACCCCGGAAGACCGCGAGGAACTCAACGGCCTGTACGAGTGCATCCTCTGCGCGTGCTGCTCGACCTCCTGCCCGTCGTTCTGGTGGAACCCGGACAAGTTCGTTGGTCCGGCCGGCCTGCTGGCGGCTTACCGCTTCCTCGCCGATACCCGCGACCAGGCGACCAACGAGCGCCTCGACAACCTCGAGGACCCGTACCGCCTGTTCCGTTGCCACACCATCATGAACTGTGTGGACGTCTGTCCGAAGAGCCTCAACCCGACCCGTGCGATCGGGAAGATCAAGGACATGATGGTCCGTCGGGCGGTCTGAGATGAGCATCAACCGGGGACGCGTGCGCTGGCAATGCCGTCGGGCTCTGCTCGAGCTCGACCTTGTCTTCGCGCGCTTCCTCGAGCGGCATTTCGATCGTCTGAGCGACGATCAGCTGGCGGATCTGGACGACCTGCTGCGCTGCGACGACTACGACCTGTGGGCGATGGTCAATGGCAGCAAGGCATGCGACGTAGACCGCTGGAAGGAGATGATCGGCTTGCTGCGTCAGGCATGACGTTGACCAGCCTTTCATGAACAGGGAGCAGAGCAGTTAAACCGGCTAGCAGAGAAGGGACGACCTATGAGCACTGAACGCACCGCAACCCTAACCGTCGATGGCAAGACCGTCGATTTCCCGGTAATGACCGGTACCCACGGCAATGATGTCATCGACATTCGGACGCTGGGCGGTAAAACCGGTTTGTTCACCTACGACTCTGGCTTCCTTTCTACTGCCAGCTGCAAGTCGAGCATTACCTATATCGACGGCGACAAGGGCGAGCTGCTGTATCGCGGCTACCCCATCGAGCAACTCGCCGAGAAGTGCAACTTCCTCGAAGTTGCCTACCTGCTGAAGAACGGCGAACTGCCGAACTCCGTGCAGAAGAGCGATTTCGAGAACACCATCAAGACCCACACGATGGTGCATGACCAGCTGACCCGCTTCTTCAACGGCTTCCGCCGCGATGCGCACCCGATGGCGATCATGGTGGGTGTGGTGGGGGCGCTGTCCGCGTTCTACCACGACGCGATGGACTTCTCCGACCAGGAACACCGCAACGTCTCGATCAACCGCCTGATCGCGAAGCTGCCGACCATTGTTGCCATGGCCTACAAGTACAACTTCGGCCAGCCCTTCATGTACCCGCGCAACGACCTCGATTACACGGCGAACTTCATGCACATGATGTTCGGTACCCCGTGCGAGGAGTACAAGCCGAACCCGGTGCTGGTTCGTGCGCTGGACGTGATCTTCACGCTGCACGCCGATCATGAGCAGAACGCCTCCACCTCCACGGTGCGTCTGGCAGGCTCCTCCGGCGCCAACCCCTTCGCCTGCATCTCCGCCGGCATCGCCTGCCTGTGGGGCCCGGCGCACGGTGGCGCCAATGAAGCGTGCCTGAACATGCTGGAAGAGATCGGCGATGTGTCCCGCGTGGGCGAGTACATCAAGCGCGCCAAGGACAAGAGCGACAGCTTCAAGCTGATGGGCTTCGGCCACCGCGTCTACAAGAACTTCGACCCGCGCGCCAAGCTGATGGGCAAGGTCTGCAACGATGTGCTGACCGAACTGGGTCTGGAAGACGACCGCCTGTTCAAGCTCGCCAAGGAGCTCGAGAAGATCGCGCTGGAAGACGAATACTTCGTCGAGAAGAAGCTCTACCCGAACGTGGACTTCTACTCCGGCATCGTGCAGAAGGCACTGGGCATTCCGACCTCCATGTTCACCTGCATCTTCGCGCTCGCGCGTACGGTGGGCTGGATCACCCAATGGGAAGAAATGATCACCGATCCGGAATACAAGATCGGCCGTCCGCGCCAGCTTTACACCGGTGCGGCACGTCGCGACGTTCCGGCCATCGGGCAGCGTCCGTAAGAGACGATGGAGAGGGAAGGGAGGCAAGGCCGGATAACGGACTAAGCCCTACGGGATGGGTCGTGATGTCGCGCCCATCCCGTTTTTCCATCTTTCCATCGGGCGCCGTGACCGGACCACTTACCCCCGGAAGCAGGGAACCAGAACACACAGGTGGCTACACCATGATGAAAGAGCTACAGAACACTTCGCATCTGTTCGGTGCCAACGCGCCGTTCATCGAAGAACTCTACGAGAACTATCTCTCCGACCCCGCTTCGGTGCCCGAAGCCTGGCGGACCTATTTCGACAACCTGCAGAGCCAGGCCGGGAGTGCAGTGCGTGACGTGGCCCACGGTCCCGTCATCGCCGCCTTCGAGCAGATGGCGAAGCGTGGCCCGGTGCGTACCGTGGTTGCCGCCGGTGGCGAGGACAAGCTGCAGGTTTCCACGCTGCAGCTGATCAACGCCTACCGTTTCCTCGGCAACCGCTGGGCCAACCTGGACCCGCTGAAGCGCACCGAGCGCCCGCAGATCGCCGAACTTGAACCGTCCTACTACGGCTTCACCGAGGCGGACTTGTCCAAGAGCTTCAACGTCGGCTCCTTCCACGGTTTCTCGACCGAACGCGCGAGCCTGCGCGAGATCCTGGAGGCGCTGCGGCAGACCTACTGCGGTTCCATCGGCTCCGAGTACATGTATATCTCGGACATCCAGCAGAAACGCTGGATCCAGAGCCGGCTGGAAAGCGTGCGCGGCACACCCAAGTTCTCCGCCGACAAGAAGCGGCGGGTGCTGGAACGCACCACCGCCGCCGAAACCCTGGAACGCTACCTGCACACCAAGTACGTCGGCCAGAAGCGCTTCTCGCTGGAAGGCGGCGAATCCACCATCGTGGCGATGGACGAGATCGTCCACGTCGGCGGTGCGCTGGGCGCGCAGGAAATCGTCATCGGCATGGCCCACCGGGGCCGTCTGAACGTGCTGGTGAACACCCTCGGCAAGTCGCCGAAGATGCTGTTCTCCGAATTCGAGGGCAAGGCCGCCGCGGATCTGTCGGCCGGCGACGTCAAGTACCACCTCGGCTTCTCCAGCGACGTCATGAGCCCGGGTGGCCCGGTGCACCTGACGCTGGCCTTCAACCCCTCCCACCTGGAAATCATCAACCCGGTGGTCGAAGGTTCGGTGTATGCCCGCCAGGTCCGCCGCAAGGATGCAGAGAAGGGCCAGGTCATCCCGGTGCTGATCCACGGCGACGCCGCGGTGGCCGGCCAGGGTGTGAACCAGGAGATGCTGAACTTCTCCCAGACCCGCGGCTACGGCACCGGCGGCACGGTGCACGTCGTGGTGAACAACCAGATCGGCTTCACCACCTCCGATCCGCGCGACTACCGCTCTTCACTGTACTGCACCGACATCTTCAAGATGGTCGAAGCGCCGATCTTCCACGTCAATGGCGACGATCCGGAAGCGGTGGCCTTCGTGACCGCGCTGGCGGTGGAATTCCGCCAGCAGTTCAAGAAGGACGTGGTGGTGGATATCGTCTGCTACCGCAAGCTCGGCCACAACGAGCAGGACGAGCCGATGGTCACCCAGCCGCTGATGTACCGTAAGGTCCAGCAGCATCCGGGTACCCGCAAGCTCTACGCCGATCGCCTGGTTGCCGAGGGCACCCTGGGCGCAGATGAACCGGAGCAGATGATCCAGCAGTACCGCGAGCATCTGGACAAGGGTGAACTGCTGTACAACCCGGTGCTGTCCGGTCACAACCGGCAGTTCTCGGTGGACTGGACGCCTTTCCTGAACCAGCCCTACACCGACGATGCCGACACCAGCATCCCGATGCAGGAGATCAAGCGCTTGTCCGAGCGCCTGACCGCGATTCCGGAAACCTTCACGCTGCATTCCCGCGTCAAGAAGATCATTGATGACCGTAGTGCCATGGGCCGTGGCGAACTGCCGCTGGACTGGGGCATGGGCGAGAACCTTGCCTACGCCTCGCTGCTGGCACAGGGTTACGCGGTGCGCATCTCCGGCGAGGACGTCGGCCGTGGCACCTTCTTCCACCGTCACGCGGTGCTGCACGATCAGAAACGCGAGCGTTGGGACGAAGGTTCCTACAAGCCGCTGGAGTTCATCCAGGAAGGCCAGGCCGGCTTCCAGTGCTTCGACTCGGTACTGTCGGAGGAGGCGGTGCTCGGCTTCGAGTATGGCTACTCCACCGCCGAGCCGAACGAACTTGTTGTCTGGGAAGCCCAGTTCGGCGACTTCGTGAATGGCGCCCAGGTCGTGCTGGACCAGTTCATCAGCTCCGGCGAATCCAAGTGGGGCCGGCTGTGCGGCCTGACCATCATGCTGCCGCACGGCTATGAAGGCCAGGGCCCGGAGCACTCCTCCGCGCGCCTGGAACGCTTCATGAACAACGCCGCCGAGAACAACTGGCAGATTTGCGTGCCCACCACGCCCAGTCAGATCTTCCACCTGCTGCGTCGCCAGATGCTGCGTCGTGTGCGCAAGCCCCTGATCATCATCACGCCGAAGTCGCTGCTGCGTCACAAGGAAGCGGTGTCTTCGCTGGATGAATTGGCCCGCGGCCAGTTCCGGACGGTGATCGGCGAGACCGAGAAGCTGGATCCGAAGAAGGTCAAGCGCATCGTGCTGTGCCAGGGCAAGCTCTACTACGAGCTGCTGGCGCACCGTCGCGAGAACAACATCAAGGACACGGCGCTGGTCCGTATCGAGCAGCTTTATCCCTTCCCGACCGAGGCCTTTGCCGCCGCTTTGGCGCAGTTCCCTAATGCCAAGGAAGTGGTGTGGTGCCAGGAAGAGCCGCGCAACCAGGGTGCCTGGTACTGGCTGGCTTCCCGTCAGCACCTGGTGAACGTGCTGGGGCCGAAGCACAAGCTGCTGCTGGTCAGCCGTCCGGCGGCGGCCTCGCCGGCGGTGGGCTACTACGCCAAGCACAATCTGCAGCAGAAGGCGGTGATCGAGAACGCCTTTGCGCCGATCAAGGACTGAGTCCGCAAACCCGCGCATACATAAGCAAGAAACCGAACGAATACGGGAGAGAACTCCATGCTGATCGAAGTAAAAGTGCCGCAGCTGTCCGAATCCGTCTCTGAAGCCACGCTGGTTTCCTGGCACAAGAAGGAAGGTGATGCCGTCTCGCGCGACGAGAACCTGATCGACATCGAAACCGATAAGGTCGTGCTCGAAACCCCGGCTCCTGCCGATGGCGTGCTGGTGAAGATCGTCAAGGGCAACGGTGACACGGTGACTTCCGGCGAACTGATCGCCCAGATCGACACCGAAGCCAAGGCCGCTTCCGGCGCCGCCAAGAGCGAGCCGGTGCCGCCGGTGACCGCGCCTGCCGCGGCCCCGGCTGCAGCGGCGTCCTCGTCCGCCGCTGCCGGCTCGCCCAGCCCGGCCGCGCGCAAGATCCTGGAAGAGAAGGGCATTACCGCCGCTGAAGTGAGCGGCACCGGCCGTGGCGGCCGCGTGACCAAGGAAGATGCGGTCGGTGCCAACAAGGCCAAGCCGGCCGCGGCGGCTGCGCCTGCGGTGGTGATCGCCGGCGAGCGCCCGGAAGAGCGCGTGCCGATGACCCGCCTGCGCGCCCGCATCGCCGAGCGCCTGATCCAGTCCAAGAACGAGAACGCCATCCTGACCACCTTCAACGAGGTCAACATGGCGCCGGTGATGGCACTGCGCAAGCAGTACGGCGACAAGTTCGAGAAGGCTCACGGCGTGCGTCTGGGCTTCATGGGCTTCTTCGTCAAGGCCGCGGTTGCGGCGCTGAAGAAGTATCCGATCCTGAACGCCTCGGTCGATGGCAACGACATCGTCTACCACGGCTACATCGACATCGGCATCGCCGTTGGTTCGCCGCGCGGCCTGGTGGTGCCCATTCTGCGTGATGCGGACCAGATGTCCGTGGCCGACGTCGAGAAGAAGATCGCCGAGTACGGCCAGAAGGCGAAGGACGGCAAGCTGTCGCTGGAAGAGCTCTCCGGTGGCACCTTCTCCATCTCCAACGGCGGTGTGTTCGGCTCCATGCTGTCCACCCCGATCATCAACCCGCCGCAGTCGGCCATCCTCGGCATCCACGCCACCAAGGATCGTCCGGTTGCCGAGAACGGCCAGGTCGTGATCCGCCCGATCAACTATCTGGCGCTGTCGTACGACCACCGCATCATCGACGGCCGCGAAGCCGTCCTCGGCCTGGTGGCGATGAAGGAAGCGCTGGAAGATCCGGCTCGCCTGATCCTCGACATCTAAGACCCGACGTGCGAGTTGCGACTCGGGCGGCGCAAGCCGCCCGAGTCGCAATCGCGCGCTCTGCGGCATTCACAGGAGCACTACATGAGCAAGCAATTCGATGTGCTGGTGATCGGCGGTGGTCCCGGCGGCTATGTGGCGGCGATCCGCGCTGCCCAGCTTGGCTTCAAGACCGCCTGCTGCGAATCCAATCCCTATGCCGATCCCAAGGGCGAGCCGCGCCTGGGCGGCACCTGCCTGAACGTCGGCTGCATCCCCTCAAAGGCGCTGCTGCACACCTCGCACCTGTTCGAGGAAGCCGGCCACAGCTTTGCCGCGCAGGGTATCAACGTCGGCACGCCCAAGATCGATGTGAGCAAGATGGTGGCGCGCAAGAGCGGCATCGTGGATCAGCTCACCGGTGGCATCAAGGGCCTGTTCAAGAAGAACAAGGTCACCCTGCTGAACGGGCACGGCAGCTTCGTCGCCAAGACGCCGGAAGGCTGGCAGGTGAAGGTGGGCGAAGAAGTGGTGGTCGCCCAGCAGGTCATCGTCGCCACCGGTTCCAAGGCACGTCATCTGCCCGGCATCCCGGTGGATAACAAGCTCGTCTGCGACAACGTCGGTGCGCTGGACATCGACAGCGTGCCGAAGAAGCTGGCCATCATCGGCGCCGGCGTCATCGGCCTGGAGATGGGCTCGGTGTGGCGCCGCCTGGGCGCCGAGGTGACTATCCTAGAGGCCATGCCGGATTTTCTCGCCGCCGCCGACCAGGACGTGGCCAAGGAAGCGCAGAAGCTGTTCGCCAAGCAGGGCCTCAAGTTCGAGCTGGGCGTCACCATCGGCGACGTGAAGATCGCCAAGAAGGGCGTCTCCATTGCCTACAAGGACAAGAGCGGCGCTGACCAGAAGCTGGATGCGGATCGCCTTATCGTCTCCGTCGGCCGCGTGCCCAACACCGATGGCCTCAACGCCGAGGCGGTGGGCCTGAAGCTGAACGAGCGTTCGCAGATCGAGGTGGACGACCACTGCCGCACCAACCTGCCGGGCGTGTGGGCAGTGGGCGACGTGGTGCGCGGCCCGATGCTGGCGCACAAGGCGATGGAAGAGGGCGTGATGGTGGCCGAGCTGATCGGTGGGCAGGCTGGCCATTGCAACTTCGACACCGTGCCCTGGGTGATCTACACCAGCCCGGAAATCGCCTGGGTGGGCAAGACCGAGCAGCAGTTGAAGGCGGAAGGCGTGGCCTACAAGGCCGGCAAGATCCCCTTCCTGGCGAACGGCCGTGCGCTGGGCATGGGTGAACCCTCCGGCTTCGTCAAGATGCTGGCGGATGCCAACACCGACCGCATCCTCGGTGTGCACATCATCGGCGCCAACGCTTCCGAGTTGATCGCCGAGGCGGTGGTGGCGATGGAGTTCGCCGGCAGCAGCGAAGATCTCGCCCGCATCTGCCACGCCCACCCGACGCTGTCGGAAGTGGTGCACGAGGCGGCGCTGGCGGTGGACAAGCGTCCGCTGCACTTCTGAGGCGTGGCCCGCTCCGGATGGAGCGGGTTGCCGCAGAACGAAAGGGCGGAGGCCGCGAGAGGCTTCCGCCCTTTCTGCGTTTACTGCGCCTTCTTCGCCCGGCTGCGACGGGCCGGCTTGGCGGCCGGCGGGGTTTCGGCCTCGGCTTTGGTGGATGCCGGTTCCGGCTCCGCGCTGGGCAGAGCGGTCGGCAGGCCGAGCCGCTGGGCGACGCGGGCGTATCGTTGCTGGAAGGTGTCGCCGCCGAGATCGCCGCGGGCACGGGCGAGGGAGTAGGCGGTCTCCAGCGCCTTGCGTCGCAGCTCCTCGGTAGGTAGCAGCGCGGGCAGGCCGGCCAGCGCGCGGTCCTCGTCCAGCAGGAAGAGCAGGGCCTGATGCTTCAGCGTCTGCTTGAGGTCGGCAATGGCCGCGCGGCTGGGCGTGACCCCCGCCTTGGCCAGCTCTTCCCGCAGCAGGTTGAAGGGGCGCTCGTCGAAGCCGAGCATGTCCGGCTTGGTGAAGAAGATGGTGCGCACCATGCCGTCCAGCGTGCTGCCACTGTCGAAGGCACCGTCCAGCGCATTGCGCTGCAGCTTGCGGAATTCTTCCTCCATCCAGGTGTGAGCCTGCTCGCGTCGGCGGACCACCCCCTGGCCCAGGCCGACCAGGGCCTGCAGCAGCGGGGATTCGTAGACGGTGGTGAAAAGTTGCTCCTGCATGCGGTCGCGCACGTCCCGGTAGTGGTCGAGGGCATCTTCCACCGCGCCGGAGACGCGCTTCTCCGCCTGCACGAAGGGATTGTCAGGCTTGGCGGCGACGCGCTTGTGCCGCACCAGGCCGGCCAGCGGCGCCAGCGGCCAGCACAGCGGGTTGGCGTCGGAGAACCACAGCCGCTCGAAGCGGGCGGGATTGAGGTTGCGTGTGGTCTCGGCGGTAAGCTCGTTGCTCATCAGCCGCAGCCAGGGCGAAACGAAGGTGTCGTACAGGCCCTGGTTGACGCCGGCCACCCGCTTCACCACCTCGAAGGCGCGCTCATCCTCGCGGCCGTCGTCCAGCGCCAGGATGTCGCTCATGGTGCGCGGCTCGAAGCGCACATGGAAGCGGCCGCGTACGTACTCCCGGCCGGGCATGTCGGGGCGGGTGTCCTCGATCACCGCTTCGTAGAGGCCGGGCGGCAGCACGTCGATCAGTTCCAGCGTGCCGACCAGCTTGTCCGTCTCCCGGCGTGCCACCGCGCCGGAGACGAAGATGCCGAGATGGCCGATCTTCTCGTGCAGGCAATAGACGATGGTCTGCTCGTTGAGGCGGATGTCCTCCACGCTGTCGTAGAGGTCCGGAATCCAGTTCAGCGCCTGTTGCGGCGGAGTGATGTTGTCGCCCCAGGAGGCGAACACCACGATGGGAGAGCGGATGTTGCGCAGATCGATGCGGGTGCGGCCATTGGCGGACACCACATCGCCGGCGCTCAGGCGATTGCCGACGAAGAGGTTCTGCGTGATCCACTCCATCTCCGCCTTGTTGAGCAGGAAGTGGCCGCCCCACCAGCGTTCGAATTCGAGGAAGCGCTCGCGCTCGGTATCGATGTTGGCGAACAGGTTGTAGGGCTTGCCCCAGAATGTGTTGGCCGGGTTCAGCAGCTCGAAGTTGTTGACCAGGTAGGCGCCGTCGAAGCGGCCGTTGCCAAGGTCGCCGGCGAAAGAGGCCAGCCAGGTGCCGCCTAGCAGGCCGCCGCTGTAGCGCATCGGGTTCTTGCCGCGTACGCCGGCCCAGTAGGACACCGGCGAACCGGCCAGCAGGATGGGGCCGACCACCTTGGGCGCGGCGGCGGCCAGCATCATCAGTGCCCAGCCGCCCTGGCAGTTGCCGATCACCAGCGGCTGGCTGGCGTCCGGATGCATCTCGTTCACCCGGGCGAGGAAGGCGTACTCCGCCTTGGTCACCGACTCGATGGTCTGGCCCGGTTCAGGCGTGGGGAAGAACATCACGAAGTAGCACGGGTGGCCTTCGCGCATGGCGATGCCGATGCCGCTGTCGATCTTGAAACCGCCTATGCCCGGCCCATGCCCGGCGCGCGGATCGATGACGACGAAGGGGCGCTTGGCCGGGTCGGTGGGCGGACTGCCGGCCGGCGGATGGATGCGCGCCAGCGCGTAGTTGGCCGGATCGGGCAGGGTGCGCCCGTCCATGATGATCTCGTAGTCGAAGGCCAGCACCGGCGGCTTGCCCGAGCGTGCGTGGGCGAGGTACTGGTTGCCGCGCTCGCGCAGCACGTCCGCCGTCAGCCAATGCCGCTGGAAGCGGTCATAGAGGTATTCGGAGGCGGCGGCAAAGGTCTCGAACTGCATTCTGAAGATCTGGCCTGCGTTCGAGAGGCTGGCGGAGAGCAGGGACAAGCCGGGCAATTCGGGCGTGAGCGGCGGAGTGGCGAGATCCACGGGTGAGGTCTCCGGTCTGTATCGGGGGAAGGCAGGCGGCGCTGCTTTGGCGCCGCGACTGAGTATGTATGTGTTGCATTGCAGCATAGCGTCCGCCCGGGTGAGGGGCAAGCCGGCCCGCCGGACGGAAAATGGTGGCGCCTTGCTCTACAATCGCGCTTTCGATTCGTGCCACCGCGGCCGAACGCGGGGGCTGGAGAGGCCGCCGCGGCGTCGCCTTTCCACACCATGCCCCATCGCACCCTCAACGTTCCCGAACACGGCATGCTGGAGGCCTACGAGGCCCAGCTGCGCGCCCGGGGCTTCAAGTCCGACCCAGCACAACGCGCCGCGGTTCAGCGGCTGCAGAATCTTTACACCGAGCTCATCTGCTTCAAGGCGGCGCGCAGCAGCACGCTGCGCCGGCTGTTCAACAAGCCGCGCATGCCGCGCAGCGTGTATTTCTGGGGCGGCGTAGGCCGTGGCAAGAGCTTCCTGATGGACTGCTTCTTCGACGCGGTGCCCTACAAGCGCAAGCGCCGGGTGCACTTCCACGCCTTCATGCAGGAAGTGCAGAACGACCTCAAGGACCACAACCACGAGCCCGATCCGCTGCAGAAGGTGGCCGAGCGCATCGCCCGCCAGACCCGCCTGCTGTGCTTCGACGAGTTCCACGTCTCCGACATCGCCGACGCGATGATCCTCGGCCGCCTGCTGGAGGCGTTGTTCGCCCGCGGCGTGATCTTCGTGATGACCTCCAACTACCCGCCGGACGGTCTCTACCCCAACGGCCTGATGCGGGTGAACTTCCTGCCCACCATAGAGATGATCAAGCGCCGCTTCGACGTCTTCGAGGTCGATCACGGCACCGACTACCGCCTGCGCACGCTGGAGAAGATCGAGATCTACCTGGTGCCGGCGGACGAGGAAGCGGATCGGCAGATGAAGGAGCAGTTCCACCGCCTCGCCGCCATCGAGGGCGAGGGCGGCGAGATCGAGTTGCTGGGGCGCAAGCTGCCGGTGGTCCGGCAGGCGCCGGGCGTGATCTGGTTCGACTTCGCCACCCTGTGCGGCGGCGCCCGCTCGCAGAACGATTACCTCGAGCTGGCGCGGGAACACCACACCCTGTTCCTGTCGCGGGTGCCGCGCATGCTGGCGGGCAATGCCTCCGAGGCGCGCCGCTTCACCTGGCTGATCGATGTGCTTTACGACCACCGCGTCAAGCTGGTGATGAGCGCCGAGGTGGAGGCGCATGATCTCTACACCGAAGGCCACAACGCCCACGAGTTCGTGCGCACCGTGAGCCGGCTGATGGAGATGCGCACCCGCGACTACCTCGCCGAGGCCCACCGCATCGATTGATGTCGCCGGGGGCGGTGCTCCGGTTTGTCTGCACGAGTTCAGGGATAGCGGATCGCCAGCGTGCCGGCTTCCACCCGGCCGCCCTGCTGCAGCAGCGGACGCAGCCGCGCCAGCAGTTGCGGATCGCCGCCCAGCCTCAGGTCCAGCGCTGGCTTCTGGCCGCGCGCCAGGGCGACGCTGCCGGCCAGTTGCAGCGCGTTGGCCGCCGGGCTGGAGAGGGTGATGGCCAGCGTCTCGCCATCCGCCTGCAGCAGCGCGCGGTAGTCGCCCAGCGCCTGCTGCGGCAATACATCCACCGAGGCGGACTGCCAGTCCGCCGTCACCTGGCCGCGACAGTGCCGATCCCAGCCGCAATCAAGCCTGTTCCCCTGCAGCCGCAGCCGGCCGTTCCAGCCGAACTGCAAGGCCGCCTGCGGCAGGCTGCGCAGCAGCGGTGCGCTCGGCACATCGATGGCGATGTCCTGCAGCGCCGCGCCGCTGGCGTTCAGCTGCAGCCGAAAGGCCGGCGCGCCGTCCGCCCACAGCTGCCAAGCCAGCCCGCCGCGCAGCAGGCTGGAGGGCTGAAAGGCCCAGCGTAGCGCCAGCCAGGGCTGCGGCAGGCGGCCGTTGTCGGCTGCGGCGAGCTGGCCGCTGCCTTGCCACAGGCTGCCTTGGGCCTCGCCCAGCCGCAGCCGGCCAGCGCTGGCGCGCTCCAGTTGATGATCCAGCAGTGCCGCCGGTGCCCAGGCCAGCAGCAGCGCCAGCGTGAGGACAAAGAAAAGCGGCAGCGTACAGGCGGCGCGCGGCTTCATCGTCCGCCTTCGTCGCTGGCGGGCGCCAGCAGCACTTCGAAGCGTTGACCGTCCTGCAGGCGCAACTGCCGCGGGTGCAGGCCGAGGTCGGCCTGCAGGGCCGCCAGCCAGTCCACCTGCGCCGCCAGGCTGCCCTTGCCTTTCACCGCGAGGCCGTCCGGCGTTGCCGAGGCTTCCATCTCCAGGCCGCGAGCCCGCGCGGCGCCGCTCACCGCTTCCGCCAGCTGGGTCGGGGCGACGGTGGCCGGTGGCTTGTGGGCGCGCAGGCGTTCCAGATCGGCCACGTCTTCCCGCATCTTTTCCAGCGCCGCTTCGGCGGCCGGCAGGCGGCGTTCCAGGCGGGTCTGCTCGGCCAGCACCCAGTCGAACAGCGCGGCGACTGCGAACAGCGGCAGCAGCCAGGCCAGTGCCTTGAGCAGCCGCCGCTCGCGTGGCTGCAGGCTGGCGAACCAGCGCTGGAGCCGGGCGGGCGGCTGGAGCCGGCCGAGTGCCTGGCGGCTGCGCTGGATGAGGCCGGTGGGAGGCACTGCGTCGGTGGGCGGGAGAGTGGCGGTCGGGGTCATGGTGCGGTCGTCGAAATCTGGGCGGCCATCGGCACGATGGTCAGGCGGTTCTGCTGGGCGCTGGCCTGCAGGCCGTGCAGGGCGAGGCGGCCGGGCAGGCCGGCGGCGGTTTCGGCGGGCAGCTCCAGCACCAGCTTGCCGGCCTGGTAGTCCAGCGCTTGCGGTGCCGGGCCGCCGGCGAGGAAGTAGCCGTGCAGCAGGCTGAGCAGATCGCCGCTGGCGAGCTGGCCGTGTCGGGCGCGTTCGCGCTCCAGTACGCGGGCGAGCTGGGCGGCGGGCGAAACGGCAGGGGTGCCGGACAGGGCCTGCTGGAACAGGGCGAGGCTGCGCGCTTCCAGTTCGTTCAGGGCGTGGCGCTGCAGCAGGATGTGGGCGAGGCCGGCGATGAGGAAAACGCTGGCGGCGAGGCCGGCCAGCGCCAGCGGCAGGCGCAGCGGCTGCCAGTGGCGGGCGTGGCGCTCGCGCGGGGTGAAGTCGCCATGCAGCAGTTCGCTGCCGTGTTCGTAGCCTTCCCACCATTGCCAGGCGGGGCCGGCCACTACCGGCAGTGGCAAGGGGCGGGAGCCGTCCGCCAGGCTGAAGCCGGGGGCGAGGCGCAGTTCCAGCGCCTCCGGTGGCGTGGCGGCTTGCGGCAGGGCGAGGGCGGTGGGCAGCAGTTGTTCGAGGCAGTCGCGGGCCTCGGCGCCGTTGCGCCACTCGGCGCGCAGGGCGTGGTCCGGCGCGGTGCGCAGAATGCCGCCGTGGGCGTCGCCGGCCAGCACCCAGCGCGTGGGCGCGGCAGGCGCTGTCTGCAGCAGGCTGCGCAGGCTGGCCAGCGGCCGGCCCAGGCTGCCGAACTGGGCGATGAGCTGCTTGAGGCGGCTGAGGGCCAGCACCAGCACGCCGGTGCGGCGCAGCTCGCCTTCGGCGCGGCTGTGGGTGGGGGTGAGGTGTTGGGTGTCGGCCTCACCTATCAGGTGTTCCTCCAGCGCGTAGGCGAGCAGGCGCGGCTGCTCGCGGCGCGGGCCGGGCGGCAGATCCACTTCCAGCCACAGGCACTGGCTGCCGCCGAGCAGGCCGTCGGTACGGTCGGCGGCCGGCCAGTGGGCGGGGGCGGAGCGGCCCTGCTGCAGCGCGCGGCCGGCCGGGTCCAGCAGCACCCAGTCGGCGGCCGGGTCGCGCGGCCAGTGGTCGTCGAGGAGAACGAGGAGTCTGTTCGTCATGGGATGCGGTACCAGAGCAGTTCGGGCCAGCGTTCCTGGCGGTCGAGCAGCGCTTGCAGATGGGCGGCGGCGACGCCGTAGCCGGCCTGGATGGTGACGAGGAAGTAGCGGCTGCGCACGTCGGCGAGCTGGCTGGCGGGTTGGCTGGCGCCCTCGGGCAGGCGGGCGCCGAAGTCGGCGAGGTCGCGGAACCAGGCACGCTCGCGTTCGGCCACCAGCACCCGCGCCCGGTCCAGGCTGAGGCCGCTGACCAGCGCGGACAGCACCTCGGCCGGCGCGGTGTTGACGTTGATGCGGGAAGGCGCCGGCACCGCGGTCACATAGGGCGCGAGGCGGCCGGCGAGGCCGGGCGGCAGATTGGGGATGCGCTCCAGCTCGGCGACCGCGACCAGCGGCGCATGTGGTGCTTCGTCCTGCGCGCCGCGGGCGGCGGGGGTGATCCAGGCGCTGATGGCGACGGCGGCGGCCCGCGCGCTGTCCGGCGCTTCGCCCAGGTTCTCCAGCAGGCGTTGCAGGCGCAGCCGGGCGGCTTCGCTGGGTTTGCCGCCGGGCGAGAGATCGTTGAGGTTGAAGCGGCCGGAGAGGTCGGCGATCTCGCCGCCCACGCTGCCGTCGGCCGGGTCGTCGGACAGCGGCGTGGCGGGAATCTTCACCGCCCAGTTTTCGCTCAGGTGGTCGGTGTTGCTTTCCTTGTCGTCCTGGGCGAGCACATTGCGCGCCCAATCCACCGCGGCGCGCGCCAGCTGGCGTGCCTGGGCCTGGTCGCGGCGGCCGGCGAGGCTGCCGTAGCCGCGGCCGTAGTCGGCAATCACCGAGGTGGCGACGATGGCGGCGAAGCTCATCGCCAGCAGGGCGAGCAGCACCGCGGCGCCGCGTTGGCGCCGGCGCGCCGCTTGCGCTTCAGCGCAGCGCGAACAGGCGGTGGAAGGTGCCGGCATCGCCCAGCTCCAGTTCGATTTCGACCGCCGTGGGCAGCTCGCCGAGATTGCTCGAGGCGGCGGGCGGCCAGTCGTCGCGGCGGCTGCCGCCGGCGGCGAAGTGCCAGCGCACCGCGGTCACGCCGTCCAGCAGCGGATAGGTCTGGGCGGTGCCGAGGCCGTTGCGGTCCGGCCACACCAGCCAGTCCAGCCGCTGGCCGCTGTAGCGCAGGGCGCTGCGGCGGGCGCCGTCCGGGGCCAGGGCGAGCAGGCGCAGCTCGCTGCTGTGGCCGTCGCCGCTGCGCAGCAGCTGCAGTGCCGGCGGGGCGTCGCTGTTGGCGGGGCGGGCAGGCGCCGCGACCTGCAGCAGCTCGGTCTCCATCCGCTGCATGGCGGCGGAGATTTCGCGCCAGCGGCCCAGCTCAGTGCCCACCCGGTCGCGGTTGTCGGCCAGTTGGGCGATGGCGCGCCAGGTGAGCAGGCCGAGCACCGCGAACACCGCCAGGGCGACGCTGAGTTCGATCAGCGTCAGGCCGTGCTGGCGGCGGTTGCGGCGGGAAAGGGCACGGAGCATGGCGGCGTCAGCGCAGCGGGCGGGAGATGAAGCCGGTGGCACTGCTCAACTGCTCGCCGCCAGCGCCGTCGAATACCTGCACTTCGACCCGGCGGAACAGGGCGTTGGGCGTACCGCTGATGGTTTCGCGCCAGACGAAGTCGCTGCGGCCCTGCCGGGCGCGGCCCTCGTTGCGGCCGGGCGCGGGGAAGGCGCCGCTGGCGCGGTATTCCGCCAGCCTGTCCTGCGCTACCCAGTCGGCCAGCGCGCGCTCGCGCAGGCCGGCGGTGGCCAGCGCGGTGCTGCCGACGCTGCGCAGCGCGGCGACCAGGGCGACGGCGAGAATGGCCAGGGCGACCAGGGTTTCCAGCAAGGTGAAGCCGTGGTTGCTGCGCTTCATCGCGGTCTCCCTTGGGGCGACACGAGCTGGCGCACCCGGCCGGAAGGGTCGCCGGCCAGTACCACCAGCCCATCCGGGCCGAGCAGGCTGAGTTCGAATTGCGGCGCCCGGCTGCCGAATACCAGCCGCCGGCCGGCTTGGGCCGGCAGCACGCCGCCTTCGCTGCGCAGCGCCTGCCATTGCAGCTGGGCCGGCAGGCGCCGGCTGGTGAACAGCGGCCCTTCTTCCAGCGCGCGCCAGCGGCCGTCGGTGCCCAGCTCGGCGAAGCGGTAGCCGTCGGCGAGCAGTTCCACCGCCAGCGGCCGGCCGCGGATCTCGGCGCGTTCGGCGCTGGCCTCCAGCACCATCTGCAGCCGCTTCAGCGCATCGGCTTCGTCGTTCGCGCGGATGCCCTCGACCGCGAGGCCTGCGCCCCCGGCGAGGATGCCGACGATGAGCATCACCACAAGTAGCTCGACGAGGGTGAATCCGCGCTGTGCGTGCATGGCGGGGTGGTGTTCAGAGTTGCCAGGAGCCGATGTCGGCATCGAAGCCCTCGCCGCCGCTCTTGCCGTCGGCGCCGAAGCTCATCACATCCACCTCGCCGTTGAGGCCGGGGTTGAGGTACTGGTAGGCGCCGCCCCAGGGGTCGGCGGGCAGGCGTTCGAGGTAGGGCTTCCAGTTGTCGGCGGCCGGTCCTCCCTGGGGGCGCTGCACCAGCGCGGCCAGGCCCTGCTCGGCGGTGGGGTAGCGGCGGTTGTCCAGGCGATAGAGCTTCAGGGCCTGCATGATCTGGGCGATGTCCTGGCGGGCGGCGACCGCGCGCGCCTCGTCCGGGCGGCTCATGACGCGCGGCACCACCAGCGCGGCGAGGATGCCGAGGATGACGATGACGACCATGACCTCGATCAGGGTGAAGCCGCGCGGGCGGGCGGTAGCAGGACGCTGGGGGAAGGCAGGGGTTTTCATGTTCATTTCATCAGGGTGTTGATTTCGATGATGGGCTGCATGACGGCGAGCACGATCACCAGCACCACGCCGCCCATCACCAGCAGCAGCAGGGGCTCCAGCAGGCTGGCGAGGACCGCGCCGCGGCTCTCCAGCTCCTGCTGCTGCAGGCGGGCGGCGCGCGCCAGCATCTCCGGCAGGCGGCCGGTGGTTTCGCCACTGGCCACCATGTGGATCAGGAGCGGCGGGAAGGCGCGGGTGGCGCCCAGGGCGCGCGCCAGGCCCTGGCCCTCGCGCACCCGGGCGGCGGCGGCCTCCACCGCGTCGCGCAGCGGCAGGCGGGCGATCACCCGGCCGCCGGCCTCCAGCGCGGCGAGCAGGGGCACGCCGCTGCCGGCGAGGATGGCCAGGGTGCTGGCGAAGCGAGCCGCATCCAGTGTGCGCAGGTGGCGGCCCAGCACCGGCAGCGCGAGCAGCCGCGCCTCCCAGCGCCGGCGCAGCGCCGGGCCGCGCAGCGCAAGTTGGGCGGCGAGGCCGGCGAGCGCGAGCAGCACCAGCAGCAGCCAGCCCCAGTCGCGCAGGAAGTCCGACACCCGGATCAGCGCCCGGGTCAGCGGCGGCAGCGCCTGCTTGGTCTGGGCGAACACCCCCACCACTTGCGGCACCACGTAGGTCATCAGCCCGATCACCACCAGCAGGGCCACCGCGGCGACGATGGCCGGGTAGAGCAGCGCCTGCAGCGTCTTTTGCCGCAGCGCGCCGTGCTGTTCCAGGTAGTCCGCCAGCTGGTTCATCACCTGGGCGAGCTCGCCCGACTTCTCGCCGGCGGCCACCGAGGCGCGGTAGATCGCCGGGAAGGCCGCCGGGTAGCGGTCCAGCGCCGCGCGCAGGCTGTAGCCGGCCAGCACCTCGGAGCGCAGGCCGGCCAGCAGCTGGCGCACGCCATCCTCCTCCGCCTGCTCGATCAGCGCCGCCAGCGCCTGCTCCACGGTGAGGCCGGCGGCCAGCAGCGTCGCCCACTGGCGGGTGATCAGCGCCAGCGCCGCGTCCTTCATCCGCCGGCGGCGCACCCCGCCGGCGGCGGTGGTGACGACGCTGGCCACCTCCAGCGGGAACAGGCCGCGCTCGCGCAGCAGCGCCCGGGCGGCGCGCGCGCTCTCGGCTTCGACGACGCCCTGGCCGGCGGTGCCGGCGGCGTCCAGGGCGCGGTAGCGGAAGGCGGCCATGTCAGTCCCGGGTCACGCTCAGCAGTTCTTCCACCGAGGTCAGGCCCTCGGCCAGCAGGCGCAGGCCATCCTCGCGCAGGCCGCGGCTGCCGGCGGCGCGCGCGGCTTCGCGCAGTGCCGCCTCGCCCAGGTCGTCATGCACCCGGCGGGCGGCGCTGTCGTCCACCGTCAGCAGCTCGTAGATGCCGCCGCGGCCGCGGTAGCCGGTGTGGCGGCAGGCCGGGCAGCCCTCGCCGTGTTCATTCCGCGCCGGCCGCCACAGCGTGGCCGGGCAGCCGGCGCCCAGCGCCGCGCGCTCGGCCTCGCCGGCGGCATAGGGCTGGCGGCAGTCCGGGCACAGCCGGCGTACCAGGCGCTGGGCGAGCACGCCGCGCACGGTGGCGGCGAGCAGGAAGGGTTCGATGCCCATGTCCACCAGCCGGGTGATGGCCGAGGCGGCATCGTTGGTGTGCAGGGTGGCCAGCACCAGGT
Organism: Azoarcus sp. TTM-91; assembly: GCF_012911025.1. Classification (GTDB taxonomy): domain Bacteria; phylum Pseudomonadota; class Gammaproteobacteria; order Burkholderiales; family Rhodocyclaceae; genus Azoarcus. The sequence continues at coordinate 3,151 of NZ_WUEI01000048.1, read as the reverse complement.
GGCCGGTGAGGCTGGCCTGTACCGCGATGCGGGCGGTCTCCAGGTCGCGGATCTCGCCGATCAGGATCACGTCCGGGTCCTGGCGCAGGATGGCGCGCAGTGCGCGGGCGAAGTCGAGCTCGATGCGGCCGTTGACCTGGATCTGCGCCACGCCCGGCAGGTCGTACTCGACCGGGTCTTCGACGGTGACGATATTGAGCCGGCCAGCGTCCAGGCTCTGCAGCGCGGCGTACAGCGTGGTGCTCTTGCCCGAGCCGGTGGGGCCGGTGACGAGCAGGATGCCGTGGGGCTGGGCGAGGAGCTGGCCGAAGCGCTGGCGGGTGTCTTCGGCCATGCCCAGCTCGGCGAGGCCGATGAGGCCACCGCCCTTGTCCAAGAGGCGCAGCACCAGGCGCTCGCCGTGGGTGGTGGGCAGGGTGGAGACGCGCACGTCCACCTGGCGGCCGGCCAGGCGCAGGGTGATGCGGCCGTCCTGCGGCAGGCGTTTCTCGGCGATGTCCAGGCTGGCCATGATCTTGATGCGCGAGGCCATGGCGGCGTGCAGGCCGCGGTGGGGGCGGGCGATGTCGTGCAGCACGCCGTCGCGGCGCAGGCGCACCACCGAGTGGCGCTCGTAGGGTTCGATGTGGACGTCCGAGGCGCCCTCGCGCACCGCCTGGGTGAGGAGCGCGTTGATCATGCGGATGATGGGGGCGTCGTCCTGCGATTCGAGCAGGTCCTCCACCGCCGGCAGCTCGGTCATCAGCTGGTCGAGGTCCACCTCCTGGCCGACGTCGGCCACCACCTCGGCGGCGCTGCCCTGGCCGCCGCTGTAGGCCTCGGCGAGGCGGGCGTCGAAGGTGGCGCGGGCGGCGGTGGTGAGGGTGAGCGGCACGCCCAGGTGGCGGCGCACCTCGGCCACCGCGGCGAGGGCGGCATCCTCGCGCAGCAGCAGCTCGGCCTGCTCGGCGCCCAGGGCGGTGACGAGCACGCCGTGGCGGCGAGCGAAGGCGTAGGGGAGGGCGGGGGCGCTCATGCGGGCGTCCTCATTGCGGCGACACCGGCCGCACCTCGGCCTCGACCACCGGGGCGAAGCCGGGGACCGCCGGGGTGTCGCGGCCCAGGCTGTCGAGCGCGGGCAGTTCTGCCGGGCCGGGTTCGCCGCGCATCTGTTCCGAGGGCCGGGCGCTGGCACGCTGCTGGCCGATCACGTAGTCGTAGCGGGAGCGCGTGAGGCCGGCGTAGTCCTCGCGCTCGCGCAGGATCACCGGGCGCAGGAAGACGACCAGGTTGGTCTTGCTGCGGCGGCGGGTGTCGTAGCGGAAGAGGGCGCCGGCGTAGGGGATGTCGCCCAGCATCGGCACCTTCTCCTGGCTGCCGCTGTAGCTGTCTTCGACCAGGCCGCCCAGGGCGATGATGGCGCCGTCGTCCACCATGACCCTGGATTCGATGGCGCGCTTGGTGGTGGTGGGGCCGTTGCCGGTGTCGGTGCTGTCCACCACCGCCGAGGCTTCCTGGTAGATGGCCAGGCGTATCGAGCCGCCTTCGGAGATCTGCGGCCGCACCTTGAGGGTGAGGCCGACGTCCTTGCGCTCTATGGTCTGGAAGGGGTTGCTGACGCTGTTGCTGGTGTTGGTGGTGTAGGTGCCGGTGACGAAGGGGACGTTGCGGCCGACGACGATGCGGGCCTCTTCGTTGTCCAGGGTGACGATGTTGGGGGTGGAGAGGATGTTGGCGCGCACCTCGTTCTCGAGGAAGCGGGCGAGCAGCCCCAGGCTCATGATCTCGCCGACGCCGGGGATGTTGACCGTGCCGCCGCCGATGGCCAGGGTGAGGCCGTTGCCGGGCAGGGCGAGTTCGCCGCTGGCGGCGCCGGCGATGAGGTTGAGGAGGTTGTTGCCGCCGCTGCCGAAGGCGCTGCCGCCCACCACGGCGGTCTTGCCGGCAACGCCGCCGGCGGCCCACTGGATGCCGAATTCGGCGGCGCGCTCGGTGGAGATCTCGGCGATCAGCGCTTCGATGTAGACCTGGGCGCGGCGGCGGTCGAGCTGGTCTATCACTTGCCGCAGGTTGCGGTAGATGGCTTCCGGGGCGTTGATGATGAGGGCGTTGTTCATCGCATCTGCCTGCACGATGCCGTTGCCGCCGCCGCTGCCGCGGGTCTGGCTGGTGGAGGGGGTCGATGCGGCGCTGGTGCTGTTGTCACCGGAGGTGGCGGACGACAGGCCGGCGCTGCCGCCGTCGCCCAGGCCGCTGCCGCCGGCGCTGAGACTGGCGCTGGGCTGGCTGGCGCTGCCGGCGGCGGTGCCGCTGAGGGTGGCGTTCAGCGTTTCCGCCACCTGGCGGGCGTCGGCGTTCTTCAGGTAGACCACATGGATGTTGCCGCCGGCACCGGGCCTGTCCAGGCTGGCGACCAGCTGACGCACCGCCGCCAGCCGGCTGGGCGTGTCGGCGCGGATCAGCAGGCTGTTGCTGTGCGGTTCGGCCAGCACCTGGGCAGCGCCGGCACCGCCGGCATTGGCGCCGCCGCGCTCGGCGAGCAGGCGTGACAGCAGCGGCGCGAAGTCGATGGCGGCGGCATGGCGCAGCTCGATGACGCTGAGGTCGCCCTGCGAGACGTCCAGCGATTCGATGACGCTGGCGATGCGGGCGATGTTCTCCGCGTAGTCGGTGACCACCAGCACGTTGTTGGAGGGGAAGGCGCTGATGGTGTTGTTCGGCGCCACCAGCGGCCGTATCACCGGCAGCATCTGGGTGGCGGATTCGTGCTTGAGGGCGAAGACCTGGGTGACGAGGCGGTCGCCGCCGCTGGCCTGCGCCGCGCCGCGGCCTTCCTTGCCCACCGGCACCGCGTGCAGCTTGGCCTCCGCCTCCGGCACGATTTTGGTCACGCCCTTGCCCTCGATGGCGGCGTAGCCCTGCAGGCGCAGCGCCGAGAGCAGGATCTGGTAGGCGAGTTCGCGCGCCACCGGGGTGTTGGTGACGACGTTGATCTTGCCCTTGACCCGCGGGTCGACCAGGAAGTTGGTGCCGGACAGTTTGCCGACGGCCTGGATCACCGCGTCGATGTCGGCATTCTGGAAGTTGAGCGAGACGGGTTCGTTGGCGGTGGCGGCGCCGGGGGAAGGCGGCTGGGCGGCGGTGGCGGGCTGCGAGAGGAGCAGCAGCGCGC